>NZ_CP038015.1:505000-837500 GCF_004367585.1 Paenisporosarcina antarctica
CGAAAGGCGTAACGATCTGGGCACTGTCTCAACGAGAGACTCGGTGAAATTATAGTACCTGTGAAGATGCAGGTTACCCGCGACAGGACGGAAAGACCCCGTGGAGCTTTACTGTAGCCTGATATTGAATTTTGGCACAACTTGTACAGGATAGGTAGGAGCCTGAGATTCCGGAGCGCCAGCTTCGGAGGAGGCGTCAGTGGGATACTACCCTGGTTGTGTTGAACTTCTAACCCTTGCCCCTTATCGGGGCAGGAGACAGTGTCAGGCGGGCAGTTTGACTGGGGCGGTCGCCTCCTAAAGTGTAACGGAGGCGCCCAAAGGTTCCCTCAGAATGGTTGGAAATCATTCGTAGAGTGTAAAGGCATAAGGGAGCTTGACTGCGAGACCTACAAGTCGAGCAGGGTCGAAAGACGGGCTTAGTGATCCGGTGGTTCCGCATGGAAGGGCCATCGCTCAACGGATAAAAGCTACCCCGGGGATAACAGGCTTATCTCCCCCAAGAGTCCACATCGACGGGGAGGTTTGGCACCTCGATGTCGGCTCATCGCATCCTGGGGCTGTAGTCGGTCCCAAGGGTTGGGCTGTTCGCCCATTAAAGCGGTACGCGAGCTGGGTTCAGAACGTCGTGAGACAGTTCGGTCCCTATCCGTCGTGGGCGTAGGAAATTTGAGAGGAGCTGTCCTTAGTACGAGAGGACCGGGATGGACACACCGCTGGTGTACCAGTTGTTCTGCCAAGAGCATCGCTGGGTAGCTATGTGTGGACGGGATAAGTGCTGAAAGCATCTAAGCATGAAGCCCCCCTCGAGATGAGATTTCCCATTGCGCAAGCAAGTAAGATCCCTCAAAGACGATGAGGTAGATAGGTTCGAGGTGGAAGCACGGCGACGTGTGCAGCTGACGAATACTAATCGATCGAGGACTTAACCAAATAAAAATTGAATGGCTTTCAATGGCTCGTTTATCCAGTTTTGAGTGAACAAGCACTCATTAGTCTAGTGATAATGGCAAAGAGGTCACACCCGTTCCCATCCCGAACACGGAAGTTAAGCTCTTTAGCGCCGATGGTAGTTGGGGGTCTCCCCCTGTGAGAGTAGGACGTCGCTAGGCAATTAAGAAACCGTTACCTGTAAAAAGGTATCGGTTTTTTTGTGTGGTTTATTTTGAGTGTTAATAGAAGATGTGTTAGAAACGAGTTAAACAAGAAGTTCAGGGAGATGAGGAATGAAACCTGGATCATATAGCTTGCGGAAAGACCTGTGAAGTGACGAAAATCATTAGATTTATACAACAGTTGTCTCGACTAAGAAGTCACCTTGACTATGAATACCAACACTTTCTGATGTTTTCGTCCCCTAATAAGCAGCGTAGCGAAAATCAACCAGTTATTCCTCTTCAATTGATCCAGCGCGAAGGTTTTGTATGGATAAAATTGGGCGAAGTGGAATAAAAACCGGTTCTAGCCGATTAAACGAGTCACGAAGCCGATTAAATCTCTGGTGAAGCGGAATAAAACCTTCCCGAAGCCGAATAAAACCCTATCCAAGCCGATTAAATCTTTATCAACTACTAAATAAGGTAGGAAAATCAATCATCCACACACGAAAGTTAACTTTTTATGTAAACTTTAAGGTTTCCCTGTCTGACAGGGCTGATATCGGTTTTTTGCATGGTTTATTTTGAGTGTTAATAGAAGATGAGCGAGAAATGGGTTAAACAAGAAGTTCAGGGAGATGATGAAACCTATAGCAAACAGAATAACCTACGTTGTGACGAAAATTCATCAGATGTATTTTCCTGTTTTCTCAACTAACAAGTCACCTTGCCGATGAATACCCACATTTTCTACTATTTTTATTCCCTAATAAGCAGCGTAGCGAAAATCAAGGCAATTATTCCTCCTGGATTGGTCCCTCGAGAAGGAATTATATGGATAAAATTGGGTGAATCGGAATAAAACCTCAATCTAGCCGATTAAATCTTTTTCAAACTATTTAATAGGAAGGAATATTAAATCTCCACACACTTGAAGTTAAGCTCATGCCCGATATCAACATCTTACTCTACTCTCCCGCAAAAGAGACTAGGACGTCGCAAGGCAACTGTAAGACAGGAACCTATAAAAGGGAACCGGTATATTTACCCAAGGTTTAATAGAAGATGAGCAAGATAATAAGTCGAATAAACAAAATGATGAGACTCGGAGTGTATAGCAAAAGTGAAAGACATGCAATTGCCGAAGATCATTAAGTATATATTACCTGTTGTCTTAACTAACAAGTCACCTTACCATCACTTTCTGATATTTTCGTTCCCTAATTAGCAGCGTAGCGTAAATAAAGCCAATCTTCTATCAAGAATGTCTTATATGTAACTTTTCATTCAATTATCCGACTAATTAAAAAATGAGAGGCGGAATCTAAATGATGAAAAAAGCGATCATTTTTCTAATATTATTAGCTCTTGTAGGATGTGGAAATGGTAATAAGATCTCCGAATCAACCAATAATCTGAATCCTTCTGCATCTGAAGATAGTCAGTTTGTTGAATATGGTGTCGCTGGTCATATTGTTAAGATAACAGCTAGTGAAGATGAAGTGATTATGGGAACTATTAAAATTGATGGTCCAGAAAATAATGGTGCTAAATATAAAGAAGCTGTGGTTACCGTAACACCTAATACTAAAATCTATATTAATGACCTCACTGATTTTGATAATTTAGAAGTTGGAATGTATATCAATGTCTTTTTTGAAGGTCCTGTTAAAGAGTCTCTCCCTGTTCAAGCAACTGCTAAACAAATTAACATCATTCCAGATGATCCAAAATGAAAAAAAGATGGGTGAAGCCTATAATTTCATGCTAAGTTTCTTTCGGTAACAAAAATTAGTTCTCAGGTGTTTCGTCAATTCTAATGGAAGTGTCTAAATCGGACACATATGAAAAAGCCACCTCGACTAGGTCTGTGAGCCAACACTCTGCTAGTAATGTGTTCAAAGGTAAATAGAATTCGCGAATATCCATTTGAATTTCTATGAAACTAAAGGATATTTTCTGTTTTTCAAACAGCATATTTCATGACGAATATTACATTTTATAATTCAATCAATATCCCTTGTAATCTTGCAGTTTCTCTAATAAGATTAGGACTAAATGTTTTTGAATGAAGGGAAGATTGTGATGGGAATAGATGCACTATTGATGGTGTTAATTATATTTAGTATTAATATTGTGTATGTAACATTCTTTACTGTACGTATGATATTGACGTTAAAAGGCTATCGTTATGTTGCTGCATTTATTAGTATGTTTGAAGTGGTTATTTATGTTGTAGGTCTTGGCTTGGTTCTCGATAACTTAAATGAGATTCAAAATCTAATGGCTTATGCAATCGGATATGGAACGGGTGTCATTATTGGTACTAAGATTGAAGAGAAAATGGCACTTGGATATATAACAGTGAATGTGATTACAACTGAAGAAAATAAATTATTGCCTCGCTTATTGCGAGATAAAGGATATGGCGTTACAGACTGGGATGCGAATGGTCTTGAGGGCATGAGAAAAGCAATGCAAATTTTGACTCCTCGTAAGTATGAGCTGAGGTTATATGCGACAATTAAGGAGTTGGATCCAAAAGCATTTATCATTGCATATGAACCTAAAACAATTCATGGCGGTTTCTGGGTCAAGACTGTAAGAAAAGGAAAGCTCTTTAAATGAAGAAAAAAACACTGTGGTTTGAAGTCGAAGAGAATGAAACGATTGATGATTGTTTGAAACGCATGAAGACGCAAGGCTATATGCCGATAGGGCGAAGAGAAAAACCTGTTTTTGAAGAAGTGAATGGTGAATATCTACCTATTCGTCAAATCATCCAGTTTAAAGGTACGGACATCTCTGAATAACCATAAAATGGTCTAAAAACCGAACGATATGGTTTTCTTAAAAATTATTGTTCGCATTTTGCATTGACTCATAGAGATCATCTTGTTAAAATATGAATATAGAAACATCTAATCCCCATATATGCTAAAGAATTGGCTTTAGCGTCTCTACCAGGTCACCGTAAATGACCGGACTATGCGGGAAAGCAACTTTTGGATGAATGAAGGATGTGAAACTGTGCATGTATATGTCAGCAACTCATAGCCCAATTTCTTTAATGTCCTCAAGTAAACTGCTTTTCATGCATAGTGAGCAGTTTATTTGGGGATTTTTATGTTGTAGAGGTAGTTCGAAAAAATTTCCTAAAAAAAGCTGAGTTCCAAAAATGGCTCTTTTTATGAATCTTTTTGAACACACAATTAAAGGAGAGATTTTCAGTGAATGAAAAAGTAGGCGTCATCATGGGAAGCTCAAGTGATTGGGAAACAATGAAACATACATGTGACATTTTAGATGAACTGCAAGTCCCTTATGAAAAAAAAGTTGTGTCTGCACATCGAACTCCAGATTTAATGTTTGAATATGCTTCTTCAGCACGTACGCGAGGCATTCAAGTAATAATTGCTGGTGCTGGTGGTGCGGCCCATTTACCAGGAATGGTCGCTTCAAAAACTACTTTGCCAGTTATCGGAGTTCCTATTCAATCAAAAGCTTTAAATGGAATAGATTCATTACTATCTATCGTGCAAATGCCAAGTGGTGTCCCAGTAGCAACAGTGGCAATTGGAAAAGCTGGTGCAACAAATGCAGGATTACTTGCTGCTCAAATGTTAGCTATGACGGATCAAACCCTTGCGCTCAATTTAGATCAACGTAGACAAGAAACAAAAGCAAAAGTGCTTGAAAGCAATGGTGATTTACTATGACAAAAACCATTTATCCAGGACAAACAATCGGGATTATTGGTGGTGGTCAATTAGGACGTATGATGGCTTTAGCTGCTAAAGAAGCCGGATTTAAAATAGCTGTACTTGACCCGACAATGGAGTCTCCATGTGGACAAGTAGCAGATATACAAATTATCGCATCTTTTAATGATGACAGTGCTTTAGAAGAACTTGCAGAAGTGAGCGATGTTATTACGTATGAATTTGAAAACATCGACTATAAGGGCCTAAAGCGTCTAACTGAATTCGCCTATGTTCCACAAGGTGCTGAACTTGTTCGTATTACACAAAATCGTATTACTGAAAAAGCTGAAATTCGAAAAGCGGGTGTCTTGATTGCGAATTATGTTGTCGCTACAAGTCCTGTAGAACTTAAAGCAACTATTGAAGAAATTGGGTTTCCTTGTATCGTTAAGACGGCATTTGGTGGTTACGATGGCAAAGGGCAAGTTAAGTTAAACTCAAAAGAGGAATTAAAACTAGCCACACCATTATTTGAACACGGTGCGTGTATTGCAGAAGCGTTTGTTCCTTTCACAAAAGAAATTTCAGTTATCGTTCAGCGTAACGGAAACGGCGAAACATATTGTTTACCTGTTGGAGAGAATATTCATAAAGACCATATATTACATCAAACAATTGTGCCTGCGAGAGTATCTGAAACGATTATTACACAAGCTACCAAAGCAGCTGAACAAATTGCTGATCACTTACAACTAGTTGGAACTTTGGCAGTTGAAATGTTTGTTTTAGAAAATGACACAATTGTTATTAACGAGTTAGCTCCGCGTCCTCATAATTCAGGACACTATTCAATAGAAGGAACTACCATTTCTCAGTTTCATCAACATGTAAGAGCGATATGTGGATGGCCACTTCGCAAACCAACTCTACACCAGCCGACAGTTATGGTGAATGTTCTCGGAGAACATGTTGTTCCTTTATCAAATGCTATTTCAAAATACCCGGATTGGTCGATTCACTTATACGGGAAAGAAGAAGCGAAAACGAAACGTAAAATGGGGCATGTCACCATTTTGACTGATGATATTAATAAAACATTACAAGAAATCGATCATTCTGGCATTTGGTCAGAATAGAAGGAGCAATTTATGATAGAACGTTATACACGCCCAGAAATGGGAGCAATTTGGACAGAACAAAACAAATATCAAGCATGGTTAGAAGTAGAAATTTTAGCTTGTGAAGCTTGGGCAGAACTTGGTGATATTCCTAAAGAAGACGTAGCGAAGATTCGCGCGAGTGCTTCATTTGATGTCAGTCGTATTTTAGAAATTGAAGAAGAGACGCGTCACGATGTAGTTGCTTTCACACGTGCTGTATCTGAAACACTTGGCGAAGAACGTAAATGGGTGCATTATGGCCTTACTTCCACTGACGTCGTTGATACGGCTCTTTCATATATCATCAAACAAGCAAATGAAATTCTTCGTAAAGACTTAAATAATTTCATTGAAATTTTAGCGAATAAAGCAAAAGAACATAAATTCACAGTCATGATGGGTCGTACACATGGTGTACACGCTGAGCCAACTACTTTTGGATTAAAGTTAGCGTTATGGCATGAGGAAATGAAGCGTAACTTGGAACGTTTTGAAGCAGCTGCTAAGTCTATTGAAACGGGCAAAATGTCTGGTGCAGTTGGAACATATGCAAATATTGATCCTTTTGTAGAAAAATATGTATGTGACAACTTGGGGATTGCTGCATCACCTATTTCAACACAAACACTTCAACGTGACCGTCATGCACAATACATGAGTACGCTTGCGTTAATCGCAACGTCTGTAGAGAAATTTGCGACAGAAGTTCGCGGCTTACAAAAGTCAGAAACGCGTGAAGTGGAAGAATCATTTGCTAAAGGTCAAAAAGGATCTTCGGCAATGCCTCATAAACGTAATCCAATCGGTTCGGAAAATATGGTGGGTCTTGCACGATTAATTCGTGGCTACATGTTAACTGCTTATGAAAATGTGCCATTATGGCATGAACGTGATATTTCACATTCATCTGCAGAACGTGTGATTTTACCAGATGCGACGATCGCTTTAAATTATATGTTGAACCGTTTCGGCAATATTATTAAAAACTTAACGGTGTTCCCTGAAAATATGAAACGCAATATGGATAGCACACTTGGCTTGATTTACTCACAACGAGTCCTTCTGGGGTTAATTGACAAAGGGTTAGCTCGTGAGGAAGCTTACGATACTGTACAACCTTGCGCAATGGAAGCATGGGAAAACCAAATCGCCTTCCGTGGTGTAGTTGAAAAGAGTGAGAAAATCACATCATACTTATCCAAAGAAGAATTAGATGATTGCTTTGACTATAATTATCATATCCAACATGTAGACATGATTTTTGGACGTCTCGGACTAAACTAATCGGGGGAATACACGTGGAAAAAGGTCAACTTTTGTATGAAGGTAAAGCGAAACGATTATACACAACAGACAAAGAGGATATTCTCTTTGTGGAATATAAAGACAGTGCCACAGCTTTTAACGGCGAAAAGAAAGCCGAGATAGTTGGAAAAGGTACGTTAAATAACCGAATCACTACTTTATTGTTCGAAAAACTTAAAGCAGAGGGTATTGACTCACATTTCGTTGAACAATTATCTGATCATGAACAGTTGGTAAAAAAAGTCGACATTATTCAAATTGAAGTCGTTGTTCGTCAAATCGCTGCTGGTAGTTTGGCTAAGCGTCTTGGACTTGAAGAAGGCGTACAACTTGCACGACCAATCGTCGAATTTTACTACAAAGACGATGAACTCGGAGATCCTCTGATTACTGAAGAACATATTGAACTTTTAAACCTTGCTACACCAGTTGAAGTGAAAGCTCTTTATGAAAAAGGCTTACAAGTCAATGAAGTGTTAACTCGATTTTTCAAAGAAGTCGGCGTGATCTTGGTAGACTTTAAATTAGAATTTGGTCGCGATGAAAATGGTAATGTTTTGCTTGCAGATGAAATTTCACCGGATACATGCCGCTTATGGGACGAAAAAACAAAACAAAAGTTAGATAAAGACGTGTTTCGCAGAGATTTAGGACAATTAAAAGACGCATACGAAATCATACTATCCCGTCTAGGAGGACTCACAAAATGAAAAAAGTAAAAATCTATGTAACTCTTCGCGAAAGCGTATTAGACCCACAAGGCTCAGCAGTCATGGGGGCACTTCATACAATGGGATATGACGAAATAGCAGATGTACGCATCGGAAAATACTTGGAACTTCAAGTGGATGACTCTGAACGACCATTAGACGAGCTTGTAAAAGAAATGTGTGAAAAACTACTTACCAACACAGTAATTGAAGACTATCGATACGATGTTGAGGAGGCTGTAAGAAAATGAAGTTTGCAGTCCTCGTATTCCCAGGATCGAACTGTGATTTAGATATGTATCATGCAATTAAAGACGAGCTTGGTGAAGAAGCTGAGTACGTGTGGCATGATACGAAAGATTTAAGTGGTTATGACGGTATTTTATTGCCAGGTGGATTCTCTTACGGAGATTACTTACGTTGTGGAGCAATTGCTCAATTTTCAAACGTGATGAGCGAAGTGAAAAAAGCTGCAGATGCTGGCAAACCTGTACTAGGAATTTGTAATGGTTTTCAAATTTTAACAGAAGCAGGCCTTCTTCCAGGAGCTCTACTTCGTAATAAAAATTTGAAATTCATGTGTCGTACAGTTAAATTAACAGTTGAAAATAACGACACTATGTTTACAAATGCGTATGCAAATGGTCAAGTGATCGATGTCCCAATCGCACATGGCGAAGGGAACTATACATGTGATGCAGAAACTCTTGCTTCACTAAAAGCGAACAATCAAATTGTGTTTACGTATTCAAACGATAATCCAAACGGCAGTGTAGAAGATATTGCAGGGATTGTTAACGAACGAGGCAATGTCTTAGGCATGATGCCTCATCCAGAGCGTGCCGTTCATGAATTGATTGGTGGCACGGATGGTTTAGCACTATTCAAATCTATGGTTAAACAGTGGAGGGAATCTCATGTCAGTCATGCTTGAACCAAATCCTCAGCAGATTAAAGAACAAAAATTATACGCTCAAATGGGCATGTCAGATAGCGAGTTTGAAATGGTTGAAAAGATTTTAGGACGTCAGCCAAACTATACAGAAACAGGTTTATTTTCAGTTATGTGGTCAGAGCATTGTTCATATAAAAACTCGAAACCTGTATTAAGTAAATTTCCAACGACAGGTCCACGTGTTTTACAAGGTCCTGGTGAAGGTGCAGGAATTGTTGATATTGGAGACGGACAAGCTGTTGTTTTCAAAATGGAATCACATAATCATCCATCAGCTATCGAACCTTATCAAGGGGCGGCAACAGGTGTGGGTGGGATCATTCGTGACGTTTTCTCAATGGGAGCACGTCCAATTGCTATGCTAAATTCACTACGTTTTGGTGAATTAACAACTCCCCGCGTACGTTATTTATTTGAAGAAGTAGTTGCTGGTATCGCAGGATACGGTAACTGTATTGGTATTCCTACTGTAGGTGGAGAAATCCAGTTTGATGATTGTTATGCTGGAAATCCATTAGTAAACGCGATGTGTGTTGGTTTAATTAATCATGAAGACATCCAAAAAGGGATCGCTTCTGGTGTGGGCAACACAGTGATGTATGTTGGCGCAAAAACAGGACGCGATGGTATTCACGGTGCAACATTTGCTTCTGAAGAATTGAGTGAAGCGTCTGAAGAGAAACGCCCTGCGGTTCAAGTGGGAGATCCATTCATGGAGAAACTGTTACTTGAAGCGTGTTTGGAACTCGTTAAATTAGATTCTTTAGTTGGTATTCAAGATATGGGTGCAGCAGGATTAACTTCTTCAGCTGCAGAAATGGCATCAAAAGCAGGTTTCGGTATTGAAATGAATTTAGATGCAGTTCCTCAACGTGAAACAGGAATGACTGCTTACGAAATGATGTTATCTGAATCTCAAGAACGTATGTTAATTGTCGTGAAAAAAGGGCATGAAGCAGAAATCGAAGTGCTATTTGAGAAGTATGATTTAGACGCAGTTGCTGTTGGCATTGTAACTGATGATAAAATGCTTCGTTTACTTCATAAAGGTGAAGTTGTAGCTAATGTTCCTGCAGATGCGTTGGCAGAAGAAGCGCCAGTTTATTATAAACCTTCTAGTGTTCCTGCTTATTACACACAATATCAAGCGATGGAAAATGTTGAACCACAGGTCGCTAATTATAAAGAAACTTTAATAAACTTATTAAAACAACCAACCATTGCTTCAAAAGAATGGGTTTACGATCAATACGATTATCAAGTGCGTACAAGCACAGTCGTTGCACCAGGTTCTGACGCTGCGGTAGTTCGCGTTCGTGGGACGAATAAAGGGTTAGCGATGACGACAGACTGTAATTCTCGCTATATTTATTTGGATCCAGAAACTGGCGGCAAAATTGCGGTAGCAGAGGCTGCACGTAATGTTGTTTGTTCTGGAGCTAAACCACTGGCAATTACCGATTGTTTAAACTTCGGGAATCCGGAAAACCCAGAGATTTTCTGGCAATTAGAAAAGTCAGCTGACGGTATGGCTGCGGCGTGTCTTGCTCTTGAATCACCAGTTATCGGTGGGAATGTTTCACTTTACAACGAACGCAGCGGAGTCGCTGTTTATCCAACACCTACAATTGGTTTAGTTGGATTAGTTGAAGACTTGTCACATGTTACGACGCAAGACGTGAAAGAAGCAGGTGACTTTGTCTACCTAATCGGAGAAACGATGACTGAATTTGGTGGTAGTGAGTTGCAAAAAATGGTAGAAGGTCGCATTTTTGGTAAAGCACCTACGATTAACTTAGATGTAGAAGTAGCTCGTCAAGACGCACTTTTACTAGCTATTCAATCAGGCAAAGTAGCATCTGCACATGATATTTCTGAAGGTGGATTTGCGGTTGCGTTAGCAGAGAAAACATTTGGTAGTCAAAATCTTGGTGTAGACGTAACAATAACTGGTTCGGCGATTACTGCTTTATTCAGCGAATCACAATCACGTTTCATCGTAACTGTAAAAGAAGCACATGCAGTAGCTTTCGAAGAAATCGTAAAAGACGCTGTGAAAATAGGAACGGTAACATCTGATAAGTCCGTCATTATACGAAATGGGAATGGCGAAGAGTGGGTTTCAGGTTCTGTAGAAGAATTTAAGGCTGCTTGGAAAGGAGCAATTCCATGCTTGCTGAACTCAGAGGGTTAAACGAAGAGTGTGGCGTCTTTGGAATTTGGGGAGACTCGAATGCAGCACAAATCACCTATTATGGACTACATGCTTTGCAACATCGCGGACAAGAGGGAGCGGGGATCGTCGTTACTGACGGTCAATCGCTTCAAGCGGTAAAAGGTGAAGGTCTTGTGAGTGAAGTATTTAGTACTGGAAAGCTTGACCATTTGAAGGGCAGTGGTGCAATAGGCCATGTCCGTTATGCAACAGCAGGAGGCAGAGGGATTGAAAATGTACAACCACTTTTATTCCGCTCTTCAACGGGTAGTTTAGCAATTGCACACAACGGTAACTTAGTTAATGCAAATTCCTTAAGAAGACATTTAGAGCGTCAAGGTAGTATATTCCAATCCTCTTCAGATACAGAAGTATTAGCTCATTTAATTAAAAAAAGTGGCTACGCTACATTTGAACAGCGTGCTAAAAATGCACTTTCACTTCTTAAAGGTGCATTTGCAGTCGTCATGATGACTGAAGACGAAATGACCGTTGCACTTGACCCGAATGGATTACGTCCTCTGTCACTTGGGAAGTTAGGAGATGCATGGGTTGTAGCATCTGAAACATGTGCGTTTGATCTCATTGGTGCGGAATATATTCGTTCGATTGAGCCTGGTGAATTCCTAATAATAAACGATGAAGGAATGAGAGCAGAGCGTTTTGCTTTTCCACAGAAACGTGCAATTTGTACGATGGAATACGTTTATTTCTCACGTCCCGATTCAGATATTGATGGCATCAATATTCATATGGCACGAAAACGTTTAGGCAAAGAACTTGCGAAAGAATTGGAAATTGATGCGGATGTTGTGACTGGAGTTCCGGACTCTAGTATTTCTGCTGCGATTGGATTCTCTGAAGCTACAGGTATTCCTTATGAATTAGGATTAATTAAGAACCGTTACGTCGGACGAACGTTTATCCAGCCTTCTCAAGACTTACGTGAACGCGGAGTCAAGATGAAATTGTCTCCCGTACGCCAAGTTGTAAATGGCAAACGAGTTGTCATGGTGGATGATTCCATCGTTCGTGGGACAACGTCTAGACGTATCGTCACTTTGTTAAAAGAAGCAGGAGCGACAGAAGTACATGTTGTCATCAGTTCTCCACCTATTAAAAACCCATGTTTTTACGGTATTGATATTAGTTCGAGCGAAGAACTTATTGCGTCAAACAAAAGCGTAGAAGAGATGCGGGTATTAATTGGAGCAGATTCATTAACTTTCCTATCAGTTGAAGGAATGGTGCGCGCAATCGGTCGTACGGATGAAGGACCTGATGCAGGGCATTGTTTGGCTTGCTTTACAAATAATTATCCAACAGAAATTTATCCAGATACTGTTTTACCTCATAAAAAAGAATTATCACGCTAGGGAGGCGACATGAATGTCAAAGGCATATGAACAAGCTGGTGTAAATATTGAAGCGGGTTACGAAGCTGTAAAGCGAATGAAGTCTCATGTGGATCGCACAGCACGTAAAGGCATAATGGGTGCATTTGGCGGTTTTGGTGGCATGTTTGATTTGTCGTCGCTCAATTATAAAGAACCTGTATTAATTTCTGGTACAGACGGAGTTGGAACCAAATTAAAATTAGCGTTTATGACAGATCAACATGATACGATTGGCATCGATTGTGTTGCAATGTGCGTGAATGACATCGTAGCTCAAGGAGCAGAACCATTATTTTTCCTTGATTACTTAGCAGTTGGACAAGCTCAACCTGAAAAGATTGAGCAAATTGTTAAAGGCGTAGCTGATGGTTGTGTGCAAGCAGGTGCTGCACTTATTGGCGGAGAAACAGCAGAAATGCCGGGTCTATATGAAGTAGATGAATATGATGTTGCAGGTTTTGCTGTAGGAGTTGCTGAAAAGTCGAATATTGTAACAGGTGAGCATATTCAAACTGGTGATGTACTTGTTGGACTTGCTTCTAGTGGAATTCATTCAAATGGCTTCTCTCTTGTACGTAAAATCGTGTTTGCCGATCAAGGTTATGAAATTGATTCCTTAGTTGCGGGATACGAAAATTTGGGGCATATCGGTAAAGCATTACTAGAACCAACTAAAATTTATGCAAAACCAGTTTTAGCTATTCATGAAAAGCTTACCGTTCATGGCATGGCTCACGTAACAGGCGGAGGTTTTTTCGAAAACTTGCCTCGTATGATGCCAGCTGACTTAGGTGTAGAAATTGAGTTGGGCTCTTGGCCTGTCTTACCAGTATTTTCAATGTTGAAAGAAAAAGGGTCTTTAACTGACCGTGATTTATATAGTGTCTTTAATATGGGTATTGGTTTTGTCATTGCACTTCCTGAAGAACAAGCAATACAAGCCATACAAGTAGCTGTTGAAAACGGTGAAAATGCTTACGTTATTGGTCGAGTAATTGAGGGTGAAGGTGTTCACTTCAAAGGCTCTCATGACGGGACTTTAGTCAATGAATAATAAGCCAAAGGTGGCGATTTTTGCTTCTGGAAGTGGAAGTAATTTTCAAGTCATCATGGATGCATCAAGAGCAGGTGATTTACATGCCGATATCGTGGCAGTTGTGACGGATAAACCGCATGCATTTGTGGTGGATCGTGCAACTGCAGCAGGTGTTTCTGTAGTAGCTTTCAGTCCGAAAGATTTTTCTTCAAAAGTGGATTATGAGACAGCCATTTTGCAAGAGTTACAACAGCTTGAAGTAGAATGGTTAGTGTTAGCTGGATACATGCGCTTAATTGGAGAAACCATACTGGATGCATTTCCACATAAAATCGTCAACATTCATCCTTCGCTTTTACCATCATTTCCTGGTAAAGATGCCATTGGTCAGGCTATGGAACATGGCGTAAAGATAACGGGTGTGACCGTACATTATGTAGATGCTGGCATGGACACGGGGGAAATCTTATCGCAACAAGCCGTTGAAGTTATTAACGGTGACCCCAAAAAAACAGAACAACGTATTCACGCAGTTGAACACGAACTCTATACAAAAACATTACAACAATTATGGAGGCCCACAGGAAGCGGGTCATGAAGGCGTTGCGACAGGACGTCGCGTTCTTAGCCTTCGTTCCTTACCTATCAGCTTATCTGTAGAAAATAAAAATAGTAAGCCAAATCCTCTAACAAGGATTGGTTATGTCTAGCTCCTCAGGCTAAGGCCGCACCTTCGTTTCACAACGTCGGAGTTGGTCCCACTTGGCCTGATCCGCTTTTCTAATTATAAGGAGGACTTTTTCGTGAAAAAACGTGCGCTCATAAGTGTGTCAGACAAATCAGGAATTCTTGAATTCGCAAAAGAGTTAGAGACATTAGGATATGAAATTTTATCAACAGGTGGAACTAAAGCTTATTTATCAGAAAATGGTGTGGCTATTACTCCTGTCGATGAAGTAACAGGTTTTCCTGAAATATTAGGTGGACGTGTCAAAACATTGAACCCTATGATTCATGGTGGACTTCTTGCTAAGCACGATGATGCTGATCATCAAGCACAAATGAACGAACATGGTATAAAGCCAATCGACGTTGTCTGTGTGAATTTGTATCCATTCCGTGAAACTATTTCAAAACCGGATGTTACAGCTGACAATGCAATTGAAAATATCGATATTGGTGGACCTGCTATGTTGCGCGCATCTGCGAAGAATCATGCGTATGTTACAGTCATTATAGATGCAGCAGACTATCCAGCGGTTGTAGAAGAATTAAAAGCGGAGGGCAAAACAACTTTAGATACACGAAGACGTTTAGCTGCAAAAGTATTCCGTCATACGGCTTCTTACGATGCTTATATTTCTAATTATTTAACAGAATTAGTTGGAGAAGAATTTCCAGAGCAGGTTACATTTACATATGAATTAAAACAACCACTGCGTTATGGAGAAAATCCACATCAAAAAGCAGCATTCTATCAACGTTCACTTGGATCGGATTTCTCAATTGCTTCTGCACAGCAACTGCACGGTAAAGAACTTTCTTACAACAACATTCAAGATGCTAATGCTGCCATTCAAATCATCAAAGAATTTGAACTTCCAGCTGCAGTAGCTGTTAAACATATGAACCCATGTGGAGTAGGAATTGGTGAAACGATTGCTCAAGCTTTCGGGAAAGCTTATGAAGCGGATAGCATGTCTATTTTTGGAGGAATCGTTGCCTTAAATCGTGAAGTTGACGCTCAAACAGCGGAACAACTTTCAGGTATTTTCTTAGAAATTATTTTAGCTCCTGCATTTTCAGAAGAAGCATTAGCCATTTTAACGAAGAAGAAAAATATTCGATTATTAACAATTCCTTTTGAACAAAACAAAAAAGATAAATGGAACACTGTGTCAATTGAAGGTGGCTTGTTGATGCAACAACCAGACGCATATGGATTGGCAGACGCAGAAGTGCGTGTTGTCACAGAGCGTCAACCAACAGATGAAGAATGGGCGGCACTTAAACTAGGATGGAGCGTTGTTAAACACGTGAAATCCAATGCGATTGTTGTCACAGATGCACATATGACTTTAGGCGTTGGTGCTGGTCAAATGAACCGCGTTGGAGCAGCGAAGATTGCTTTAGAGCAAGCTGCAGATAAAGCACAAGGAGCATCTCTTGCATCAGACGCCTTTTTCCCAATGAATGATACAGTTGAAACGGCTGCAAAAGCAGGTATTACTGCGATTATTCAACCAGGTGGATCGGTAAAAGATGAAGATTCGATTCAAAAAGCAAATGAGTATGGTATTGCGATGGTGTTTACAGGAGTTCGTCACTTCAAACACTAGGCACTGTTAAAATATACTGTTGATTTCCGTTCCAACGCACTTTCATGTTTCGAAGCTAGCATAGCGATGCAGAAAACAGGGCGGGGTCTCACCTGGACTCGCTTTTCCCGCTGGAAAGATATTGCACGAACTGTCATTTGTCCAATATCTTTGCGACGAGTAACCGCAGGAGCACATGTTTTCTCGCCGCCTTCCACTACAATCAATAAAATAATTAAAATCAACAAATTATAATAAAGCAAAACACTTAAAAAAATGAGTGCATTTGAATCCTGCAAGTCCGCAAAATCATGAATAATGAGACTGACAAGTATTTGGTTTTCATACTTGTGAGCCCATGCGATACGCTGGTAATCGCAAATGCATGATAACCAACAGTAAGAGTATGTTCCACAAAATCCTATTCGAATTTCTTAATAAGGAGGAACTTTGATGAAAGTACTTGTGATTGGTAGTGGTGGTCGTGAACATGCCATTGTACGTCAATTTAAAAACTCTCCATCTGTAACAGAAGTATTTGTTGCTCCTGGGAATGATGGGATGAAGCAAGATGCAACCTGCGTAGCCATCGATTCATTAGAATTTGAAATGTTAACTGCGTTTGTTCATGAAAATGCTATTGATTTAACCTTTGTTGGACCTGAACAACCTCTTGCTGAGGGCATTGTAGATTATTTTGAATCCCAAGGTTTACGTATTTTCGGACCTACGAAAGCAGCAGCTCAAATCGAAGGCAGTAAATCGTTTGCTAAAGAATTGATGAAAAAATACAAGATCCCAACAGCTGCATATGAAACATTTACAGATGTAAATGAAGCGAAAGACTATATTCGAAAAATGGGTACGCCAATTGTGGTTAAAGCAGATGGTCTTGCTGCTGGTAAAGGTGTTGTCGTTGCGATGACTCTTGAGGAAGCTATCTTCACTGTAGAAGACATGATTGGAAACCAAAAGTTTGGTGAGTCTTCTTCACGTGTAGTCATTGAAGCCTTCTTAGATGGGGAAGAATTCTCGTATATGTCCTTCGTGCATAATGGTCAAATTTATCCGATGGTCATTTCTCAAGATCACAAACGTGCATATGATGGTGACAGAGGCCCGAATACAGGTGGTATGGGAGCCTATTCACCCGTTCCTCATTTACCGGAATCGGTTATTCAACAAGCGTACGATTCAATTGTCGTACCAACTGTTGAAGCGATGGCTGCTGAAGGGACCCCTTTTAGCGGAATCTTATATGCAGGTGTCATTTTAACTGCTGAAGGTCCAAAAGTGATTGAATTCAATGCGCGTTTTGGCGATCCTGAAACGCAAGTTGTTTTGCCACGAATGACTTCTGATTTTGGTGAGTTTATGACAGCACTTCTCGATGAAAAGCCTTTTGAATTAAATTGGTCAAATGATGAAATATTAGGCGTCGTGATTGCAGCAAATGGCTACCCTGTGAAAGTAGAGAAGGGTGCTATTTTACCTGATTTATCGAAGCTTAATGGAGATTTGCAAGTGTTCCATGCTGGGACGAAAGAAGTAGATGGTCAATTTGTTGTCAATGGTGGCCGAGTGATTTTGGTAACTGCGAAAGCGACTTCTTTAAAACAAGCACGGCAACAAGTTTACGCAGCGTTATCTGACCTTGAGTGGGATGGCCTCTTCTATCGCTGTGATATCGGATGGCGTGCGTTAAAATAACTTCAAAAGGACTGTCGCCAAATAATTTGGGACAGTCTTTTTGTAAATATTTGGTTGAAGCCGATTAAATCTCTTGTGAAGCCGATTAAAACGTGAGTGAAGCGGAATAAACATCAGTTGAAGCCGAATAAACAGCAACTGAAGCGGAATAAATCTTCACAAAGCCGAATAAACACTTTCCAACCGCGAATGCCACATCTAAACTTTGTTACGATGTTACCGACATGCCATCACTAGCAAAGGCTTTCATTAACTTCTCTACTTCAGGTCCTGCAGTATGCCCCATCATACCTTGTTTCTGCATGATAGCTTTTAAAGGACAAAATTTCACGGTTCCTTCTGCTGCTTTCATAGCCCCAAAGGCAATCAACATGCGCCCTTTAGGACAATTTGGATTTCGGGAGAGTTTAGCGGTACCATAAGCGAGCATACTAAGACCGAGCGAGAGTCTTGCTAGCGCGTTGCGAGTACTTATATTTTGTGTTTGTGTCATTCCAATTTTCCTCCTTTCTACATTTCCAATAGTTTTCTTTAAAGTCTGAAGTTGTTATGCTAGTATAAAAAATAAAACAGTACGTGAAAGGAGAATGGATGACATGCAACACACGTCGTGGAAAATTAGTGAAATTCGTCATCAATTAAGTATGATTGATGGAAAAGCGAGTCCTGACAAAATTATTATAAACGCAAAATACTTACATAGCGTGTTGAAAAAATGGGTAGAAGGAAATATTTGGATATCTAAAGATCGTATTGTTTACGCAGGTTCAGAAATGCCAGTAATGACGACTGACGCAGAAATAATCGATGCAGGGGGACAGGTTATTGTACCAGGCTACATTGAACCTCATGTTCATCCATTCCAACTTTATCATCCCCAATCATTCGCAGATTATGCAGCTCAATTAGGAACTACTACTTTTCTATCAGACAATCTAATCCTCTTTTTATTTCTTGAAAATGAGAAAGCGTTTACAATTCTTGATGAGCTAAATGAATTGCCGTTTTCATTCTATTGGTGGGCAAGATTTGATTCACAAACAGAACTAGAAAATGAAGATGATTTATTTACGACAAAATCAATTGGTGAATGGTTAGACAGACCTGAAGTTCTTTTGGGCGGAGAGTTGACTGGTTGGCCACGTTTATTAGCTGGTGACGATCAAATGTTGTACTGGTTACAATCGGCTAAAATGAAAGGCAAAAAACTCGAAGGTCATTTTCCAGGGGCATCAGAAAAAACGTTGGCACGTATGCGTTTGCTTGGAGCTGATGGAGACCATGAAGCGATGACAGTTGAAGAAGTCGAACGTCGTTTGTTACATGGCTATGCCGTGACGTTAAGGCATTCGTCTATTCGTCCAGATTTACCACATTTATTAAAAGATATTGTGGATAAAGGACTAGATGTATTTGACCATTTAATGATGACTACGGATGGTTCAACACCCTCTTTCCATATTGATGGTGTAATGGATAAATGTATTCAAATAGCATTAGATGCTGGAGTTGAGCCAATAGATGCTTACCATATGGCATCTTATAATGTGGCACGTTATTACAATATGACAAGCTTACATGGCCTTATTGCCACAGGGAGATTTGCGACGTTAAACTTTTTGGAAAATGAACATAAACCTGTCCCAGTTAGCGTACTATCTAAAGGTGTATGGTTAAAAAAAGACGGGAAACAAGTTCACAAGTTACCGAAAATAGATTGGTCTGCTCTAGGTGAATTAGAATTACCTTTCGATTTGCATGATGGTGATTTTGAATTTTCTATGCCATTTGGAATTGAAATGGTAAACGACGTAATTACCAAACCATACAGCGTTTCGATTTATACGGGAGAAACTACATTAAGTACAGAGCATGATGAGAGTTATTTAATGCTCATTGATCGCAAAGGAAAGTGGCGAGTAAACACGATGATCAAAGGCTTTGCGACTTCTGTGATGGGGTTTGCAACTTCTTATTCCAATACAGGGGATATCATCCTTATAGGAAAAAATCGTCAAGATATGCTCATAGCATTTAATGAAATGAAACGCATGAAAGGCGGCATTGTACTTGTTGAGCAAGGTGAAGTGGTTTCACATATTCCACTGGCAATAGGTGGAAGCTTGTCTAATGAATCAATAGAAGATTTAATCGTACAAGAATTAGCCTTAAAGACAGCATTAAAGGAGCGAGGGTATATACACGGAGATGCAATCTATACATTGTTATTTTTACAATCTACTCATCTACCGTATGTACGAATTACACAACGTGGCATTTTTGATGTAATGAAAAAGTCCGTTTTGTTTCCTTCATTCATGAGATCTTAAGGGGGAGCCTAAAAATGAAAAAGTGGATGTTTATGATTATCTTAGTTCTACTAGTTTCTGGCTGTTCAAAAGATAAAGAAGAAATAGTCGAAGCAGATGAACCAACTTTAGCAGAAAAAGAAGAAAGTTTACTAGAAGATACAGTTGAAAAGGAAGATGTTTCCTTGCCTTATGTCTCACCTTTTTCTGGAGAACGTTCTGAAGATGAATTTACAAATCGTGCAGTGATTGTAACCATCAACAACCATCCGAAAGCAAGACCTCAGTCGGGCATTGCGAGTGCTGATATTGTTTATGAAATGGTAGCTGAAGGAAACATTACAAGGTTACTTGCTTTGTACCAAAGTGAACTACCTGAAAATATTGGACCTGTAAGAAGTGCGAGAGATTACTTTATTAATATAGCTTCAGGACTCGACGCATTTTACGTAGCACATGGCTATAGTCCTGAAGCAAAACAGATGTTAAAAAACGGTGTAGTGGATAACATTAATGGCATGCAGTACGATGGAACGCTCTTTAAACGTTCAAGTGAAAAAGTAGCGCCACATAATTCATACATTACTGGTGAAAATGTAATCGACGGCATTGAAAAAATAGGGGCTCGAACCGAAAATGAAAAACCCCCTGTGCTTTCGTTTTATGAGTCTGTACAGGACGTACCCCCTGCTGAACTTGCGACAGTGATTGATGTCCGCTATGGTAATAGTGAAGACTTTCACCATGTGTATTCATATGATACAATTACTCAACAATACAATCGTTCATCGGGTGGGACTGTAACAGTTGATCACGATTCTTTGGAAGATGTTCTCTTAGCTAATGTTATGTTCTTTGAAGTTGTTCATCAAACGATTGATAAAGCAGGCCGTCAACAACTCGATTTAACTTCTGGAGGGAAAGGCTATTTATTCCAAGCTGGGTATATGAGAGAAATTGAATGGAAACAAGTAGATGGAGTGCTCACTCCAATGGAAAACGGCCAACCTGCTAAACTCGTTCCGGGGAAATCTTGGATTCATTTAGTTAAAACTGGTATAGACCAAACGGTTACTTTCACACCCTAGTCACTATAAAAGCAAGCTGAAAAAGGAGGTCAATACCATGCAGGTAGATAAAATTCGTGGTCACCAAACAGATCAGCTGTTCAAAGCGATTTTAGAATTAAAAGATATGGAAGAGTGCTATAGATTTATAGATGACTTATGTACCATTAGCGAAATTCAATCGCTATCACAGCGTTTCGAAGTTGCACATATGTTACGTATGAAGAAAACGTATGAAGTGATTAAAAATGAGACTGGTGCTAGTACCGCAACTATTTCACGCGTGCGTCGTTGTTTCGATTATGGGAACGATACGTATGATGAAATGCTTGGCAGATTATATCCAGATGAAAAACCTTTTCAATTTCCAAAGTACTGAACAGAGACCATCTCTGTTCAGTTTTTTTGTTATACTGATAAGTGAATGTACATTTTCGGATATCACAATAAGAAATTACATGATCTTGTACCATTGTGGCTGCAAGATGTGTTTTTCTGCTAATAGATTAGTGTAAAAGAATTACGTTAGGTGGGAGCACATGGAGTATTTAAATTGGCGTCATGTTTTTAAACTAGATCCTGCAAAGGAAATTTCAGATGTAGCGCTAACGCGTGTGTGTCAATCTGGAACAGACGCCATTCTAGTTGGCGGAACAGATGGCGTGACCCATGACTTAGTGTTGGACTTATTGTTAAGAGTTAGAAGATATAAAGTGCCGGTTGCACTGGAAATTTCTACTATAGAATGTATTACACCAGGATTTGATTTTTACTTTATTCCTACTGTGCTAAATAGTAGAAAAACTACTTGGGTTAAAGACATGCAAGTGGAAGCAATTAAAGAATTTGGTGACTTCATGAACTGGGATGAAATTGTACCAGAAGGCTACTGTATTTTAAATCCAGATTGTAAAGTAGCACAGGTTACCGAAGCGCAAACAGATTTATCTAAGGGTGAAGTGATTGCCCATGCAAGATTAGCGGAACACTATTTTAAACTGCCCATTTTTTATGTGGAATATAGCGGTATTTATGGCGATCCTAACATAGTAAGAGCAGCAAAAAATGTGTTAAAGAAGACTCGTTTATTTTATGGTGGAGGTATAACTTCAGTGAGACAAGCGACTGAAATGGCAAGGATTGCCGACACAGTTGTGGTGGGAAATCATCTCTATGATAATTTAAATGAAGCATTAGAAACAGTGAAAGCTGTGCATACCGTGTCACTTTGACAATTGGCTGAAGCAGTTTATAATAAAAGAACTAGCGTTCGTAAAAAGGATGGTGCACTATGGAAGTTGTTGTAAAGAATTTATTAAAAGGGATGAATCCCGAACAAGAAAGAGCTGTAAAGGCAACTGAAGGACCTCTTCTTATCATGGCTGGAGCGGGTTCAGGTAAAACGCGTGTATTAACGCATAGAATCGCTTATTTAGTCGTAGAAAAAGAAGTATATCCTTCTAAAATATTAGCCATTACATTTACTAATAAAGCGGCAAAAGAAATGCGTAATCGTATAGATGGAATACTTGGAAATGGTACAGGAAATAGTATGTGGGTATCGACATTTCACTCGATGTGTGTGCGTATTTTACGCCGCGACATTGATAAACTTGGTTATTCAAAAAGCTTTTCTATTTTAGATACATCGGAGCAGTTAACCGTGATTAAACGTATTTTAAAAGACCAAAATATTGATCCGAAAAAATATGATCCACGTTCGATGTTAAATGTAATTAGCTCTGCAAAAAATGAGTGCATAGACGCCGAAACATTTGCGGGTCAAGCAAATCAATTTAATCCGTTTGAGAAGACAGCATCAGAAGTTTACACTGCGTATAATAAACGTCTTCGTAAAAATCAATCCCTCGACTTTGATGATTTAATCATGACAACTTTAACTCTCTTCAAACGTGTCCCAGAGGTCTTGGAGTTTTATCAAAATAAATTTCACTATATTCATGTCGATGAGTACCAAGATACGAATAAAGCCCAATATGAAGTGGTACAGATGTTAGCGAAGAAATTCAATAACCTATGTGTAGTTGGTGACTCGGATCAATCAATTTATCGCTGGCGCGGAGCAGATATTCAAAATATCATGTCTTTTGAAAAAGACTATCCAAAGGCACAAGTCATTATGCTTGAGCAAAACTATCGCTCAACCAAGCATATTTTGAAGGCAGCCAATGATGTTATTGGAAATAACACGGGTCGCTTTCCAAAAGAATTACGAACTGATAATGGTCCCGGCGAACAGATAAATCTCTATAAAGCATATGACGAACAGCAGGAATCACAATTTGTTGTCAAAACGATTCAAGAATTGATGCAAAAAGACAATCGTCGTTTCGATGACTTCGCAGTTTTATATCGTACCAACGCACAGTCTCGAGTGATGGAGGAAGTATTACTTAAATCAAATATGTCCTACACCATTGTTGGCGGTACGAAGTTCTATGACCGCAAAGAGATTAAAGACTTACTATGTTATTTACGATTAATTGCCAACAATGAAGATGACTTAGCGCTGGCACGTGTCATAAACGAACCAAAGCGAAACATTGGGGCCACCTCCTTTGAACGAATGGCAAGATTTGCATTTGAACAAGATCGTTCAATTTTTGATGCACTTCAAGAAGTAGACTTCATGGGCTTGCCTGCTAGAGCTGCAAACGAAGCAGCTAAATTCCACCAAATGATGGATGGATTCAGTAAGATGCAGGAGTTTCTTTCTGTCACAGAGCTCGTTGAACAAGTGTTAGATAAAAGCGGGTATCGTAACATGCTGCGCAATGAAAAGACCATTGAATCAGAAAGTCGTATGGAAAATATTGAAGAGTTTTTATCTGTAACCAAAGCGTTTGAAGAACGCAGCGAAGATAAAACACTCGTTTCATTTTTAACTGATTTAGCGCTAATTTCAGATTTAGATAAGTTAGATAATGATGAAGATGTGTCTAAAGGGAAAGTGGTCCTGATGACGATGCACGCTGCCAAAGGACTTGAGTTTCCTGTGGTGTTCATTATTGGTGTAGAGGAGAACGTCTTTCCACATTCCCGTTCAATCGGCGACAATGACGAAATGGAAGAAGAGCGTCGTCTTATGTACGTAGGCATTACACGTGCTGAAGAGCGTTTATATATAACATGTGCACAAACGCGAACATTGTTTGGCCGTAGTGGCTATAACAATCCTTCACGATTTATCGCGGAGATTTCAGAAGATATAGTAGAACAAGTCATCTTGAAAAAGTCTGCTGCAACTGGAAAAAGTAAAACTACCCGTCGAGCTGTTACTAGCACAACACGACCAGCTGTTGAACGACCTGAATATAAAACTTCAGGCGGTGACAAGCTTGGATGGACAACCGGTGACAAAGCCGTGCATAAAAAATGGGGCGTAGGTACAGTTGTAAGTGTACGCGGAGAAGGTGAAAACACAGAAATCGATATTGCTTTCCCAAGTCCAATCGGCATTAAACGATTATTAGCTAAATTTGCACCAGTTGAAAAAGGTTGATGCTAGGTAGTTTAAAAATTCCGTTCAAAATAGCTGTTGCAGTTGTTGCTTCTTATAATGCCACTTTTAAACCTGTTATTAAAGATGATCGAGTGGAGGAAAGATTCAATGGATAGAGTACAATTAGAACAACGTGTAAAAGAACTCAATCAACTATTACACGATACAGGCTATGCCTATTATGTGCTAGATCAACCGCTCGTACCTGACGCGGTTTACGACCAATATTTACAGGAACTCATGGCAATTGAAAGTGAATTTCCTGATTTAATTTATCCGGATTCTCCAACTCAACGTGTGGGAGGAACGATTCTTCAAGGATTTCATAAAGTATCACACACATATCCGATGCTAAGTTTATCAAATGCATTTGGTCGAGACGATTTAGACGATTTTGACAGACGTATTCGAGCAAATATTGGGGATGATTTTTCCTATGTTTGTGAATTAAAAATAGATGGTTTGGCCATTTCACTTAGCTATGAAGATGGTGTCTTTGTTCGCGGGGCAACTCGTGGTGATGGTCGTATTGGGGAAGATATTACGGAGAATTTAAAAACGATTCGTTCGATTCCCTTACGTTTAAAAAAACCCATCACGCTTGAAGTTCGTGGAGAAGCCTACATGCCCAAAAAATCATTTAACTCTTTAAATGAATTTCGTGTGGCAAACGAAGAAGAGAAATTTGCCAATCCGCGAAATGCAGCAGCTGGATCTTTGCGTCAACTTGATCCGAAAATCGCTGCAAGTCGAAACCTTGCCATTTTTGTTTATGGAATTGGTGGAGACGGAGAAGCATATCAACTAGATGGTCACGCACAAGCTCTCGATTATTTAGATGACTTAGGATTTCAAACGAATAAGGAACGACAATCATGCCAGTCCATAGACGAGGTACAAGCGTATATAGAAAAGTGGACAGCCGATCGACCAAATTTACCATATGAAATCGATGGAATTGTCATTAAAATAAATCGTTATGTACATCAACAAGATCTAGGATTTACAGCGAAAAGTCCAAGATGGGCAACGGCGTACAAATTCCCAGCTGAAGAAGTCGTTACGACACTGCTCAATATTGAATTAACGGTAGGTCGTACAGGTGCCTTAACGCCTACTGCGATACTACAACCGGTGCAAGTGGCAGGAACGACAGTGGGACGTGCTTCCTTACATAATGAAGATGTGATTCGTGAAAAAGACGTTCGCATTGGAGACACGGTCATCATTCGTAAAGCTGGCGACATTATCCCTGAAGTTGTGGCGGTGGTACTTGGAGAACGTAAAGAGGATTCGACTGCGTATAAAATGCCCACTCATTGTCCTGTTTGTGAAAGTGAACTTGTTCGAATCGAAGGGGAAGTGGCTCTTCGTTGTGTGAACCCACAATGTCCTGCTCAAATCACTGAAGGACTGATACATTTTGTGTCACGCAATGCGATGAATATCGATGGACTCGGTGAAAAAGTAGTGGAGCAGTTGTTTCGTGAAGGACTTATTCATGACGTCTCGGATATGTTTACGCTAACGAAAGATCAATTAATTCAACTGGATCGTATGGGTGATAAATCAGCCACTAATCTAATCACTGCAATTGAAGCATCGAAACAAAATTCAATGGAACGTGTGTTATTTGGATTAGGAATACGCCATGTTGGGGAGAAAGCGGCCAAAATTTTGGCTGAAGAATTCGAAGATATGAAGACACTTGCGCAAGCAACTCCAGAACAACTCGTTGCGGTTCATGAAATCGGTGACAAAATGGCAGATTCGGTTATTAGCTATTTTGACAATGAAAAAGTGAAAGATTTAATTGAACGACTTGATGATCTAGGAGTGAACTTGTCCTACACAGGAAAAAAAGTAGATCTATCCAACTTAGATCATGTGTTAACTGGTAAAACAGTGGTGTTAACCGGAAAATTGGAACAATTGACACGACAAGAAGCAAAAGAGAAAATAGAACAGGTAGGCGGAACCGTCTCTGGTAGTGTCAGTAAAAAAACAGACATTGTCATCGCTGGTGAAGATGCAGGTTCAAAACTAGATAAAGCCAATACTTTAGGCATTCCAGTATGGGATGAAAATCGCCTGATTGAAGAATTAAACCAGTGAAGGAGCCCTTCCGATAATGAAACGATTTAGCTGGATTCCAGCCATGATTTCTATAGCGTTACTTTCAGGATGTATGCCAAATGCAGATAAAGATACGGAAATCATCACTGAAACAGAAAAGACCAAAGAAGATTCTGCAATTATTCCAAGTGTGCAAATATCTGAACAATATTACCGTACGCTTTTACCTTATGAACAAAGTGCCAGTCGAGGTTTAGTCGTCTCCAAAATATATACAAAATATGATTTAAAAGAAGTTGAAAACGGTTTACTTCGTTTATCCCAACGAACGT
Organism: Paenisporosarcina antarctica; assembly: GCF_004367585.1. GTDB lineage: Bacteria > Bacillota > Bacilli > Bacillales_A > Planococcaceae > Paenisporosarcina > Paenisporosarcina antarctica. The sequence goes on from NZ_CP038015.1 coordinate 531,915, forward strand.
TTTCACCAGACGATTACTTTTTTCAAGAAGGTCAAACTCTTGATAGTAGTGAACTAAATCTATGGTTAGCAAGAAGTTCACAATCAGAATTCGGCTTAAATCCTCCTCGACCAAAGGAAGGCAATATGACAGCTGAATTGGCCAAAACTGCACCTGTGTATTTGGCACATATTGTGGAACAAAACTATTTAGTTAAAACAAAAGATAATAAAATCCAACTCGCTGGTATTTCCATCGGACTTGCCATGAACTCTAACTACTATTATCAAAAAGAAGATTTTGGTGCAACGTACGAAGAGTCAATTCCACAGGCTAAAATCAAAGAAAATGGTAGAAAGATGGCAAATGAAATTGTTAAACGTATGCGTGCAATGGAAGGTCTGGAGAACATCCCTATTACAGTGGGGATATTTAAACAAGAGAGTCGTAACTCGATTGTTCCAGGCAGTTATTTTGAGTACGGAGTCGCAGCGAAAGGAAAAGCAGCTTTAGATGGTTGGACAAGCTTGAATGAAGAATATGTACTATTCCCTCAACCCATCACTGAGGAAAAATATCGTGATGTCGGCCAATCATTTAATAATTTTAAACAAGATATAGAAAAGTATTTTTCGAACTATACAAGTGTTGTTGGAACTGGATTCTATCAAGATGATAGCATTAAAAAAATGACGATTGAAATACCGATTCAATTTTATGGAGCGGCTGAACTAGTAGGTTTCACCCAATATATGACCGGACTGGTGATGGACCATTTCCCAGCTTCCATGCATGTAGAAGTAAATGTCACTTCGATTAACGGAGCGGAAGCATTAGTCATCAAAAAAGCTGATGAAACTGAACCGTATGTACACATTTACGACTAGTCAAAAGATAGGAATAGTTTAAATGCTGTTTCTATGCGTAAAAAATGATATGATATTGGGTATGATTGTGAATTCGGAGGTGTGAAAAATGGCGAATATAACAAAAGAAGAAGTAAAACATGTAGCCCATTTAGCTCGTCTTGCCATTACAGATGAAGATGCTGAAATGTTTGCAGGTCAACTTGAGGCAATTACTAATTTTGCTGAGCAATTAAATGAACTAGACACAACAAATGTAGTACCAACAACACATGTCTTACCATTAGTAAATGTCATGCGTGAAGATAAGTCAGTCCCAGGACTAGACCGTGACAAAATGATGAAAAATGTTCGTGAGCAAGAAGCGGGCCAAGTAAAAGTACCATCAATCTTAGACTGATTTTGAAGTAAGGAGGGACTCCACATGACATTATTTAACCACTCAGCTAGTGAACTTCAAGCAAAGATACATAATAAAGAGCTTTCAATTGCTGATTTGACAGCTGAAGCGTATAACCGTATTGAATCTTTAGACGGCGACGTTAAAGCCTTTTTAGCATTAAATAAAGAACAAGCAAGTGCGCAAGCAAAAGAAATGGACCAAGTGCCTGTTTCTGAACGTGGACCTTTATTTGGTTTACCAATTGGCGTAAAAGACAATATCGTAACAGAAGGTTTAGAAACTACAAGTGGTTCTAAAATCTTGCAAGGATTTAACCCGATTTATGACGCAACAGTTGTTCGCAAACTACGCGAAGCTGGTATGATCACGATTGGTAAATTAAACATGGATGAATTCGCAATGGGTTCATCTACTGAAAACTCGGCTTACCAAATCACACGCAACCCGTGGGATTTAGAACGAGTTCCAGGTGGTTCATCAGGTGGCTCTGCAGCTTCAGTCGCTGCAGGTGAAGTACCATTTTCTTTAGGATCAGATACAGGCGGTTCAATTCGTCAGCCTGCCGCATTCTGTGGTGTTGTTGGAATGAAACCAACTTACGGACGTGTATCTCGTTTTGGACTAATAGCTTTCGCATCATCTCTTGACCAAATCGGGCCAATTACGCGTAACGTACGAGACAATGCACTTTTACTTGAAGCAATTTCAGGTGTCGATGAAAACGATACAACGTCTGCAAATGTAGATGTACCAAGCTTTGTAGAGTCATTAACCGGTGATATTAAAGGACTTCGTATAGGTGTTCCTTCAGAATATTTAGGAGAGGGTGTTAGCGAAGATGTGAAGCAATCTGTGTTAGAAGCGCTAAAAGTGTTAGAATCACTTGGCGCAACATGGGAAGAAGTTTCACTTCCGCACTCTAAATACGGCTTAGCTACTTACTACTTACTTTCTTCATCTGAAGCGTCTTCTAACTTGGCTCGTTTTGACGGAATTCGTTATGGTTTCCGCGCAGAAAACGTTGATTCGTTAATTGATTTATACAAAGAAACACGTGCTCAAGGTTTCGGTAACGAAGTAAAACGTCGTATCATGCTTGGAACATTCGCACTTAGCGCAGGTTCTTATGATGCGTATTATAAAAAAGCGCAACAAGTTCGTACATTGATCAAACAAGATTTTGATCAAGTATTTGAAAAATACGATGTCATTATTGGCCCAACTACGCCAACTCCAGCATTTAAAGTGGGCGAGAAAAATGCTGATCCATTAACGATGTATGCAAATGATATTTTAACAATCCCTGTAAACTTAGCAGGTGTTCCAGGAATTTCGATTCCATGTGGTTTCTCTGAAGGTTTACCACTTGGTCTGCAAATTATCGGGAAACACTTTGACGAAGCAACGATTTATCGTGTTGCACATGCCTACGAGCAAGCAACGAGCTTCCATAAAGAAACTCCTCAAATTTGGGAGGGAGCACAATCATGAACTTTGAAACAGTTATTGGTTTAGAAATTCACGTAGAATTGAAAACAGAATCAAAAATGTTTTCACCATCACCTAACCATTTTGGTGCAGAACCAAATACCAATACACATGTAATCGACCTTGGATATCCAGGTGTATTACCTGTTGTTAATAAACGTGCAATTGATTTCGGTATGAAAGCCGCAATGGCCTTGAACTGTGAAATCTCGACACACTCAAAATTCGATCGCAAAAATTACTTCTATCCAGATAATCCAAAAGCATACCAAATCTCTCAATTCGATCAACCAATCGGTGAAAATGGATGGGTTGAAATTGAAGTTGACGGCTACAAAAAACGCATCGGAATTACTCGTTTGCATTTAGAAGAAGATGCTGGTAAATTATCGCACACGGATAAAGGATATTCGCTAGTCGACTATAACCGTCAAGGTACGCCATTAATTGAAATCGTGTCGGAACCTGACATTCGCACACCAGCAGAAGCGTATGCATACTTGGAAAAAGTGAAATCAATTATCCAGTACACAGGCGTTTCGGATTGTAAAATGGAAGAAGGCTCACTTCGCTGTGATGCCAATATTTCACTACGTCCTTACGGTCAAGAACAATTTGGTACAAAAGCAGAATTGAAAAACTTAAATTCATTTAGCTATGTCCGTCGTGGCTTAGAACATGAAGAAGTGCGCCAAGCACAAGTCTTACTTTCTGGTGGAGAAATCTTACAAGAAACTCGTCGTTTTGACGATGCGACAGGCAAGACATTGCTTATGCGTGTAAAAGAAGGATCAGATGATTACCGTTACTTCCCAGAACCAGACTTAGTCGATTTAGTTATTGACCAAGAATGGATGGATCGTATCCGTGCAAGTATTCCTGAATTACCAGATGCGCGTAAAATACGCTACGTTGAAGAATTAGGCTTGCCATCTTATGATGCAATGGTCTTAACGTTGACGAAAGAAATGTCTGATTTCTTCGAAGAAACGATTGCTTTAGGAGCCGATACAAAGCTTGCATCGAACTGGATGATGGGTGAAGTATCTGCATACTTAAATGTCGATCAAAAAGAGTTACATGATACGAAGCTAACGCCTGTAGGATTAGCAGGAATCATCAATTTAATCAGCGATGGTACGATTTCATCGAAAATAGCGAAAAAAGTTTTCAAAGAGCTTGCTGATAATGGTGGAACTGCTGAACAAGTCGTTAAAGATAAAGGCTTAGTTCAAATTTCAGATGAAGGTGCACTTCGTGACATCGTTACTAAAACACTTGATGCGAACGCACAATCAATTGAAGACTATAAAAATGGTAAAGATCGTGCAATTGGCTTCCTAGTCGGTCAAATCATGAAAGCTACAAAAGGACAAGCCAACCCACCGCTTGTTAATAAAATCTTACTTGATGAAATTTCAAAACGATAGATTGAAGCAAGCGACTCCAGGTTATTGGGGTCGCTTTTTTTTGCCATTGTTTGTGCCCTAATTACGTTTCCGTGTCACTATGGAGGGAATCCACAGCACCATAACTTCAAGAATTGAAGGGACGAGGGAAGTGGTTAATACTGCGTCGACTGGTTTTTTCGCGTCGCTTTAAACGGCACCATAACCTAGAGAAAAAAAGCCAAGGGTTGTGACAGACAGAGTCACATTCCTTGGCTTTTTCCATCAGGCGATTTTAGGGAGGGTGTGCATCCCACGCTTTCTGCTTGTTTGCAATCCTGCAAAACTACAAAGAAGGATATTACACACTGTAACGTGCTCGTTTCTTCAAAACGAGATGGCGAGCGACAGCTCAGTTGTAATTTTTGGCTGTCACGTTGTAAATATGGAAGGTGACGTTGTAAAAAAAGACACTCACGTTGTAAAAATCGCGGTTCTCGTTGTAATAGTAAAATTATGGGAGGTTCTAGACTCCCGTCATTATGTGAAATTCATTCATACGTAGCATAAAGAATATACGAAACCATAAAAAGAGGCCGAAATTGTATCTTCGGCCGCATACTTACTAAAAAGTTAGAGTCTATTCTCTAAATTACCAAACTCAAAACACTATGTGCATGTAGGTTGCAGGCGCGCACCGCCGCAGGATTGACTATACGAAAAAATGCGGTTAAAGCGACAAATCCACTTAACCGCATTTTTCAAAGCTATATTGCAGCTGGATTGTGATCCAAAGCTAACTGGAAAATCTACTCACACAGAATGGTAAATCCATTTCCATCATCCTGTAAATATTTGATCATATGGATAGCGATAATGAATTTTTTTCGGCTTCATTAGTAAGAAGAATAGAGTAAGTGGACCGATTCTTCCTACAAACATAACCATACTAAGTAATACTTCGCCTAAGTCACTAAGTTGATTAGTAATTCCCATAGACAATCCGACAGTTCCAAAGGCGGAAACGACTTCAAAAGCGAGCGGCAAGAATGGGATTTTTTCCGTAACTGTTAGCATAAAGATAAAGGCAATTACGAGCAGTAAACTAATGGTAGTAATTGCGAGTGAGCGAATCACTGTATCAATACGAATGGAGCGACCGAATAAATCTGGTTCACCACGTTGGCGCAAGAATGCAATTGTGGCAAGAATGACAACAATAAACGTAGTTAATTTAATTCCTGATGCAGTAGATGCACTACCTCCACCAATAAACATAAGTAACATGGTAAATAGGAGAGTAGGATCTTCCATTACACCAATATTTAATGTGTTAAATCCAGCAGTACGAGGTGACACTCCCTGAAAATAGGAGGCCATAATTTTTTCATATAAGGGCATATTACCTAGCGTAGCAGGATTTCCGTATTCCAGTAAGAAAATAGTGAGCGCAGCTATAACATTAATCATAATAGTTCCGATAATCATCATTTTTGTGTGAAGGGACCATTGGCGAAACGTCTTCTTTTGATAAATATCAATGACGACTGTAAATCCAAGCCCGCCTAGTATGAACAATGCTGATAATACTATATTTACAATTGGATCAGCAGAGAAGCCGATTAAGTTATCAGGAAATAAGGAGAAGCCTGCGTTATTAAAAGCAGAAACCACATGAAAGACACTTAAATATAATGCATCCGTAAAACCAAATCTTGGCAACCAATGCAGTGTCATGATGACAATCGCAATGGCTTCAACGGTTAAAACAAAGGTTAAAATTAACTTTACTAAATTTACGATACCACCAACTGAGTTTTGATTGAAAGATTCTTGCAAATAAACACGATGTTGAAGGCCAATTTTCTTTCCAAGCACAATCAGTAGGGCAACTGCAAATGTCATTAACCCGATACCACCACATTGTATGAGAAACAATAAGACAAGTTGGCCAAATATAGTTAACGTGGTTCCTGGATCAAATACACTTAACCCAGTTACCGTTGTGGCGGATGTGGCAACGAAAAGGGCATCTGTCCACGAAATAGGAGTTGTAGTTGCAAAAGGAAGCTTTAAACACAGAGTCCCCACAACGATTAAAAATAAAAAACTTCCTGCAATTAATAGAGGAGGTGAAACAGTAAAACGCTTCTTTTTGATCTTATGCATACATACACATCCTATTTCAAAGAATCCAAAATAATAGATAACTCTATGCCTCTTTAATTAGCTTGTCAACTAGAAATTTGATTCATCACAATGAACCAAGTAAACTGATAGGCAAGGAGGAGATACTACAATGAAAACTGAACAACAATACTTTGATGAAGCCATTTCTATACAACAGTATATGGAGAAAATGGACGCTCATAAAGACAATAGTTTTAGTATTTATGAACATTTCCAAGTTCCTCAGGACGACGAATTTATTGCTTTATTAAAAGAAAAATCACCAAGAATTTTAGGGATTACAGAAGATTGGTGCGGCGATGCCATGTTGAATAACCCGATTTTGCGACGCATTGCGGAAGCGGCAGAAATCGATGTTAAAGTTGTGTATCGAGACCAAAACTTAGAGTTAATGGACCAATACTTAATAAACGGAGGCCGCTCAATTCCTATCTATTTATTGATAAATGAAGATGGGAAAGTCCTATCAAAGTGGGGACCACGTGCACCGAAGTTACAAGAATATGTGATGGGGCTTCGTGAAAATCTCCCTGCAGCTGATGATTCGAATTATAATGACGAAAAAAAAGTATTTATAGAGAAGATTACAGCAGAGTATATAGCTACTCCAGAATACTGGTTATGGGTGTATGAAGACATTCGCAAAGAGTTTTATGCAGCTCTGCAAAAACAATCATAATTGTCCAAGTGCATGCATTAATATATAATAGAGAAAATGGAGCCGGCAAACATTGCATGGCTTCTTTTATTGAGTTATAAACTAGTGAGACTTGCAAAGGTACTAATGACGGGGAATTGTGTGAATTGCCCTTTCCGATTTTCTTGTAATCATGGAACTTTATGTTGCGCTTATAGTCCTAGTAATTAATGAATATGTAATGCAGGAAGGAAATGTGTATGAAACGTGCACGTATTATTTATAACCCAACATCTGGTCGGGAATTATTTAGAAAGCATCTACCAGAAGTATTAGAAAAATTAGAGAAAGCTGGTTACGAAACATCTTGTCACGCAACGACCTGTGAAGGAGATGCGGTTGAGGCAGCTAAATATGCAGTTGACCGTGGATTTGATCTTGTCATAGCAGCAGGTGGAGATGGTACGCTAAATGAAGTCGTTGCAGGTATCAGTCCATTTGAAAATCGTCCGAAGGTTGGATTAATTCCAATGGGGACTACAAATGATTTTGCTCGTGCACTTCGTATCCCTCGAGACATAGAAAAAGCGGTTGACATCATATTAGCGGGTGAAACGATTCCGGTAGATGTCGGTCTTGTAAACGACCGGTACTTCATTAACATTGCTGGTGGTGGTAAAATGACTGAACTAACCTATGATGTGCCAAGTAAATTAAAAACGGTGCTCGGTCAACTAGCCTACTATATAAAAGGCATCGAAATGATCCCTTCTATTCGCGCCAGCCGTCTTCGTATTGAATATGACGGAGAGGTGTTCGAAGATGAGGCCATGATGTTTTTAATTGGACTTACAAATTCTGTAGGAGGATTTGAAAAACTTGCACCGGATTCGAGCATTAATGATGGGAAATTCACCTTACTTATTTTGAGAAAGTGTCATATTGGGGAATTTATTCGATTAGCAACACTCGCGATTGGTGGCAATCATTTAGACGATCCACTGGTAGTTTATAAAAAAGCGAGTCACATTAAAGTGACATCTGAAGCACATGTTCAGTTGAATTTGGATGGTGAATATGGTGGCAACTTACCAGCTGTATTTGCCAATTTACATCGTCATATCGAAATGTTCGTGCCGGTAAATGATATTCGTGAACAAGATCGCCCAGATAAATAGGAAAGAGCGTTTCCCAGAATGACCGGGAAGCGCTCTTTTTGAATTTAATAAATTTTGAAAAAGACAGCAAAATCCCTCCAATATTTAAGATAGTTCAACTAATTCAAGTTTGTTACTGTAGAAATTCAAGTGCTCCATCCTGTGCACCTGCTAGCTTTGGTAACGTATCAATAGGTTCAAAGTGAAACTGAAATGTCATACCGTTATCTTTTCCATCACTTACGACTTCGTGCTCCCAATTTTCTTGGTTCCCTGCATATCCCAATTGAAAGAAATTACGTTCATAAACAATATCCTTTCCATATGGATAATAATTGTATTTATGAAGTTTTCCCATAAATGAAAGCTCATCTCGTGCGATGCCAGTTTCTTCGGTAATCTCACGATACAGCGCGTCAATTAATAATTCGTCTTCTTCAATTGTGCCTCCAGGAACTTGCAAGCCAGCTTCGGGCTCATTTTTTTGCTCAAAGACGAGTAATTCTAAATTCGGTTCCTGGCCTTTTGTAATGTACGCAAGCACCTTTTGTTTTGTTTTCATTTTAATCACCTCTCTTTTTTTAGTATGAGTTACTTATAATACTAATTATTCGGAAATTTCGCAATATATTTTTTTGATAACTTTCACATTTCTATCACAAGTCCGTGACAAAATGGATGCATCCCGTTATTTTGAATGAAGGAAAATGGGGTATGATAACAACTAAGGATGGTGACGTCATGTATAAGAAACAAGAGAAGAGATTGATGTGGCTTATATTTATCGTAGTAGCTATTCTGATGTTATCAATACTTGTTCGGATTTTCACAAGTTAATAGGAGGTAAATCAAGTGGACAATGAACAGGCGGTATTCTATAGTCGTGTATTAACTGAGTTGACACTATCGTTTCATATTATTTATGCCACGATTGGCGTAGGTATACCACTGATGATTATGATTGCGCAGTGGGTGGGAATTAAGAAAAATGATGAACACTATATATTACTAGCAAGACGTTGGGCACGTGGATTCGTCATCACGGTAGCTGTAGGGGTAGTGACCGGAACCGCCATTGGTCTTCAATTGGCGTTATTGTGGCCAAACTTTATGGAACTCGCAGGTAATGTGATTGCGTTGCCTTTATTCATGGAAACGTTTGCGTTTTTCTTTGAAGCCATTTTCTTAGGTATTTATTTATATACTTGGGATCGATTTGACAATCAGAAAAAACATTTATTACTACTTATCCCAGTGGCTGTTGGGGCCTCTTTTTCAGCTGTATTTATTACGATAGTAAATGCCTTTATGAATGCACCACAAGGCTTTGATTTGGTAGATGGAGAATTAATCAATATTAACCCACTGCTTGCTATGTTTAACCCAGCAATGCCAACAAAAGTAGCTCATGTCGTGTCAACAGCATACATGACGTCTGCATTCGTGTTAGCGTCAATTGCTGCTTTCCGTTTATTAAAAGGTTCAAATCATGTGTATCATAAAAAAGCATTATTCTTGACGATGAAAGTCGGATTAGTTTTCGCAATCGCAACGGCGATTATCGGGGACTTTTCTGGGAAGTATTTAGCAGAATACCAACCTGAAAAATTAGCTGCAGCTGAGTGGCATTTTGAAACGGAAGAGAATGCTCCATTGATCATGTACGGTGTTTTAGAAGATGGCGAAGTGAAGTATGCTATTAAAATTCCTTACGCACTTAGCATCTTGGCACATGCTAATCCATTCGCTGAAGTTAAAGGACTTGATCAATTTCCTGAGGATGAAGTACCACCATTATATATTCATTACTTATTCGATATTATGGTGACCATTGGTATGTGGTTAGCATTTCTATCTGCGTTATTTGTTTTTGCAACATGGCGTAAATGGTCATTTATTCAAACTAAATGGTTCCGTTGGCTACTTGTTGCAGGTGGACCTTTGGCGATAATTGCGATTGAAGCGGGATGGTGGTTCGCGGAAGTTGGTCGTCAACCTTGGGTGTTACGAGGCATCATGCGTACTGAAGACGCGGCAACTACGAGTGGTCAAGTTGATATCATGCTCGCGCTATTCGCTGGACTTTACTTGATTCTTGGAGTCGGCAGTGTAGTTGTTCTAAGACGCATGTTCAAAAGGAATCCAGTGGAACAAGAAATTGAAGATCGACGTAAAGAAAAAGGCGGTGACATTCATTGACACTCGAAATTATCGGAATTTCCGTCTTATGGATGTTTTTGTTCGGTTATGTCATCGTAGCATCTATTGACTTTGGTGCTGGATTTTTCAATGCATACAACATTTTAACCAGAAGAGAACATATTTTAACCAATGTGATTCAACGCTACTTATCGCCTGTTTGGGAAGTAACTAATGTATTTCTCGTGTTCTTCTTTGTTGGCGTAATCGGGTTCTTCCCGAAAACAGCGTTCTATTACGGGACAACACTATTAGTACCAGTAAGTATCGCGATTATCTTACTGGCAATACGCGGTTCATATTACGCATTTGCTATGTATGGGTCATACGGGCACAAAGGCTACACCTTCATGTATGGGATGGCCGGTTTATTCATCCCAGCATCGCTGTCTATCGTATTGACGATTTCAGAAGGTGGTTTTATATCGATGGTTAATGACTATCCCGTATTAGATTACTGGGAACTATTCACAAGTCCTTTAACCTGGAGTATTTTTGTGCTCAGTATAACCGCGTTGCTGTACATCTCAGCCGTATTTTTAACGTGGTATGCGAATAAAGCAGGAGACACATCAGCCACTGAATTACTACGTAAATACGCGCTAATCTGGGCGTTACCAACGATGGTTACAGCAGGCGGAATTATTTTCGAATTGCGAAGTCATAATCCTGAACACTATGCACGAATTCTCGATTTATGGTGGGTATTCGGACTGTCATTCTTACTGTTTATAGGTACAGTGTGGTTCATCTTTAAACGTAAAAAATATGGTCTTGCATTCGGATTGTTAGTGGGTCAATTTGCTTTAGCCTTTTTCGGTTACGGAGTCTCACATTATCCATACTTGTTGTATCCGTATTTAACGATATACGATAGCTTCACGAATGAAGCGATGGCGATTGCTTTAATTACGGCGTTTATTGCAGGGCTAGGTCTATTGCTACCATCGTTGTATTTATTGTTAAGACTGTTTCTATTCAATAAAGATTATGTTCGTGGAAATAAGGATCATCATACTTAAGGAGGCATTCACATGACCAGTTTTTTAATATTTTACGCACCATTTATTGTGTTAATTGGTGCACTTATTACGGCATTTTGGTTCGCTTCTAAAGATGGACCTGTGAGGGAAAAAGAATAACAAAAAACGCTTGGATATGATTCATTATCCAAGCGTTTTTTTGCAATACAAGAAAGTATATAAATTTAGTGAGCCATGAATCCGGTATTTCGAGCAAGTTCTAGTATGATACCGCTGATTTGCGCTCCAGGCGGACGCTTTCCACGGGGCGGGCGACAAGCCTCCTCGGTCGCTGGCGCTCCACTGCGGGGTCTCGCCTGTCCCGCTAATCCCGTAGGAGTCGCCGCCTTCCACTACAATCCATGAAGTGAGTAGAGTAACCAACAAGAAAATCTATTAATTGCTTATTACTAAGACACGAATGATTCTAAGTTAAGCTAGAGATAGAACCAACCTATAATTGTAGTTGCCATCTATATTATTTGATTGAAGAGCAGGTGCATGAGCTGAAGGCCCCGAAGGAAAGGTGCTGGCCAAAAGCTACTGTCTTTGCAGTGACGGGGAGACTGAAGCTATACCCGCGAAAAGCGTCCACCGTAGCGGGAATAAATGGGTTTCTATGGTTTCCCTTCTTAAAGGACCGGGTGTAATTTGCCCGATTTTTTTTACAGAATAAGAAAGTATATAACTATTGGTAACACTAACCCCGTGTTGATAGTGTTTTTAGTATATGGAGAATAACATGCTAAAACAGAATTTCACGGTGGAACTTAAGCAAAACCTATAAATGTAAAGACGTTATTTCCTTTTTTAAAGCACATAAGAACCTCTTGAATTTCAGTGGAAGTGAAGTTTATGTAGTGATATATTTATTTGTTTAGTAATCCTATCTAAGTAAAGATGTGGGTACTTTCAATTAAATATCGGCCGATTTATTAAACTATATATTATCATGGTTAATTTAAATAGGAGAATGATTGCAGTGGAAGGTGGCGACTCCTGTGGGACTAGCACGAACTGAAAGCCCCGCAGGAACGCAGTGACGAGGAGATTGAAGGCGTGCCCCACGGAAAGCGTCCACCTGCAACGGAAATCGTACCGGAAACTAAAGTTGATACTATGTTCTCTCTTAAAGGACCGGGCGTACTTTGCCCGGTTTTTCTTATAAGGTAAGAAACTTCTATGTCATACTATTCCGGTTCGCTATAGACAGCAGACCCCTACGCTAACCTATCATGGAGCGGTTAAACAATCATACATACTCTGCAATAAAACGGCAAACTTCCTTTGGTGTTGGTATTGAACCTCCTGTGATGATGGAGGTGCCGCCATGATTTGGATTTGGTGAAGGATATACAATAAATCCATCTTCACGTAGAATTTCAACATTACGTTGTACATTATTCTTTTTCCACATGCCTAAGTACATACTAGGGAATAAAATAGTAGGTGTATCAGCAGCAAGTACTGTTGCCGAAACAATATCCTGTGCAAAACCATGGGCTGTTTTAGCAAGTGTATTTGCTGAAGCGGGTAGAATAATGATAACGTCTGCCCAATGTGTTAGCTCAACATGAGGCATTTTAAATTCTCCTTTTTCAGTTAAATCCACAAAAACTTTGCCATCTATACTGTGAATTAGTGTACTTGCTGGAATAAAGGTTTGTGCAGATGGTGTCATCATAATATGCATTCGACAGTTAAAATGGTTTTGTATCTCAGTTATGTAAGGATAAATATTCAATAAATTAATTGAACCTGTTAAACCTAGTAATATATTTGTGGGACGTGACAAGATTCATTCACCTCAAGTTATTATTTAATGGGTTTTGCATGTACTGTGACATCTATTCTTCTAGCGTAGAATATTGAACTAGTCTAAGTATTTATTTTAGCATAAATCTAAGAGTATCTTAAAAAATCAGGAGCAAACTAAAATCATTCGAACAAATGGAAGCCTTCTCTGTTGCGAGTGAAACACATGAAGGTTTCTTTTCTTTGGAGAAATTTAAGATACAGTCAATACCTTTCCAACCACAATTGTTCGAAGAATTGCGTATACTATCAAAATCATAGAATTAATGGGAGTAGTGATATTGGATAAGCACGATAGCAAGTATCGATGGGTCGTTTTTGCGACAGTATTGACTGCTTACTTTTTAATTGTGAGTCAAAGAACAGCACCAGGATTAATTTCCTATCAGTTAATGAAAGATTTTAGTGTGACGGCTTCAACTATTGGATTACTGACAAGTATTCAATTTTTTGCGTATGCTAGTTTACAAATTCCTATTGGGATATTGTCTGACCGTTTCGGTCCCAATATTTTTCTGATTGGGGGGACATTATTGACAGGGGTGGGCACTTTAATTTACAGTATTGCCCCGAGTGAGTCATTTTTATTTCTTGCCAGACTATTGGTAGGTGTAGGAGACGCTACGATTTGGGTTAATTTAGTTTTGATTTTGAGCATGTGGTTTAAGGTAAATGAATATATAGGTTTGCTTGGTATAGCGGGAATGACAGGGAGTTTTGGATTCTTGCTGGCTTCTGTTCCTTTTTCGGTTTGGATTTCTTTAACTGGTTGGAGAGTGCCATTTTTTACAATGGGGATTATATTATGTCTTTGGGCAGCTCTTCTTTATTTTGTGTTAGTTAAATGGCCGAAACAAATGGATAAAGTTCATCCCATAAATAAATCTATTGAGAAAATAGAACTAAAACGAGAGAACCCAGTCGTTATTCTACGTCGAGTTTTTTCGGATCCGCATGCATGGGCAACCTTCTTTTGTCACTTTGGGGTTGTGGGTACGTATATAGGATTTATCGGTTCATGGGCTGTTCCGTATGGGATGGATATGTATGACATGACAAGATCACATGCTAGTCAGCTCATTATGATTGGTCTTATTGGGGCAATCATCGGAGCTCCACTAACCAGTTGGATTTCAATTCAAATCGGCTCAATTAAACGTTCCTATATCATGGTTCATGTGACTGTGTTGAGTAGTTGGACAGCATTTCTTTTATTTAGTGGGAAGCCTCCTTACTCTGTACTCGTTGTTCTTTTCTTTTTGATTGGATATGGAAGTGGTGCCAGTGCTTTAACATTTGTGATTGTACGTAAGTCCTTTAATCAAAATGAAGTTGGCGTGGTTTCTGGATTTGCAAATACCGGGGGATTTTTGAGTGCTGTGCTGCTGCCAAGTATTTTCGGAAAAGTATTAGATCATTTTCATATGGTGGATATTAGTATTGGCTATAATTTTGGTTTCATAATACCTGTTGTATTCTCCATAATTGGCTTAACCGGTGCTCTTTTCTTGATGGAACATAGGCTACCAAAGATTCAGTTGGAGTAAGAAGCTTGTCTCGTAACAAGAACGTTTGAGGGACTCGACTTGAGCCATTTTTAGGTCAAATTAATTGTTAGGCAGAAGAATGTTATTACAAATACCTAATGCGCTGTGGCTTGATATGAAGTGTGACGCCTTCCACACTCCATATCAAGGCCTAATAGTGAATTCGCAGAGTTCCCTTATTAAAGTAAAAAACTTTCCGAGTTTCATTGAGTACGTTATAAACTATAATAAATTCACTGTATATTATACTTCTATCAAGTTAGAAGTATCGTTACATACGTTGAATATGGTAATAAATCATACTGTATATAAAGGGAGGCTAGTGGACGAGCCCAATAAGTTATCTTAAACTTAGGTAGCTGGTCCGATAAACACTACAGTTACATAAACATTATAGATTGGCTAAGGAACAGGAAACAGAAAGCGGCTTAGTATTGGACAGAGCCGTTTGCTTTGAAAGACTAAATTTTGTGAATTAAGAGTATATCAAATATGAAAATAAATATTAATTGTTTAGATGCCTTCTCGCCAGAAAATGAAGCAAGCTTGCCAAGTGGGTCATAGAAAATGATTCAAGGTTGATGAGTATTCAAGTAAAGCCAAAAATGTTTTGGAAATTGAGAATGATCATTCTTGACTGTCAGCTGATCGAAAAATGGAAGAGGAGTGTTCTTTGATGACAAATAATAAAATGAATCCTAAGGTTGATGAATATTTAAATAAATCCAATAAATGGAAGTTTGAATATGAGAAGTTGAGAGATATCGTTCTTGACTGTGAGCTGACAGAAGAATTTAAGTGGATGCATCCTTGTTACACGTTTGAGAAAAAGAACATAGTATTAATACATGGATTTAAAGAATACTGTGCGCTTCTGTTTCACAAAGGTGCCTTGTTACAGGATGCCTCTGGGATTCTAATCCAACAAACGGAGAATGTACAGGCGGCGCGCCAGATTCGGTTTACCACTGTTCAAGAAATAGTTGAAATGGAAACCATCTTGAAAGCCTATATTAATGAAGCCGTTGAAGTTGAAAAATCTGGTTTGGAAGTGAATTTTAAAAAGACTATAGAATTCATAATTCCTGTAGAACTTCAAAGTAAATTCGATGAATTCCATGCCTTGAAACTAGCATTTGAAGCATTGACGCCGGGAAGGCAAAGAGCATACATTCTCTATTTTACTCAACCCAAACAATCCAAAACTCGAGAGTCAAGGATTGAAAAATATATGCAGCAAATTCTTAATGGTAAGGGATTAAAAGATTAGTATACTTAATGATAAAATAAATGAATCAAACTACCGTCCCGTGTAACAGGCTTACGCATTACCAGTTAAGAAAAGAAAGATTCTGCACACAAAAGGTAACGCAAGATAAATTTGAAGGTAGTCCGTACACGACAATGTTGGTTCTCGATGCAATGTAACCAATGAGGATTTGGGAATTAAAGTTAGGATGATGTAAATGAAGAATCCTTTCTACTGGAGAGGAAATAGCAAATCACCTAACGGGGTGGCTTTAGTTGGAAAAAATTATCTGCTTTTGCGTTAGATTGAATAGTTTAAAGTTATAGAGCCTTTCTTTGTAATGAGGAATGCTTTTTATCTTTGTCAAAAATTAAAAGAATATTTATATAACAATAAACATATAGTAAATAACAATACTTATTTATCGTAATTCGATAAATGTTGTGTTAAAATAAAATTAAATAAGTGAGGTGCTTTATATGAAACGGGAAACACTCTTTTTAAAGGTAGTTATTTTTCTTATGGCAATTCCGGTTCTGGCTGTGTGTATATTTGTTGTGCCTCCGCTTACAACTTTTGCGGGAGAATTAATTCCTAAGATGCCTTATTTGCAGTATGTCTTTTTATTCGTCTTGTATTTAACGGCGATAGCGTATTTTGTGGCATTGTATCAGGCGTTAAGGCTGTTAAGTTATATTGACAGGAACATCGCTTTCTCAGAATTATCGGTTAAGGCTTTGAAGAAAATAAAATACTGTGCCCTCATAATCAGTGGATTGTATGTATTATGCATGCCAATCATTATGTTCATGGCGGAAGTAGACGACGCTCCAGGTCTCGGAGCACTTGGGTTGTTCATTACGTTTGCTTCATTTGTGATGGCAGTCTTTGCTGCTGTTCTTCAAAAGCTACTAAAAAATGCTATCGATATAAAATCAGAAAACGATTTAACAGTCTGAGGTGAAAACAATGGCGATTATAATCAATATTGATGTAATGATAGCTAAAAGAAAAATGAGCGTAACCGAACTTTCAGAGAAGGTTGGAATCACAATGGCTAACCTTTCTATATTGAAAAATGGAAAGGCCAAAGCGATTCGATTATCCACTTTAGAGGCAATTTGCAAAGCTTTAGACTGTCAGCCTGGGGATATTTTAGAATACAAAAGTGACGAAGATACTCAAGAATAATAAGAGAGAATAGCTACCTGGTAGTTGAAGAAATTCATTGTATATAAATAAACACAGTAAGGAGTGGTTAATAGATGGATACAGAAATTAAGAAGAATGAATGGCTGTTTATGCTCAGTTGTCTTGGGCTAGGGATACTTGCTGAAATCAGCTTTTTTCATGCTTGGATAGGAGTCTCGTATTTGGTTTTTCTCACAGGGTTCTATCTGGTGGTGTTTGTGCGGTTTAGACAGGGATTCAACCATCGGAGGATTGGTCTCTTAGTAATGGGGTGTATCTGGCTGCTGGCAGCGAGTTATGTATTGTATGACAATGCGCTTTTCTTCCTGTTGAATATAGTGGTCATCCCGTTTCTTGTACTGTTCCATGTGGTACTGATTACAAGCCCTGACAACCTGAAATGGGGAAAGCCCGCATTTGTGGTGCGAATGTCTGCTAAAATTTGGCAGGGTGTCGCCTACATCAGCCAATTCAGTGGCAGAGTATTTAAGGTGTTATTCAGAAATATGGATGAATCCACTACTCAGACAGTGAAACGGGTGCTGATTGGTCTTCTTATCGGCCTCCCACTCCTAGGGATAATTACAGGTCTTTTAATGTCGGCGGATGCCGTCTTTGAGGAGATAGTACTCAGGATGCCACAATTTATTTTTGAGCTTAACTTGGAAGGGATATTTCGGACAGTGGCTGTACTGGTATTCACTGCTCTGTTTTTTGGAATTCTCCAGGTGTTGCAGATTAATAGACGGACACCCATTCAGGAAAAGAATGGTGAGGAGAAGGGTACGATTAGCTGGAATGGGATAAGTGCGGTGACAATCCTAATTCTGCTTAATGCGGTGTACACTCTTTTTACAGCAATCCAGTTCACCTACTTTTTCAGCGATGGGCTCCAGGAAGGCTATACCTACGCGGAGTTTGCGAGACGCGGGTTCTTTGAACTGATAATCGTCACGCTGATCAACTGGACGATACTGATTATCTGTCTGAAGTTTGTGCGTGAACAAGGGATAAAAATGAAGCTGGTGCTTAAGCTGATGTATTCTCTGCTGGTTATCGTCAGCGGAGTGATGCTGGTGTCTGCCTATCAGCGGTTAAGTATGTATGAAGCTGCATATGGATTTACCATGGAACGGATTCTAGCTCATGCATTCATGATTTTCCTAATTGTAATTTTTGCCTACACACTCATCCGGGTCTGGTTTGAGCGACTTGTACTCATGCATTTCTATCTGATTGCAGGCCTGGTGTTCTATACATCGCTAAATGTCATGCATATTGAACGGATAATCGTGGATGAGAATCTGGAGCGTTACGAGCGGACTGGCAAGATTGATATTCATTACCTCGACGCTCTTTCATACACGGGTGTTGAGGGATTGGTTGAACTGTACAAAATGAATCCGAATTATCCGGAGCTTGAACATATGTTGTATGACCGCCAACAGATGATGAGGGATAATCCACTGGACGACTGGCAATCGTTTAATTTTACTAAGAAGAAAGTCAGCGAGCGGTTGCTCGGTCTGGACCTAGAAAAATACTGAGGGGGAGGTCGGATGTTTAAAGGATCCTGACCATGTGGAAATTATCATGGATAATGTCTAACCCTTCTAGTTTAATATTATCTCTTAAACCATTAGTGTTCATTATTCCTGTCTTTTCCTTTTTAAGATGACAATAATAGACAACAAATCTCTTCAACTAACGAGTGATTTAGTAAAAAAAGTAAGTCAAATAAATGAGCTTGGAGATCCATTCCAAGCTCATTTATTTATATGAAATTAGCCAATAACTTTAACAATAAAAATGAGGTCGGAGGTATGAATATTTAAGAAACACCTATTGCACGAAGACAAAATCAATTAGCAGTCCTGAAACAATCAATAAGATTCCCAAAGAAAAATGTGCTTTTATTTCGTTTACTCCTGCCTTTTCTAGCAACAAAATAAGTAAAGCATTTCCTCGAATGCTCCAATTTCCATTCTCCTCAAAAATTAACATACTTCCATTTACTTGAATTACTGAAAGTTGAATTTTAGTTATTCATCTTATAGCATAGATTCTATAAATATTCCGAAATACCTTTGAATACTTGCAACATGCAGGTCAAAATTTATAGTTATTCACCATATAATGAAACTTCTCTGTCAGCAAGAACGTATCAATATTAAACTAAAAGTGAATGGAATTTTTGAGAGGTAATTCAGTGATGAAGCTATAAAAGGGATAAATTTATTATTACAAAAAGCGTATCATCTTACCTTTAGAGGAGTTGTTATCAATTGGGCTTGTTGAGGATGTTGTTCTCAAAACATAAGTGCTTAATATATACGGCTTTTGGGAACGAAAAATATTATAGAGTGGTAAATAAATTAATAGAATACGGTGTTTCCTACGAGACTGTTAGTATTAGCAGGCCAAGTCTAAACGTCAATTTTGCTCGCAATAATACTACTCAATATGATATCTATGTAAAAGAGGAAGATAAACATAAAGCTCAGCAAGTAATTCACGTATAAGTGGAAATCAGGAGCTAACGTAGACAAAAGTTTAAGAAGTGATTTAGACCATTTATAATTCGTTTAGTTGAGGATGAAAAAGGGCACATAATTCTACAAACCGCTTTACAAACAACGGCAGTTTAACAGACAAAATAGAAGTACTTTTTCGCTTAATTTATCGGAATATTCACTCATATAATTAAAGAAATAGAATTACTTCATAAAAAGAGTTATTAATTGAGGAGGATTAAGTATGAAAGCGGTTGTATGTACTAAATATGGATCACCGGATGTTCTTCAACTTAGAGAGGTAGATAAACCTGTTCCTAAGAACAATGAAGTACTGGTAAAAGTTCATGCAACAACAGTGACATCAGGTGACTGTAGAGTACGAAGTTGTAATAGTTCTGTCTTGCTCTGGGTTCCCATGCGATTAATTTTAGGTTTTAGAAAACATAGGAAACCAATACTTGGGGTAGAGTTAGCCGGAGAAATTGAAGCAGTAGGAAAAAATATAAAACAATTTAAAACAGGTGATCAGGTTTTTGCATTAACTGGGATGAGTTTTGGTGCTCATGCCGAGTACACCTGTATCCCTGAAGACGGAATGTTGGCATTAAAACCGGCAAATGCGACCTATCAAGAAGCCGCTTCCGTTCTTTTCGGGGGAACAACAGCATTGCATTTTTTTAGAAAAGGACATATGCAGAGTGGACAAAAAGTACTGATTTATGGAGCTTCTGGAGCGGTAGGGACTTCTGCGGTTCAGCTTGCCAAGTACTTTGGGGCAGAGGTTACCGGGGTATGTAGTAGCACAAATATAGAATTGGTGAAATCACTGGGTGCTGACAAGGTAATTGATTACACCAAAGAGGATTTTACGAATAGAGAAGAGCTTTATGATATTATCTTTGATGCAGTTGGAAAAACTTCGAAATCTAATTGCAAGAAAGCGCTAACTCCTAACGGGTCATATGTGACAGTTGATGGGCAGGGAATCGCAAAGGTACGTAAGGAAGATCTAATTCTCCTAAAAGAGCTTATGGAGGCAAGAAAGATAAAATCGGTCATAGATAGACACTACTCGTTAGAACAAATGACCGAGGCTCACATGTATGTTGACAAAGGACATAAGAAAGGGAATGTAGTCATTACTGTTAATGAGAATAGCAATTGACGACCAGTACCACAGAAATATTCGCCGCTTAGACGGTGAACAATATAGAAATTGTTAATAATATCTAGTCATAGAGCCCAAATTCGTATATAAATTTGGGCTCTTTTAGTATGTTTAACTATGACTTTGTACCACTTAACTAAACGGATGGTTTTGTAGATCCTATCGTTATATCAAATTATTGGCTCCTTTCTTTTGATTAAAAAGAAACAGGACATCCAGATAAAATAGAGAATATAACAATTAGATAGAGAAAATGGTTGTGGGTTTCTTTTATGAAACGTGTCTATCCATATGAATGGAGTAATGCACTTGTTATTTATAGGTATTGTCTTTTTGAACGTAATTGTACCCATACTGATTCTTTTACTCATTGGCGCAAGTTTACAGAGGAAATTTAACTTTGATTTGAAAGCTATGTCAAATTTAATTACGTATTGTTTCATGCCAGCAGCGGTTTTTATGAATATTTATGAAACAGATATCGACTTTGGAGTACTCCTAGAAATCATCGGGTATTTACTCATTTTCAGTCTTTGTTTAATGATTGTCAGCTCATTCATTAGTAAAATTCTTAAACTCGATAAAGGGGAGGCGGGAATTTTTAATAATAGTGTAGTGTTGATGAACTCAGGAAACTATGGAATTCCGGTAAGCCAATTAATTTTTCAAGCGAATCCTTTAGGGGTATCAATTCAAATTATTATGGTGGTCTTTCAAAATATCATTACGTATACATATGGTTTATATAACTTGATCTCTGCCACAAAATCCGGACTCGATATTTTAAGGGCACTCCTGCTTCTTCCCATCATTCATGCAATGATGCTTGGTGGATTATTAAATGCATTTCATATTAACATTCCTAAATTCATTTGGATACCGATCAATCAACTTTCCAATGCATTTATCGCTATTGCGCTTATTTTATTAGGCGCACAACTCGCGAAAATCCAATTTAGAACGATGTTGAACAAGTTGATTATTGTCAGTAGTATTGGAAGACTATTGATCAGTCCAGGTATCGCGCTAATTCTGATCTATATCATGGGGCTAGATGGAGTAGTTGCTCAGTCTCTATTTATTGCAAGTTCATTTCCCACTTCAAGGAATAGTGCAACCCTTGCCATGGAGTATGATGTGTATCCAGAAGTAGCAGCTCAAACAGTCCTCTTTACAACGGTGTTAAGCAGTTTCACGGTAACAATTGTTGTGTATATATCATCAATTTTATTTGTTTAACTAGAATAAGAGATTTATAAATGGAGGGTTATTGTGAAAACGATTGGACTAATAGGTGGTATGAGTTTTGAATCTTCAGTAGAATATTATCGGTTAATCAATGAAGAAGTGAAGAACAAACTAGGTGGATTACATTCAGCAAAATGTATTTTATATAGTGTCGACTTTTATGAAATCCAGCGTTACCAAGCTGAAGGTGATTGGGAAAGTGCGGGTAATTTGTTAGGAGATGTTGCGCAGACTTTGGAAAAAGCGGGAGCGGAATTTATCATAATATGCACAAATACAATGCACAAGGTTGTTGAACATATTGAGAGAAAAATTACCATACCTATTTTACATATTGCTGATGCAACAGCAAAACAAATTAAAGAAACGGGGATTAGTAAAGTAGGGTTATTAGGCACTACATATACGATGGAACAAGATTTTTATAAATCACGCATAGAGTCTAATGGTATTAAGGTATTGGTGCCAAATACTGAGGAAAGAGTGGGCGTAAATAGAGTCATTTTTGAAGAATTAGTTTTAGGCGAAATTAAGCAATCATCAAGAGATTATTATAAAGAGGTGATCCAACGTTTAATTGATAATGGAGCTGAAGGTATCATATTGGGATGTACAGAAATTGGATTATTAATAAAACAAGAGGATTCACAAGTCCCAATATTTGATACAGCCGTCATACATGCGATTGCATCCGTTACTAAAGCTTTGGAAGAAGATGATTTAAATCTAATGACATGAATGGGGAAAACATCCGTGAGCTGGAATAACCATCATTACCTATAAGTAATGGAAATGAGCTTGAAAAGATATCTCCAAGCTCACAGTATAGATAGATTGTAAGTGGATTAAATTTAAAGTGCCTTAGTTTTACTGTGTAATTGTCTTTTCAATATCACTTCATCCACTAACCACTTTATTAAAACGGCTTTTAAAATATATATAGGAAGAGAATATATATAACGCCAATTTTCTAATCTATAAATGTCTAACCAAACAACAAGGGGTTCAAAAATAAATGTAAATACTATTGCCATAACCGTATTAGCAATAATAAATTTTTTCCATTTAGGAAAAAATTGATATAAGAACATATGGGCAATAATTATGATGCCTTGGTCTATAGAAATTAATCTGGGCATAATATTGATTAATTGATATGGGTATGACCAGAGATGAGCTTCTACCCCAAAATCATCCATCATCATAACTAGTAACATTAATAACGTCCCAAATAACAGTATTTGGCTAATTCTTTTTTTGTCTACGTATCTCCACCAAACAATCCAAGGAACAATTAACAGGATTACAAGTAACCACCATTGAAAAGAAAACAAATCGTGATTAATCCAATACACTAATCTCATATCAGTAAGTTCTTGATGAACATCACGTATTTGATCGTAAGTAGGATATTTTTCTGTCATTATTACACATCCTAATATCTAGTTTTTTTATTATCCCTCTTCTAAATAATAGGTTTCACAATGTAAAGCCATTCTAATCTTTTTATAGGAACCTCAGCCGTAAATTCTTGCATAAGCATTCATCATTGATTAATTTTAATATATATAAAAGGACATCAAATTCAGATGTCCTTTAGTAAATCACTTTATTATTTTTTGGTTAAACTATACAGCTATCAACTGAGCATAAGATGCTGCTTTTCTATCTATTGATAGATTCTAGAGGATAGGTTTAAGATTCTTCCCACACCTTTTGAAGTGCGCCACCAAATGTCATAAGAGTCGACGAAAACGCATATTATCCGATAATGATACGTTCCTTCGGATAATGGTAATTGGCTTGTTGAGTTTTCCGGTTAAACAAGAAAATAAAAGATAAAATTCCTATTCGTCCAATGAACATAAGTGAAATGATGACTACTTTTCCAACAGAACCTAGTTCAGGAGTAATACCCATAGATAGACCAGTGGTACCAAATGCAGAAGTTACTTCAAACATAATTTCTAGTAAAGTAAATTGTTCAAATTCTGAGAGGATGACCACAGCTGCAAAACAAAGGCTTACAGCAAGCATACTTACAATGAAAGATTTCCTAATATCATCTTCGTGTATTTCACGTTTAAATACTTTGATACTTTTGTGTCCTCTCGCAAATGAGTATATAAACAGTAAATTTAAAGCAAACGTGGTTGTTCGAATTCCCCCACCAACAGAACTTGGTGAAGCACCAATAAACATTAATAAACAGATAACCAATAAGGTAGCATCAGAAAACTGACTAATATCCATTGTTGCCAACCCACCATTCCTAGTTGTGGTTGATTGAAAGAACGAATAGAAAAGGGACTCATGCCAACTTTTATCAGCAAAGAAATGATTTGCTTCAAATGCCCAAATGATGATTGTTCCTACTAACATTAAAGAAAAAAAAGTCAGAGTTGTTACCTTTGTGTACAAGGAAAAGTGAATACGATGTTTCAAATTTCTATTTAGAATAAAATCCTTCACTTCAATAAGGACGGGGAATCCAATGGCTCCCAATGTTAATAAAATAATCGTAATGAATTGAACGAAGTAGTCATTTGCAAATGGTACAAGAGAGTTACCAGTAATATCAAACC
This sequence comes from Paenisporosarcina antarctica, assembly GCF_004367585.1. Classification (GTDB taxonomy): domain Bacteria; phylum Bacillota; class Bacilli; order Bacillales_A; family Planococcaceae; genus Paenisporosarcina; species Paenisporosarcina antarctica. The sequence continues at coordinate 556,563 of NZ_CP038015.1, forward strand.
CAGCATTTGTTGTTGCACTAACTGAGGCAAATAAACCTTGAAAATAAGCTTCTTGCCAAGTTGGGAAATAGTTCAGATAATGAGTGCCTAAAATAATTGTGCCAATGAACTCTATTAAAAGTATAATGAGTAATATTTGTCTCATAAGTTTGACTACACCAGCTAATTGAGATTGGTTCTGGTCAGTCATTATTAATTGTCGTTCTTTTAACCCAATTCTCTTTCCAAGTACGATCCATATAAATGTACCAAGAGTCATAATCCCAATTCCGCCAAACTGAAGAATAAATAATAAAAAGAATATTCCTGTTGTACTAAATGTCTCTGGTGTGGATACAACGGAAAGGCCGGTTACGCTTATGGCACTTACTACAGTAAATAACAAATCTAAAAAATCCCAACTGATGCCAGGTTTAAGGGCAACAGGTAAGCTAAGTAAAAGAGTTGAAAATAATACAGCAAATATATAAAAAGAAACAATAATCTTTGCAGGGTGAAACCTGATTTTCCTTAAAAAATTGGGCACAAGACATGTCTCCTTTCACCAAATTATACATATAACTGAGTGTCGAACTTTAAAGGGGGAAGTTTAAAAAATCATATTCTTGGAATTATAACGCAGATAGATGAGGAAAGGAATATTACTTGAGTAGGATAAATTATACTAGTAAAACAAGAAAGCTACTCTGTAAAGGGTAGCCTTTGTTGTTTTATTGTGGTCACACATAATTAAAGCACCAGGGACATCTTCAAACCAATCCCAATATCCATTATTTATGGGATGAACAACTACTAGTGCTGTAAATGACTTACATCCATTCACTTATATAAAAGCGAAATTGTTTTCTCCACCAATCCCAGTCATGATGTGAATCATGTCCCCAAAAATCGATGCGAGCTGGAATCGATTTTTTTTCCAACAGATTCTTTAATTGATGGGTTTCATTAATCATTTCCTCTTCGTAAGCACCTTGTCCAACACAAATGACCAGTCGACTTTGTCTATAAGATTGTAAATAATTCTCATCATGCAAATCATTCAAATAGGAAAGAGTGGAGTGAAAATAAACGTCATCATCCATATGATTCCCAAAAAAGTAACTCGTCGAAAAGACACCGCTGAGTGCTAGCAATCCATCAAAAGCAAAGGGATGGCGAAAGAAAAAATTCGCACTATGGAATGCGCCCATGGAACAGCCGGTTATCCATATCTTTTGATCGTCTCCATGATTGCTCATCTTACTTTTGTGTAAAATAGATGGCACAAGTTCTTGGGCTATGTACTGATCATATTGCTTATGACGCGTCATTCGAGCATTGATACTCGGATGTTGAGAGAAAAATGTTTCTTCATCAATTCCGTCACAGGCCCACACTTGAATGCGACCCTCCTCGATGAAGTCTCTCAACTCTTCAATCATTCCGTTGTCTTCATATTGAAAAAACCGCCCGCCAGATGACGGGAATGTTAATATCGGTTTTCCTTTATGACCATAAACTTTGTATTCCATGTCTCTATTTAATGAATGACTCCATTCCTTATGATAGGAGATATGCATATTAATTCCTCATTTCCTCTTGAACATAAGAGACGATTGATTGTACTTTTTCTAACGTATCTGCTCGAAACTGAAAAGCGTAATTGCCCATTGCCTGACTAAAAACATCTTCAATTCGATTATGGTTAACAAGGTAAGGTGAAAAGATAGACAGTATGTCTTCATGGCTGTGTACATAGTGCTTATGATCTTTCCGGCTTGCATAGGCGGTAAAGTATTTTCCTTCTTTAGTCGTGTTCACATGATTATGGACAACCATATTGGCCCATTCTTTATAAACATCGCAATCATACGTAAAGTTAATGGCATCTGGCATCCAAGCACCAGGAGGTCTCATATTTACTTCAAGTGCGTAGAGCTTGCCATTTTTTTTGGACTCAAATAATTCAATGTGAAAAAATCGTTCTTTTATGTCAAAAGCACGCAAAATACTCTGTCCTGCTAGCTTAATTTTTGTTGGGACTTCTTTTAAACAATAGTAGTGCAAATGGTCATTTGTATTTACGACCTTCATAATACTTTGGTCAAATAAGTGAGTGGCAGCTAATTGTACAACGCCATCACGGTCAATTAAGCCATCATAAGTTAAAACATTACCTTCAATGAATTCTTCTGCAATAAAATTGACTTCTCCAGGCTTGTGTTCAAAAAATTGGTTTAATTCCTGGTCATTATTTATCTTAGAAGTCATGCTTGCACCTGCACCCAAATCCGGTTTAATTACGATAGGATATCCAACGGTTTTAATAAAGTTAACTGATTTTGTATAATTAATATCCTTTATACTGCGAATCATCGTGACATCGCATTTTTCGAAAAACTTTTTCATCTTGGATTTGTGTATGACATCGTATACCGAATCCAATTTTGTACCGTATATATTGAAATCGGTTCGAATTTTTGCTTCCAGTTCTAACCAATGGTCGTTTAGAGATTCAAAACGATCTATTTTTCCAAACTTATGAGTGAAATAACCAACCGATTTCAGAACTTCATCGTAGTCTTCCATATTTCTAATTTGAATGTAATCTGTTAACGCTTCCTTCAGCTTATCGCTTAGAGCATCATAAGGTGTATCCCCAATTCCCAGGACGTTTGCACCGCTATTTTTTAAATTGATACAAAAATAGGTACTATTTTGAGGAAAGTGTGGTGAGAAGAAAATTATGTTCACTATAGTTCCTCCTAGAAATTGTTTTATATATAAATGTACTGTATGAATATTCAGTAATCAAGTAGTTTTTATTTTTTAAGGCTTTATTAAAGGAGGAAAAGGTTGATTGAACGTTAAATAATATAGAGAAGGGGTTTCCCTTTGTAAATAGTGAGTCTGGATAATATACGATTGTGAAGATTTAACTTAAAATAACTTGGTCATGTTAATTGAATAACGATAGTAAATTATTTTTTGAATTATGGAGGTATTTTATGAATAATGAATTTTTGGAAACTATTGTTGAATGTATGGCTACAAATAAAGAAATGTCCAATATTCAAAAGGTACAAACTGAACATCGTGTAAAGTTAGTCGAATTTTGGGGAATAAAAGAAGGAAGTAGGGTTCTAGAAATAGGCTGTGGACAAGGTGATACAACTGCTGTCCTTGCATACTTTGTTGGTGAAAAAGGGCTAGTGCACGGTATTGATAGTGCATCACTAACTTATGGAAGTCCAATTTCACTAGGAGACTCTGCGGAGTATTTAATGCAATCTAAGCTAGGTAAACAAATAAAATTTGATTTTGAAATTGATTTACTATCTTCAAATAGCTTAGAAATCATAGAGGACTACTTCGATTATATAGTATTTTCTCATTGTTCCTGGTACTTAAAATCTTTAGACGAACTACGGGAATTAATGCAAAAAATAAAAAAGTGGGGTAAACAGCTTTGTTTTGCAGAATGGGATTCGAGAATCAAAACTATCGAGCAATACCCTCATTTGTTATCTATTCTTATCCAAGCTCAGTATGAATCATTTAAGGACGATAGTGTTTCAAATATAAGAACTCTTTTTACGCCAAAAGATATTAAATCAATTGTTGAAAGTTCTGGTTGGACTATTATTAATGATGAAACAATTGATTGTCCTGAGTTGCAAGATGGGAATTGGGAGATTAACAAGGTAGTTATCGATATAGAAGATGAGCTTAATAAAACAAGCGATATACCCATCAAACTAAAAGAGCTTATTCAGTCGGAAGTCATGTTGTTAGAAGAATTTATCAATTCGAATCAAGTCAAGCCACTGCCAACTTACGCGTTTATTGCAGTAAAACAGTAAGATGGTATTTATATCATATTAGATATTCTAATCTAGTATATACGGTAACTACTTGACCCCAACGGTAAATTAAATTGACAGATAAAAGTAAAGGTAGCGTAAATCAAAGGAGGATTGACGCTATTGTTATGAAGTTGATGAAATGGTGATTATTAAAATTATATTATTAATTTGAGACCTAACTCTTTAGGATGCTTTAGTAAGAAAAAGACAGTCAAATAAAGAGCTTGGAAATATATTTCCAAGCTCTTTTGTGTGATGACTTTAGAATCACGATTGAAAAAACTTAAGAAAACACATCAACTACTATCATAAACATCAAGGGTAGGATTGAAGCCACAATAAATCCTACAGCTATCACAGATGTTACGTAAACCATTAACTTAAAATAAGTAATCTCATCTTTTTTGTAAGCTAAAGTAAACAATTTAATTAAATAATAAACAGTAGAAATCGTGATGATAATCGTGAAGATACTTGCTATGATTATTTCCATTTCAGACCACCCTTTAAAATGAAGGTACTTTTAATCAAACTAAATAGTCTTTCGTGTTAATTAAGTGGGAGAGTTAGTTGCCATGAAACACCAAATTTATCGTTGAACCAACCGAACTTTTCACTAAAGGGGTATGCTGCTAACGGCATCAAAATTTCTCCATCTAGAGAAAGGATATTGTAAACACGATCAATTTCTTCTTCGGAATCACATGTGACAAACATGGATAGGGAAGGAGTAAAAGTAAAATCATGCTTCACATTGCTATCGCTAACCATGAACTCTTGTCCTTTTAGTGAAAATGTAGCGTGTAAAACGGTGCCTTCTTTACCAGCTTCATTCGCTCCATAACGAGTAATGTTTATAATTTCAGATTGGTTAAATAATGAAGTATACGAATTCATTGCTTCTTCAGCGGTCCCTTCAAACATCAAAAATGGATGGATTTTTTGTTTTGTATGTGTCAATTTAATCGCTCCTTCCTTCTATCATAGTAAAATATTCTTGATTATATGTTAACATAATATTCCAAAGATGATATATAGGGAAGAATTTCTCAGTGATAGTCTTAAAACAATCAAAAAAATTAATAGAAACTAAAATCTAAATGCTCACGAAGGCGCGTTCTTCTTAGTAAGTATGTATAGCAATTGTATAAAACGTACTCGTAAAACAAATAATTCTCAATAGTAACTGAATATCCTTATTTCATCGTCTCGTGATACAATTGAAGTAATTGAAATGGAGGAAATTACATGTCTTTACCCGTACAAAAGAACGACCGCATCACGGTTCATGTTGAAGATTTAACTCATGACGGAGCAGGAGTCGCGAAAGTAGATGGCTACCCGTTATTTATTGTAGGTGCACTGCCAGGTGAAATAGCAGAAATCCACGTAGTAAAAACAACGAAATCGTATGGCTTTGGAAAATTAATTGAAATTATTAAACCATCAGAACACCGCGTAGCGCCACCTTGTCATGTGTTTGACGAATGTGGTGGATGCCAAGTGCAGCATCTATCATACGAAGGTCAACTTAAGTGGAAACAACAATTAGTGAAAAATGCAATAGAGCGTATTGCTAGGTTACCTCACGTAACTGTTCATCCCGTAAAAGGAATGGACAACCCATGGCGCTACCGTAACAAATCGCAGATTCCATTTGCCTTACAAGATGGCAAAGTAGTAGGTGGCTTTTATAAAACGCGTTCACATGAAATTGTAGACACAGATACATGTATCATTCAATCTGAACAAGCGGATGATCTACTTCGTGAAATGAAAAAGCAATTAGGCCGAATTGGTATCACTCCGTATAACGAAAAAACTCACCAAGGTATGTTGCGTCACATCGTCATTCGTAAAGCACTTGCAACTAGTGAAATCATGGTCGTGATCGTGACGAAGAAAAAGAAATTCCCACAAAGAGAAGAAGCAATTGAAGCAATTAAATTAATTTTGCCAGAAGTTACATCAATCGTTCAAAATATAAACTCTGAAAAAACAAATGTTATTTTCGGTGAAGAAACGTTCACTTTGTTCGGCAAAGATTCAATTGAAGATACAATTGGCGATGTTCGATTTGAAATTTCAGCTCGTTCATTCTATCAAGTTAACCCTGAACAAACAGAAGTATTATACAAACAAGCTCTAGAGTATGCTCAACTAACAGGTACAGAAACTGTTATTGATGCCTATTGTGGAATTGGAACGATTTCTCTGTTCTTGGCGAAAGAAGCGAAGCAAGTATTGGGCGTTGATGTTGTACCACAAGCCATTGAAGATGCGAAAAGAAACGCAGAAATCAACAAATTTAAAAACACTTATTTCGAAGAAGGACTTGCAGAAGTCGTTATACCGAAATGGTACAAAGACGGCATTACAGCCGACGTATTAGTAGTCGATCCTCCACGTAAAGGATGCGACGAAGCATTACTTCTAACAATTTTAGAGCAAAAACCGAAGCGTGTAGTTTATGTATCATGTAACCCAGCAACACTTGCTCGTGACTTGCGAATTTTAGAAGACGGCGGATACGCGACACAAGAAGTACAGCCTGTTGATATGTTCCCACAGACTACGCATTGTGAAGCTGTTGCTTGGTTAGAGTTGAGAAAGTAAAGTTGTAAAGATAAAGGTCATGAAGAAAAGTATTGAAACTAGATCCAAAGCTCAAGCCGAAAATGGCTTGGGCTTTTTTCACGAATGAATTTACCAACTGTAAATATGATATTAAATGGTCTTTTTACCTGTGAATAACGAACACAACTGTTGCACTTACTTCTCTATAAAATTACCATTACATAGACACGAGATATTAATCTCTTTCAAACTACTCAATAAAGCAGTAGTAAAGTTTTTCCCCTCGGTCTGTTTCAAATAATATCGAGGTATGAATCTGGAATAAGGTAATGCGGTACTGTAATTTCCTGTGATTGACCTATTATGATTAATAAATGATAAGGAGAGATTGTATGGAGCACAAACAATTAGTATTTGTGTATGGAACATTAAGAAGGAATGAAAAAAATCATCGTTTAGTAGAAGATGCCACGTGTGTGGCAGAGCAAGCTTGGACAACTGGATTATTGTTTGATACTGGTTTTGAATATCCTGCGTTACAGCAGGATATTCAAGGTAGAGTTTACGGTGAGCTTTACGAAATTAATAATGAACAGTTACAAAAATTAGATGCTTTAGAAGGCTATAGTGGAAAAGGAAACACCAATTTTTACGATCGAATAACTCAAACCATCTCCACAGACCAAGGAGTACACGAAGCTTACGTGTATGTTGTGGAACCACTAAAGATCGAGATGTTTAAAACTAGAATTGATAGTGGCGACTGGAAAGTATATTGTCTAATCAAACAAAGTACTCTTGGCTATTTTGCATATGGAAGTTGTATGGATGCTGCGCGTTTTATAAAGGCAAACGTAAATCATTATTTTAACAAGGTTGTTGGAACTGGTGTCCTAGACGGCTATTCACTTCGTTATACAATAAAGTCCTTTGATGGAGGCCGAGCAGATATTGTTGAATCTGGTGGCATTGTTGAAGGGAAAGTGTATGAGATTTCCTCTGAAGCCCTACCGTATTTATTTAGAAGAGAAGGAGTAACTGCAGTTCGTTATCGACCTGCAGTAGTTCAAGTGAAAATGGCTGATAACATGTTAAAAGAAGTATTAACTTTTATTGTGGTAGAGAAGGAGACAGAGGTAGCCCCACCTGCTCACTATATGGAAGAAATCATTCGTGGAGGAAAAGGCTTTTTAAGTGATGAGTATATGAAAATACTGAAGAAAGATTCCCAGAAACTCGTGCTTCAAACAGAAGAGGATAAAAAATGAGTACAATGATAGCTCATCTCTTAGAAAACCTTACTGATGCTAGGTGGCCTCTGTTGAACATAAGCCTAGTGAAGCAAAAGCTCAATAGGTCTTAATTACATTATTTATACATATTACAAATAATTAATAGGTCAGCCCGAGGTTCAGTATTGAATTCTTGGGCTTATTTATTTTCAATTAAATATGAATACAGTACTAATAAGTATAAATGGTGAGTATGTTATATCAGATAGACTAACCAATATTAAATGAAGGGATGATGGTCTGAATTCTAAAATTATTCTACAAACATTAGGTACACTTACATCATTATTTTTGGGAATAACTTCAATTGAAATTTTTAAATATACACAAACTTTAAAGGAATTCAGTGGCATGTGGAGTTTTGCGCAATTTATAGTCATGATGTTTACATTTTATATTATGGCAAAAACAGGAATGAGTTTTCTGAAATCAAGGCTTGAACATGTTGGTGTTAATCACTTTCTATATATATGTTTAGGTACAATTAATTTAATTGGAGTCCTGGTAATATTTATTGTCAGTATGGTAATTGATTTTGGTTCGAATTGGTGGATAAATTTACTTGCGGTTATCTTCTTAGTTGGTTTGAGTAACCCAATAAAAATGCGTAAGACTATGCTCAGCAAAAATAAAGCGATTGTTACTGTTAAATAGAAAGTTGATCAATCTCTACAATAACAATTAAGAATACACTCCAACTAATTATAAAGGTAAAGGTAGTACTTGAATCTGTTATAGAATTGAGGACTTTTTTGTTACCTATTGCTGGAAGTTCATATAACGATATAAAAACCCACGGTAGCGAATATCTCGCTGCCGTGGGTTTTAAATTAGAAATTACATGTTTCCTTCAGTAATCTCAACAATATTTTTATCATTGGCAGTAACGATGCCCGATTTCTTGATGTTTACAACTTGTCCTGCTTCCAAATTCGTAAAGACGATTGGCGTGATGATCGATGGAGCGTTCTTTTCAACATAATCCAAATCAACTTCCATCAAAATCTGGCCTTGCTCAACGAGGTCACCTTGTTCAACCTTTGAAGTAAATCCTTGACCTTTCAGCTTAACGGTATCAATCCCGATGTGGATAAGGATTTCTGTGCCGTTATCTGCTACGAGGCCAATCGCATGTTTGGTTGGGAAAACAGTTACTACTTTACCGTTTACAGGTGAAACGACTTTACCATCTGTAGGTTTAATCGCAAATCCATCTCCTACCATTTTGCCCGAGAACACTTGGTCAGGTACATCGGTAATTGGTAAGATTTCACCTGTTAAAGGACTACTGAACTCAAGTGCAACTATGTCAACAGCAGCATCTTCAGTTTCGTTGGCTTGCTTAACAGTTTTCGGTACATCTTCTTTCGAACGTGGGGCTTTGCCATTCATAATATCTTGCATTTGCCCGCGCAGACTGTCCGAAACTGTTCCAAAAATAGCTTGGATATTGTTGCCGACTTCCATAACACCAGAAGCGCCAAGGTTTTTTAATCTTTTTTTATCTACATTGCCTTTATCTTTTACACTGACACGTAGACGAGTGATGCATGCATCAAGGTCGGTAATGTTTTCTTTTCCGCCCATTGCCGCAAGAATCTCATACGGAAGATCGCCGATTTCTTTACCATCCTGATCGTCAGCATCATCTGCTTCACGACCGGGTGTCATCAAGTTGAACTTCTTGATGGCAAAACGGAAACCGAAGTAGTAAATGACTGAGAAGACAAGTCCTACAACGATTACCCACCACCACTCTGTTCGACCTGGCATAACGCCAAAGAGCAGAAAGTCAATCAAACCGCCGGAGAAGGTCATGCCAATTTTAACGTCAAGCAAGTGCATGGTCATAAATGATAGTCCTGCGAAAACTGCATGGATACCGAACAATACTGGTGCTACAAACAAGAAAGTAAATTCAAGTGGTTCTGTGATTCCTGTTAGGAACGAAGTAAGTGCACCTGATGCCATGATTCCACCAACAAGTTTCTTTTTCTCAGGGCGGGCACAGTGATAAATGGCAAGTGCTGCTGCAGGGAGACCGAACATCATAAACGGGAATTTACCAGTCATAAATGTACCAGCAGTAAAATCTACACCATCTCTTAGCTCCGCGAAGAAAATTCGTTGGTCGCCACGGATAATTTCTCCTGCTGCATTTGTATAAGATCCAAATTCAAACCAAAATGGTGAATAGAAAATATGGTGTAATCCAAATGGGATTAAAGAACGTTCAACCGTCCCAAACACAAAAGCAGCAAGTGTCCGGTTTGTTTCCAACATGAAATGAGACAAAGCATTCAAGCCATTTTGAGCGAATGGCCAAACTAGAAACATCAAAATACCAAGAAAAACCGCTGAGAAGGCGGTAACTATAGGAACAAAACGTTTGCCTGCAAAAAAACCAAGAAACTGCGGCAATTGAATATTGAAAAACTTATTGTACAGAAAAGCCGCTAAAATACCGACGATAATACCGCCGAAGACACCCGTTTGCAGTGTAGGGGTTCCTAAAACTAAAGCATATGCCGGATCAGAAGTCATTTCAGCTGTAATACCGCCAAACGCTTTCATAGTGACATTCATAATTAAGTAACCGATAATGGCAGCGAGACCGGCTACACCGTCCCCAGCAAGACCGATGGCTACACCGACAGCAAACAGCAAGGGCAAGTTATCAAAGACAACTCCACCGGCTTCAGCCATAATGAACAGCAAACTTTGAATCCAGTCAGCGCCCATGAATGGCACTGCGTCAATAAAGGTATCCTGTGCGAAGCTTGTACCAAATGCAAGAAGAATACCTGCTGCAGGTAAGAGAGCTACCGGAAGCATCAATGCCTTGCCGACTTTTTGCAAGGTACCAAATAAATTAATAGACATGTGAAATTCCTCCTTTTTTATTGAAATAAAAGATGTAACCAAATCAAACGCTTTTGACAAGTCGGAAGTAAGTAATGGAATAAATACAAAAAAGGCATGAGTAGAAAAGATAAAGATTAATAAAGGGTATAAAATATCCTCGAAATTAACCTGTTAATCTTTTCATACTCATGCCTGATCGAATCAGTAACACGTATGAATGATTTAGGAGTTATGTAGTAAGCGTTGCAGATGAATCGTCAAATATAGAACTTCAGCTTCATCTATCGGCTTATTCAATTGGTTTTGCATTACTTTTACTAGCTTCCAAGCAAGATTATAGCATACAGGATATTCTTTTTTCAACACTTCTTCCAGCTTTTTTTCTTCTCCAATAGATTCACCTTGGTGAGCACGGTCAATTGCCCGGTGAAGATGCTGGATTAGCCGATGATAGTTGATATTGTCTTTTCCCAGATGGAGGACGAGGTTTTCTTCGATAATTTCAATAAGTTTTGAAATGAGAACGTGATCCCGGTTAATATCACGCAAAGATTTATCCGTAACCGCACTATGTATATGAAGCGCGATGAAGCCAATCTCTCCTTCAGGAAACGCCACATCCATGCGTTTTTCCACCTTTTTGACGACGCCTTTTGCAACTTGGTATTCTTTTGGATACAAAGCCTCGATTTCATATAGAAATGGATTGGAGAATTGCATGTCTTTTTTTGCTCGACTGATTGCAAAAGCAAGATGGTCCGTCAATGCCACATGAATATGCTCGTTCAGCTCTGTGCCCATCTGTTCTTCGACAAAAAGAAGCAGTTCATGGATAAAGACAATTAAGTTTTCTTCAATATGGGGAAGGAGGTTGACGTATTGCTCTTTTTCCGTCTCATTCTTCAGTAAAAAGGTTTTATCCGCTTTATCAAAAGAGATCTTATCCCCTTTTTTTCTTTCGAAACCTAGACCTTTTCCGATCAGAACTACTTCTTTATATATATCATGATGGGCAATTACCACATTATTATTTAGTATTTTTTCAATAGTTAATATCTGTTCCATTTCAGCCTCCATCCGCCACCTGATCCCTTTTTTCAGCCAGATTGCTTACATACTGACACATTTGCCTCTACGCGATAGGTTAAGTACACTTCTTTGTACTTTATTATATTCAAAAATGGTCTTTAATCATATAGGGAAGTTGATAGGAAATGGAACCCTCTTGCTTTAGGTTCTATAATATAGGAATACTTACAAAGAGAGAGCAGCGTATTCAATTTCATCATTATTTCTTGCCTGTGCTTCTCTTTCTACAACATAAATCAAATTGTAAGTTTTGTTATGTTTTTGTGCATTCATTGAGTTTAGAAATAGCAAAGCGTATACTAGCTAAATAAATTCTATTCACATAATAGGGGGAAACGTATTGGTATTAAAACCTAAGGCAGTATTCTTAGACATGGACGGTACGATCTTGAACCATCATAACGAAGTGAGCATTCACACGAAAGAAATCATAGACGACCTGCGAAGCGAGGGGATTTTCGTTTTTATTGCTACAGGGAGATCGGCATCGGAATTACATGAAATGTTACCTGAGGGCTTTAAGGTAGACGGGATCATCACAGCCAACGGTATGGCTGGATATATAGGAGAAGAAGTAGTATTTGAACATTCACTCCCAATGGACTTGGTGGAAACACTCATTGAGAAAGCGCGGAAAAGTAAGGTTTATTATGAGCTTTTCCCATACGGCGAATCTCGAATGGTGTTACAGCAGGATAAAGAATATGTGTTAGCTGAAATTAGAGAACCAAAGCCTGAAACTGTTGAAATCAATGAGTGGAGTTCGCGCCAAAAAGCAATCAAAGAAGAAATTTCGTGGACGGAAGAGATAACAGGAACTCAATTTTCGAAGTTTTATTTTTTCGCAAGAACGAAAGAGGAAATAAATAGCTGGAAAATGGAACTTGAGCAGTTACAAAAAGAGCTTGAATTCACGATGACTCCTTCTTCTCCTCACAATGCAGAAGTCATGGTCGCAAACGTCAGCAAAGCATCAGGTATCAAACAAATGCTGGAGCGCTATGATTTAGTGGGCTGTGAAACTTTGGCCATTGGAGACAGTGACAACGATTTGAAGATGTTCCAATTTGTCAGTCATTCTGTGGCTATGAAAAATGCAGCTGATCATATTAAAGAAGTAGTTGATGACATAACGGAATTTACGTGTGATGAAGATGGAGTCTATCATTACTTGAAATCAAATGTGCTGGCTATAAAAATATAGTTGTTATATCTTCAGTTGGTATCGCTAGTTAAGTTACATGAAGATGGTGGCTACGAACTCACGTAGTACTGTTGATATGTTCCGACAGGCTACACATTTTGAAGCTGTAGCTTGATCGGAATAGAGAACGTTATAAATAAAGGATGTCCTAGAATCGTTATAGATTCCAGGACTTTTTTTTCTGGCAATTCTTATTACCTAACCGCGATAAAAGTTTTTTCAAAACACTGATTTTGGGCTATATTGGAAAAATGCTGTCATAAAGGGGTTAACATTTAGTGAATCAAATTATGGTGATTGGGATATCTTCAGGAGTTGGGAAGTCAACCTTTGCTCGGAAATTAGGTGAAGCAATAGATATTAATGTTTATCATCTAGATGTTTTCTATTGGAAGCCAAATTGGGTGGAAGCTACATTAGAGGAATTTTCAAAAGCTCAGCAGGAAATTGTGAGTCAACGTCAATGGATTATTGAAGGAAATTACAGTAATACTTTTGAGATTCGTGCTGAAAATGCTGATACGATTATTTATTAGAACTACCACTCTATGTTTGTCTTTATCGCGTTGTTAAACGATGGTTAATCAACATTGGGAAAACTCGAAGTGATATAGGTGAAGGGTGTAAGGAAAAAATAGATTGGGAATTTATTAAGTTTATTATCACGACTTACTATCCTCGTAAGAGAAAAATGGTGAAACTGTTTCAGGACTTCCAAACGTTTGGTTCAACAAAGGACATTATTCCTTTGAAGAGTAAACAAGAGATTAATTCTTTTTTAGAGAATTTAAAAAAGCAGGAAGAAAGAATTTAAATTCACATCCCAGGAATTAAACAGATGCAGGAGCGCTTTGATTTAGTGGGCTGTGAAACTTTGGCGATGGGGGACAGTGACAACGATTTGAAGATGATCCAATTTGTCAGTCACGCGGTAGCTATAAAAATATAGTTGTAATATCTTCAGTTTTTATCGAAATGTAGTTTCATTTTTAAGCTGCTCTATATTTATTACTTGAGGGATTAATAAATGAAGTACTACAGATTTTTAACTCATTCATTCGTAAAAGATAAGGGATGCCTTCACTTGAAAAATGAGTCGAAGTCCATATCGTAAGTAAGTTTTCACTGTTTGAGAAACTATTAATATTTTAAAAGCACATCAATGATTAAAGTTGATGTGCTTTTGTTTGCAATCGTGATATCCGTGCGGAGAACCAGTAGTCAAAAAATCGGAATAATGGGTGAATACAGGTTTAACAGGAACTAGTTATGTTGTATTATGCACTGCTAAATTTCCACACGATTTTACCTACGCACGCAGACTGATGATATTCAAATCTCTAAACAATCTGTAGAATGGACAGAAGAGCTTACAGAATCAAAAAAGGGGCACGGTTTTCATGAAACAAGACTATCCATTTTCAAAAAATATTAGCTTAGCTTTCAAAAACGATCCACCGGGACAGTGGCTGCTAACGCTACCGGAAGGATGCATCCGCCTCAGTTCAGGTTATCCAGAACCTTTGCTTGTGCCTGCCGTGGGATTGAAGACGGCTGCGGTACGCTTGCTTGAAGAGGAACAGGATTTGCCGCTGCAGTATATGGGCAGCCCGCGGATCCTTCAGCTGAAGGAGTTTATTCAAAAAAGGCTAGCTGAACGCGGTGTGGAAGTCGCGAAAGAAGAGCTGTTAGTGACCTCAGGGGCCTGCCAGGGAATTGATTTGATTGCTCGGATTTTATTGGACGATCAAGCGGTTGTAGCGCTCGAGTCGCCCACGTATATGGAGGCGCTCGAGGTGTTCCAGAATTACACGGAACATTTCATGGCTATTCCAGTAGATGAACAAGGACTTGATACAGAGCAGTTTGCGGAAATGTTGGAAAACGGCAAGCGGGATGGGCTAAAGATGCCAAGGATTCTTTATACGATTCCGACTTCGCAGAATCCTACGGGTACAACATTGACAGCGAAACGCCGAAAGCGATTGCTCGAGCTTGCCGAAGAATTCGATTTCCTCATCTTGGAGGATGATGCATACGGCGAACTGGGGTTCACGCAAAGACCGCGTCTTTTGAAAGCGATGGACGACAACAACCGGGTGCTCCATATCGGCTCTATGTCGAAAGTGGTGGCGCCGGGTATGCGAATCGGTTGGGTGGCAGGACCCGAGAAATTGATAAAGGTCTTGAGCTGGTTTAAGAAGGATTTAAACCATCCATTCGCGCAGTCGACTATGGCTTCGTTTCTCGAAAGCATCGATTTTGACGACCACCTGAAATTGCTGACAGACGCTTACCAGGCGAAAAGTACGGCGATGATCGAAGCGTTGGAACAGTTCATGCCACCGGCCGTTACATGGTATGTTCCAGAAGGCGGTTATTTCGTCTGGGTCAAAATTTCAGGAGTGGATACGGCAGAAATGCTGTCTCAGGCTTTGGACGCCGGCGTGTCTTATGTGCCCGGCAAACACTTCTTCCTCGATCAAGAACGCTGCGAATATCTAAGGCTTTCTTTCAGTTACGCGGATGCGGAAGCGATTGTGAGGGGGATTCAGAAGCTGGCGGAAGTGGTTGCCGCGAATGTGCCGGAGAAAACTGGACAAGAGAGCTAATGGATATGATTTGGATATAGAATAAAACGATACAGAGGAACGACAAATCGCGATGAAGAAAGCGAATCCACACGTCCCTAAGGAGGTAAAATCAATGCCCGTGATATTAAATGATTTAAAAGAAGTGATGATTGCAAAAGCGAAATGTCTGATGACGAGTTCGGTTTACCTGCTGAAATACATGGCGATCATTTTAGTGCCGCTGTATGTGATTTATCTGTTTATGAATTTAATTACTTCTTTTGAAAAATGACATGAACTTAAAAGAACGCACAAGGGAGAGAGTGGAAATCTTCCTTATGCGTTCTTATTTGATTTAATAAACTAAATTACGTTATAGATGCCTCATAGATTCCTTTAATCGAATCTTTCAGGCGTGTATTGAATTCTTCTTCTGACTGATCTGCATATAACCCTTCAGATAAAGCTCTTGAGAAGCTTGCAATCAAACCATGGTTGGCTGCTAATTTCACATTTGCTTCTTCACGTGCATAACCGCCAGAAAGGGCAACCACTCTCAGTACTCGTGGATGATCGATTAATTCTTTATAGAAGTTGTCGACTGTTGGAATGGTCAACTTTAACATGACGTTTTGGTTTTCGCTTAAAGTATCCAATTGATTTACAATCTCTTCTTTTAATAGTTCTTCAGACTTTTCTTTGTCCTTACTGTGGATATCCACTTCAGGTTCAATGATCGGCATCAACCCAGCTGCTAGAATCTGTTTGCCAATCTCAAATTGCTGGGCAACCACTTTTTTGATCCCTTCAGGATTTGCTACTTTAATGACAGAACGCATTTTAGTTCCGAAAATATTTCTCTCGTTAGCTCGTTGTAAAGTCTCATCTAAGTTGGAAATAAGCTTCATCATTTGAACGCCGTCAACTTCTTCTGCCAATCCTTTATCGATTTTTAAGAAGGGAACAACGCCTTTCTTTTCCCATAAATAATCTGCCGTATAGTCGTCTTCGACTTTACGGTCCATCGTTTGTTCGAATAGAATCGCACCGAGGATAGAATCCGAACTGAAGGCAGGTGCGGTAATAACGCGCGTTCTCATTTCATGGATGAGACCGAACATTTCCTCTTCAGTGGAATATGCATCTTCAGGGACGCCATAAAGCTTTAACGCTTTTGGCGTACTGCCGCCACTTTGGTCGAGTGCAGCAATAAAACCTTTTCCGTTTTTGATAAAATCCACTTGTTCTTTTCGCATGATCCCAGCTCCTTAGAAAGATTTTTTATGGAAATTAAAAGCTAATACAAAAAAATGTAAACTAAAAGAAAGTCTTTCACTGAATAGTGTATCAATTAGAGGTTAAAACTACAAAAAGAAACTATGAAATCCATAGAGCAAGATGATAGTTCAAGAATCTCAGCTATAGATTACTAGGCTACTTCACTTATTCATAATTCATATTAAATGCCTGCTCCTACATGTACATTCCTAATATAAGGCTCCCACTTTACACTTGTTAGAATTATGGATATTAGTACAGAAAAGACATCATCTTGAACCATTTGTGAGTGAAAGTTGATGTCTTTTCTTGTATGTTTATTTCGTTTGGAAGGGGTATTGCTCAATGAATTAAGTAAATAAGAACCATAAAGCTCAATTTTTTCATAGTAATTATTTCCTGTTACGGCTATATTTCAAAATTGTTACTACACTACTTATAGAGAATCGTTGTATCTCTAGTAATTTAAAGTTATTTATTTCAGGTGTCATCAAATTGTAAAAATTCATCCATATATTAAGTAGTGAATTACTCAACGAAACTATTTACTATGAATATATACAAACAGGAGGGATTGATTTTATGTTAAAAAAATTAGGTAAAGTTACTATTGCTTCAGTTATATCTATATCTTTATTATTTCCAATCAGCGCTATGGCGAATAGTTCATATACAGTAGTTTCAGGAGATTCTCTTTGGAAAATTGCTGTGAAAACACAAACGGGTGTTCAGGAATTAATAGACTCAAATACACAGCTTGCTAATTCAAATCTTATCTACCCTGGACAAACGATTAATATTCCTACAAAAGAACAAGCTAGTGTAGAGCAAGAAGTGACTAGACTCGTAAATGTCGAAAGAGCAAAAGTTGGACTTCCAGCCTTGAAGAATGATTGGGAGCTTGCAAGAGTGGCAGAGTTTAAGTCTCAAGATATGCATGACAAAAATTACTTCAGCCATACAAGTCCAACATACGGTTCACCGTTTACAATGATGAAAAACTTTGGCATTACTTATAAATCGGCCGGTGAAAACATTGCGCAAGGTCAAAGAAGCGCAGCTGAGGTAGTGCAAGCATGGATGAATAGCGAAGGTCATAAAGCGAATATCCTGAGCAAAGACTTTACTCATATTGGAGAAGGATATGTGAAGGACGGCAATTACTGGACACAAATGTTTATTAAAAAATAATTGTGTTTTAATAGAGTACCAGCAGGAAAAGTTCTTTTTCGATAAATTATGAAAGCACATCAATTTATAAAATTGATGTGCTTTTTTTAATATATTTAGCTGATAAAATCGACCAATTGTTCATGCGTCCTTTTTCATAATAAAACTCAGATGTCTTCCGCTTTTTTTGTCTTGACGATAAGAGAAACCATCGGGGCTTACATACGTACAGGTATGATCAATCGTAATTTGCTCAGCTGGGATGCCTGCTAACTCACATTGCTTTTTCACGGTTTGCTGATTGTCGATGTGATATTTGCGAGTTTGGTCATTGTAATACATAAAATCATCGGCATAGCCAAGGTCTTTGAATTTTATATACACACCTTCATCAACTTCGAATTTTTCCTGGCTCAAAGCTGCACCAATCTGGACTTGAAAATCATTTGGGTTACACTGTTCAACTTGTTTTAAGTGCTCAAATAATTGTAGGGAGATTTCTTTGACCGTCCCTTGCCAACCGGAATGAATTACGCCAATGATGCCATTCACTTCATTGTAAAAAATCACAGGGACACAATCGGCAGCAAAACTGCATAATAACACATTTGACTCAAACGTATACAGGGCGTCTGTATTCGCAATAGCGGTATCTTTTCTAAAAGCGCCTTGCCCTTTGTCATCAAGCGTTACTCTATGGAAATTCGAGCTATGTGTTTGGTCGGTACAAACGAAATCATCTAGCTCGCAATGTAAGTAAGCAGCTAATTTCTTACGATTTTCCACTATATGATCGGGGTTTTCACAGGCATGAAGTGCCATGTTGTTGTTTTCATGTTCTGCATTATCTTTAATGGTCATTCCAGCTATAAATTTCTCATTGTTTACGAATATGTTTGCTTTCATATCATCACCTTGCTTTAATATATAGTAGTGTGATGCTGATGTATAGGACAGTTTAACAGTGATTTTTCTAGAGTGAGTCGGAGTTATTTATGGCAATCCAATTGGAGAGATTTTGAATTAATGAGTTGAGCTTCTTAGTTAATTTATTTTCAATATATTGGGCTCTACTTACAGAATTCTAGTATAATTAAGTAAATACGCAGAGAAGGAGTGATTGCATGAAAAGCAAAATGAATCAGTTGTTTGAGGACCAAAAAAATGTTCATGTGCTGTATTCGTTTAATGAGATAGAAAATTACCTTAAACAGATTTTGAGTTATATCGAAGATGGTATTGAGGCAGGAGATTACGTTATTCTTATTGAAAATGACCGTCTTTATCCTATGATTCACAAGGAACTGTGTACACGGTTAACGAAAGATCAAATGGACTACATTCACTTTGTAAACAGCTTCGATTTCTATTATTCAAGTGGCAGTTATCATCCTCCTGCAATCGTTGAATACTTTAACAAAACAGTACAGCCCTACGTGGAAAATAAAAGATCTTTTCGAGCATGGGCACATGTAGAGTGGGCGACTATGGAAGAGCCGCTGCATATCATCGAAGATTTAGAGAAAATAATAGACAAAGCAGTAAATCAGCTGTCGTTTCCACTAATTTGTGCGTACGAAGGAAAGAGAATGCCAGACTACCTCAAAAAGATTTTAATGGAAACACATCCTTATGTTCTAATGGAAGATGATTTCATCGTTTCTGAACAATACCAGCCATCGAATGTTGTGAAATAAAACATGCTTAGGAAATTCTCCTAAGCATGTTTTATTTCGATATTGCATTAATAATTCAGGTCTAGGTGTAAGTCTTTCAATTATAAAGAACGTTATTGATTTACAAAAAAGTGATTTAAAACTAATCATTTTATTAAGTTGAAGTCTGTCATCAATTTTTCAAAATAATTCAGGTGCATATTTAATCATATAATAAATAACATAAAGCCAACCTAAAAAGCCATGTAATATAGCCCATCCTATGGACTGATAAGCTGTGTAAGAGATCACCATGGAAAGACAAGTTCCAAAACCTATTCCCTTCTTTATGACAGCAACAGTTTTTTGTTCATTTGTACGAGTTATTTATTTCCCCTCCATACTTATACTTTGATAACCATTAATAAATATGTAGTGCATAAACATTATATTGAAAAATTCATGGAATTATGTCAAACGAAAGGGAGCAAGGCGGGAAAAAGGAAATGTGGTTGCCATTACTAGGGGGGCAATGAGTTATATTTTATTTGTTATTATTACTTTGGTTACAGATATGATAATCTATTTAAAAGTTTAGATGATTAATAGTGAATTTTTTAATAAAATATTTCCTTTTACAACCATATTGATATGAAAGGAAGATCAACTTATGAAAAAAGAAAAAATAAGCAGTGTCGCAGTAATTGGAACAGGATATGTAGGGTCAAGCTACGCCTTTGCTCTTATGAACCAAGGAATTGTAGATGAGTTGATTATGATTGATGTAAATAAAGAAAAAGCAATCGGTGAGGTAATGGATCTGAATCATGGGAAAGTATTCACCCCAGATTCAACAAATATTCTCTTTGGAGAGTATAAAGATTGTGCAGATGTAGATTTAGTTGTTATTTGTGCAGGAGCAAACCAAAAACCAGGAGAAACACGACTTGACCTTGTGGATAAAAATCTGAATATTTTTAAAACAATTGTCGAGAATGTCATGGCAAGCGGATTTGATGGCATCTTTCTTGTCGCAACCAATCCCGTTGACATCTTAACGTACGCTACATGGCATTATAGTGGGTTACCGAAAGGACGAGTCATCGGATCTGGTACCATTCTTGATACAGCCCGTTTCCGATACTTAATAGGTGATTACTTTAAAATCGCACCAAAAAATGTGCATGCGTATATCATCGGAGAACACGGTGACAGCGAGTTACCTGTTTATAGTTCTGCAGACGTAGGTGGTATTCCCATTTTGAAAATGATTGAACGCCAAGAACAGTATAAAAAAGAAGATTTAGATGAGATTTTCATTAATGTGCGGGATGCAGCCTACAAAATCATCGAAGGAAAAGGTGCTACTTACTACGGCATCGCCATGGGACTTGCGCGAATTACAAAAGCCATTTTAAACAATGAAAATGGCGTGTTAACTGTATCTGCTCATCTGGATGGCCAGTATGGTGAAAAGAATGTATACATGGGTGTCCCCGCAATCATAAATCGGAGTGGAATCCGAGAAATTGTCGAATTAGAACTCAATGAAGAAGAACAACAAAAATTCCAACACAGCGCAGATGTCTTAAAAGCCATTTTGGCGCCTCACTTTGAGGAAGTAAAATAATAATTTTAAAAAACAGGCGATATCTTTCAGTTAGTATGCCCTGTTCTTGGATGGATCTGCGCATTTATTACCTCTGTTGTAAGTAGAAGTGCATTTTTCATGACGAAAAAAGAACAGACAATTTACTCGGGACATATTGTAGTCAATTTAAAAAGGAAATGAACAAGAGCTAGTAGGATTTTCTCGATTCTTTGAACAAGAATCATTTGATTTATTTCAGCTATCTCAATGAATCGGTTGCACAGCTACTTTTACACCGATACCTAACTTTTAAGAACCCAAATCATTGATCATTAAGAATCCAAATGACTTATTAAGTCAAAAGGACTTTGGGGATTTAATGAATGAACATGGGTTATAACATGGATGCCAACAAAATTCACATGCTAAGTAAGAGAAGGAAACCTTACTGGCTTAAAGAAGAAATTGAGACATATATCCATGATTTACACATAAAAAACAGACATTCGAACTATTGAAATTTATTTAAAGGATGAGTAGAAGAATGGATAATATAGCGGTCGAATTTATAACAAGAGTACAAAAGACATATTCTGATGAAAGATATTTTAAAGAAATAGATTCAAAGTATAGGAGTTGGATTGAAAATGTTAGGGCAAGTGATGATAAAAAAATCTTGAATAATTTGTTGTGCAATATAAGGTTTTTTTCGAAAACTGAAATCAAATCTATTTTAGAAGGAGAAATAAGTAAATTAAAAGAAAGCTATGATGGTTTAAATGATGTCGTTATTTTACCGTTAAATCCCATTAACGGTAGATATAATGGTTCAAATGAATTGGTATCTTTAATTAAAGAAATTGATATTGAAGCGCAATTTAATGGGACAAGATTGTTACCATACCGAGATTCAATTATTAATGATCTTCAATATGCTAAAGCTTATAATACTTTAATTTTTGTAGATGATATTTCAGGAACAGGAGGTACTGCTAGAAAATTTATAAATTCTCATTATGCTGAGTTAAAGGGAAAAAAAGTAATTTTTTTATTTTTAAGCGTTACTGAACAAGCAATTAAAGAATTTAATACTTTAACTGTAGAATATAACGAAGCTCATATTGAATTTATTTATTACATAAAATTAGAAAAGCTTTCTGCTATAAATATTTTATCAACAGCACAATATGCTAGATTAAGTAATATTGAGGAGGGTTTATGGGGAAAAAATCATAATAATATATTGGGATATAAAAATTCGGAATTATTAGTATTATTCTCTCATAATATCCCGAATAATACTGTTAGTTGTCTTTGGTACTTTTCAGAGGTGAATCCTAAAAAATGGAATAGATTATTTACACGAATCACCGCTCCAAATAGAAAGAGACAGAATTACTCGAATTCTAAAAGGAGTAATGTCTAATGGATAAATATAAAATGAATATGGTATTGCACTATTTCAATAATGTTGCAGCAAGTTATTCTTATAACGAATTGCTAATGATATTTGGATTCCAAATTGAGCAGTTAGATTTGATGTTAAGGGAATTAATTGAAGAAAATTTACTCAAACTTGATGGATATTATAAGGTAACTGAATCAGGAATTAATGAATTAAAGAGACTGGGTTTATATGAGACTGAATTTGAAAATATTGAAGAACAAGAAATTTTTACAAAAATGCCAACATGTATTTCAGAAATATATATACCAAAAAGGTTTAATAAAAGCTTTAAATGAAATATAATAAAATTGTCTAGCTTCTAGATTGGCTGGGAGTCTCAGTCATAATTAATGCTACTTTATAGCATTAGGGATAAAAAAGAAGGGCGCTTTTTAATCCCTAATCCAATTGCAAGCAATTGGATTAATATCGACAAGCGATATGAAGTAAATTAAAACAATAAATTATAGTAGAAGCTAGACAATAATTAGGAGATACATTATGGATTATGTAGATGAGTTAAAAATGAAGATGATTAATAGAGGATTCTCAACTAAATATATTGATAAATGTACAACATATGCAGAGAATTTATATAACAAAAATTCACCTATAATATTTGATATAAAACATTTATCGAAAATAATGGGAATAAGTTATCCTATATTGTTTCACTATATATATAATAATCAAAAATTTTATAAAGAATTTAAAATCCCAAAAAAATCTGGATCATATAGAGTTATTGATGCTCCAAGTCTAAACTTAAAAAAAATTCAAAGGTGGATTCTAGATAACATATTGGTGAATTTTTCTATTAGCAAATATGCCATGGGTTTTAAAAAACAAGTTAACATTGTTGAAAATGCACAGATACATACGAATAAAGAACTTGTATATAATATAGATATTAAAGACTTTTTTCCATCAATCTCATTCGAAAATGTTTATTTTATATTTTATAATATTGGATATTCATCAGAAGTTTCGTATGCTTTTGCTAAACTAATGACCTATAAAGGATATTTACCTCAAGGTTCTCCATGTAGTCCAATTATATCTAACATACTTTGTATCAATCTTGATGAATCAATGAATTCTTTATCAAAGAATATTGGAGCGAATTATTCAAGATATGCAGATGATATGACTATATCAACAAATGATATACCTACATTTTTAGTTAAAAAAGGAGCTTTTAAAAATATTATTGAGTTCTATGGTTTTAAATTAAATGATAAAAAAGAACGTATGCAATATAAAAATCATCCTCAATTTGTTACTGGGCTTTTGGTTAATAACAAAGTACGGGTTAGAAGAGTATTTAAAAAAGAAGTTGAACAGCAAATTTATTATTGTGAAAAATATGGAATATTTAATCATTTGAAAGAGTTAGGTTTGGAAGATAGGTCATTTTTTAAAGAATATATATATGGTAAAGTAAATTTTATTAAAAGTGTTGAACCTGAAGTTGCTGAGCGATTTCTTGAAAGATTGAATCGATTAAAATGGTCTTATTGACAATTTTATTAGAAGGTGAAAATGAATCGATTGAAACCCAAATTAAAATAGAAGTTAAAGCTGAGAAATTAAGCAAAACTTTCAAGAAGCAAAATATGATTAAGTGAAAATAAGTTATTTCGGAGAATTTGTATGTTTATACAGAATCTCATTGTGAACACGGATAGATCAATACATTCAAAAGATAGGGATATTGGACGAGAGATAACCTCTTGATCAATATCCCTTATTTTGATCCCAAACAATAATACTAAAGTAAGTACTAATATCTACTGATTATCTTTTCTGCATTTGATTCCTTCTGTCTACTTAATCTTGCTTGCCACAGCTTGCTACTGTCCCCGAAATCAGTCTCAGGCTCATTTTTATTGCTGTATTCAGTATTACTAAAAATCATAAAATTACTGCTTCAGCAATTGCGAAGGGATTTACAAGTATGAATCGGAAGCGGGATTTTAGAAATCGAGTGTTTCTACAGGGATATGTTCTCGGATACTAGTCGCTGGTTTGTAGGGTAGATAGAGTTGATATAGTGCATAGGTAAGGAAGTTCTAGAATCTGAAGTGGTTTCTAGGACTTCCTTATTGATTTGGTATTAATGATTAACTGCATTGTGAAGAACACTGCAGAAAACTAATATTTATACTTTTCGACAAAATATTACATAAAAAATGGAGGAGACATATCATGGCACATTTCTCATTACAAACATTGAGAAAAATTATTGAGTACTTTCCTACTCCACAAGAAGAGTACAATCTTGACCCTTCCTATGAAGATACAAATTCAGAAATTGTGGAGCATTCTATAATTAGACCTTATGCAATACCTGAAAATGTAGCAATTTTTAAGAACTTGCAACAATTTCAAGATGTAGGACTAGTAGTACCTATTGAATCAGATTATATGTATTTTGCTGCTATGAATTCTAAATCATGTAGACTTACATCTTTAGGTCATCATTACTGGAGGCTTGTTAAAGACAAAAGACTTTAATTGAGTAAATCATTTTAGTGGGAAAATTTTATTGTTATTTAATTTTAGTTTTTTCAGGGCTTCTGCCATCCCCTTTTGCTGAAACGATCGGTTATGGGAGCTTCTAAATTACAGTATATATTGAAAAACTAGAAGACACCCCCAATCAAGCTACTATTAGCTTGATTGGGGGTGTCTTCTGTTTGCAAACTCGAGGAACGAAATAGTAATAATTGTTCCTTTTCTAGGAATGGGAAAATACAAGAGCAGCTGAAGTGCATCTTCCTAAGTCGAGTATATTGCTCTATGGTGAATACTAGTAGCAACCTTGTTAAACTCATTTCCAACATCCTAGATCAAGGAATAGCCTGTTTTCATTTCGACGTCTTAATTAGTCATTATCAAAGTCTGTATCGAGAAAGGAAGGTTTCTTATCTTCCTTAATTTCTAACTTTGCCTTTATTTCAGATAATTCTTTTAGGATAATCTGAGTATTCAACCAAGCTGCAATTGAAGAAAAAATAGCCAAAACTAAACCAAGTGTGATTAAAACATTAATTAACAGTATACTCACCTCAATAGATGTTACTTTTACTAATATTACCATAAAAAATCAAGTGATATACGATATATAAGCAATTTCCGAAGAACCTTATGTTGATGACTAGTCATTGAATCCTCTGTTCCTTTGTTCGATCAACTAAACCCCTAGCAAAAAGAAGACTTTTACCATCAAGCGATACTCCCCAGATAACCTACACTTGCACAAGGAAACAATAACACAAGTCAATTTCTTCAATATTAGAAAGAAAGTTGCTATATACCTAATCAGTATCTAAAATAGATATAAGAAGAAAGTCCCTGATAACTATTAGAATGGAGGTGGCAAGATGAAACTAAATATGGAGCAACGAAGGATTGTAGAGCTCGAACCAAATGGTCATATGATGGTTAAAGGTGTTGCAGGGTCAGGCAAGACGACTGTGGCAATTAGACGCATTTCCTTTTTGCAAAATCATTACAGTCATGAAGAAGATGATACGATTCTTCTCGTCACTTACAATAAAACACTACTACAATACATAAAATATCAATATCAAAAACTTGCCGATGAAGAGCAGGAAAAATATGAACAGTTATTCGCCAAGGAAAGTGAGGTTGAAATTGTAACGATTGATAGCCTCATGTATAAATATTTTACACAGCACATACGCCGTTTGAACCTTTCATTGAAACCCTCTAATAATATGTTGGATCATAAGGTAATGATAAAGGCGATCCACCATGTGCAACACAAATACCCGAAGAGTAAAATAATATCTCCCAAAAATAGTCTTTTCTTATTGGATGAAGTAACTTGGATTAACGCCTGTCAGATTGAAGATGTAGCCACGTATCAACAAATTGATCGAACAGGCCGAGCATCGGGTGGGAGTGGGGCACCTCAAAAACTTTCGAGAAACTCAGATCTTCGTGCAGGAATCTTTGAATTGATGGAGACATTTAACGAATTACTTGCCAAAGAAGGTTATCTAACCTTTAAACAAATGAACTTATTGGCTTTGCAAGAAGCCCAGCAAATGAATCACGGGAAGTATACACATGTCATCATAGATGAAAGTCAAGATTTGACGAAAGTGCAGCTAGAATTTTTAAAATGTATATATCAGGAGAAAGCATATTCGTCGATCATGTTTGTTGCAGATAATACACAAAGTATTTATTCGCAATCATGGCTCGGAAAAGGAAGACCATATACATCAATAGGGTACGATATGAGTGGGAAATCAAGAATTCTCAGTAAAAATTATCGTACAACGACTGAAATTTCAAAGGCAGCCTACCAGCTCATTGAAAATGATTCTTCTATTAATGCGAATGTAGACTTTGTAAAGCCTTCATTAATTGATCGGCATGGTCATCCACCTATTTATCGTTTTTTTACGTCAAGCCAAAATCAAATCAACTTTTTAATTAAAGAAATACAGACGCTTACAAATGATTATCGATATGCTGAAATATGTATTGTAGCTAAAGAAAAAAGAATTATTGAGAGCGTGAGCCAAGGATTACAGAGTGGGGGAATTGCATGTGAAATCCTTCAGTCTTCGGAAGCCAATTTTGAGTCGGATAAAGTGAAATTGGTGACCATGCATTCGATTAAAGGGCTAGAATTCAAAGTCATCTTTTTGATTGATTTGAATGAAGGTGTCATCCCGAATACGCGACTTTATGATTTGGATGAAGAAGAAATGATGGATTCAGAAGATCGCAAATTGTTGTATGTAGGGATGACGCGGGCAAATGAATTGTTATATATGTCTTCCGTTAATAAGCCAACCAAATTTATTAAAGAAATGAATATGGAATATCTTCGGATGCAAAGAGATTGCCAATTACGTCCTTTCCAATCCATTGGAATTCAAGGGTATGAGCTAACAAACCAAGTGACTGATCTAAATTCTAAAGAAGAAGTTGTCCGTCAATGGTTGATACGGGAGCTATACCAAACGTATGGATATCCACTTGATTTGTTGGAACTGGAGTTTCCGGTACAGCAGTTTTCAAAAAAAGGCTATATTGATATTGCTGTGCAGATCTATGCCAAAGGTGAAATTGTTCCGTATATCTTCGCTGAAGTGAAACGGTTCGGAAGTGGAATTCAAGATGCCACCCAACAATTGAAATCGTATCTAGAAGCAAATTCACGTGTCCGTTATGGAATCGTTACGGATGGAATCGATGTGATTTGTATGGATCGATCAGGTGAGGTTCTCAATGACCTGCCGAAATGCCAACCGCAATTTTTACCTGAAACGAAAAATAGAAAATTGTATGTAAACTTGAAAAATAATAAAAAGTATAGCATGTCAACAGAGTTAGACAATGAAAATATTGTTGAAATTACGGACGTAGAATCAGGCTTATTGGTGAATTTTGATATGAAATGCAAGATTCCCCTTATTGGCGATGTGGCAGCAGGCGTTCCAATATCCATCAATATTGTGTATGATTCTGTCCTTACTCTGCCTAAAGAATGGGTTGTATCTGAATCAAACTCATTTGCACTCATTGTTACAGGCGATAGTATGAAGGATGCAGGTATCGATAAAGGGGATGTTGTCATCGTCAATCGTCAGCAATCTGCTTCTAATGGAGATATTGTCATTGCCATTATTGACGAAGAAGCGACCATGAAGAAATTCATGCCAATGGGTGACTCCATCCTACTCCTTTCCGAGAACCCGAAATACGAACCAATCCAAATGAAGAAAGAAGATGTGTTGATTAACGGCAAAGTTATTGGATTTATGAAGAATCAATAAGTCTCATTTGCAGAAACTGATTAAATTAATGAATAAAGCGACTGAAATTAAATTTCGGTCGCTTCAACTTTTTTACGGATTTGAAAACTTTTTTTAAAAAATATGGGTGGCACTTTATCCTCAAAAATGCACAGGTACCAACAAAGGAAAAAGTGCCACCCATAGAAAAGGGATAATGATAAACTATTTATAGAGGGAGGTTATCATAATGAAGTTTCAGATTGAAGAGGCAATTGAAATACTCGAACGTACACCAAAAGTTCTTAGTAATTTACTTATTGGATTATCGAATTCATGGACTGTTTGTGACGAAGGAGAAGCAACTTGGAATGCCTTTGATGTAATTGGCCACCTTATCGAAGGGGAAAAATATAATTGGATTCCACGAATAGAAACAATTATTTCAAAGGGAGAAACGGAAAACTTCCCTGTATTTGATCGCTTTAGTCAACTTCACCAAAACTCACAGAAAACTATTGAACAATTGCTTAGTGAGTTTACTGAACTCCGTTTGAATAGCCTAGAAAGGTTAAGCAGTTTAATTAACTCTCTTACAGATTTAGAACAAACGGGTTTACATCCGGAATTTGGAAGTGTAAAACTTAGAGAACAAATATCAACATGGGTTGCCCATGATCTTGATCATATATCCCAAATTGCCAGAGTGATGGCAAAACGGTATAAAGAAGATGTTGGACCTTGGAAGGCTTATCTGCGTATCCTGAATTAATAAACTCTTAAAAAACTTATAATTGGACCCAAAATGCTAGAAGAGATAGATCAATTGCATTAATAAAGCAGGGATCCAGCAATTAAGCTAGTAGCTTAATTTTTATAATATTAGTTATTCAAATGATGAAAAATAAAAGGGAAGACACCTATACTCATAGCATATTATTCTAAATTCGATACATACGATACTCAAGTAATGAAATGCGGTTTCCCTAAGGAAATAATATTTCAAACTGGAGTAATATAAATACAACTGCCGCCTGCAAGTAACTCTCTGACATTATCAATATTTTATAAAAATAAGAGAGGACGATCCTATAAGTCAGTAAATAATGACTTATAGGATCGTCCTCTTTTCTATCCGAAAATAGCTTTTGTCATTAAATACAATACTGATGGAGCCAATAAGACGCCAAGACCTGTATAAAATGTTGCTGTGACAGCGCCATAAGGTACTAATTTAGGATCTGTTGCAGCAAGACCGGCGGCAACACCGCTTGTTGTTCCCATCAACCCTCCATAAACCATGGCTGAGCGAGGATTATTTAAACCAATGTACTTAGCAATAAACGGGGTGCCAATCATTGTTAAGATTGATTTCACAAGTCCGGCTGCGATACTGATAGTAATTACTTCAGAGCTCGCCCCAATTGCAGCCCCAGTAACGGGACCAACAATATAAGTTGCTGTGCCTGCACCAATAGTTGTGAGACTGATAGGATCCCTATAGCCGAAAGCATAAGCAATGGCGACACCAACAACAAAAGACAATATGACACCAATGAACAGAGCTGCAACACCGTTCTTTCCAGCTTTTTTAATTTCATCGAAACTAGCGCCGAACGAAGTAGCAACAATCGCAAAATCTCGAAGCATTCCACCGCCCATTAACCCGATCCCAGCAAAGATGCTAATATCCGCTAGCCCTTTTTCGCCCCCTGTTAGCACTCCTCCTATATAGGCCAGTAATAAACCGAGAATAATGGCAATTGCTGACCCGTGGATTCGTCCTTTTGTTAATTTATCAGAAAGAACGTATGCGACGTACATCGTTATACCAATGACTGCGAAGGAAACTATCAGTGGATTATTTGAAAAAACTTTACTTAATGTTTCGAGCATTGTAATCTTCGTCCCCTATAATAATAGTATTTTCTTCTACAGTTTTATCAATTGCTGTCTCAGATCCACCCTTACTTAAAAGAGGAACAAGCATCCAACTAATTACAACAGCTGCAATCCCTGCCATAATGGCGAGCGGGCCGCCGTCAAGTGCGCCAGCTACATTTTGATTAGCCGACATTGCAATGACGATTGGAATGTACATCGCACTCCAAAAACCGAGCCCTTCTTGAGCCGGCTGACTAAGTTTGTCACGTTTTTTTAAGTAATCAACGAGTAGAATGAGTATTATCATCGCAAGACCTATACCGCCTACATTTGCTTCAATACCAATGGAGAGACCTAATAATTCACCCAAAAAAACACCAATCAGCATACAAATTGCCAGTAATGCTACACCAAAAATAACCATATTTACACCTCACTGTTTTATTTTTATTAAAGTAGTTAACACCGTAAAGAAAACAAAATAGATATTAAAGCAAGCGCTTACATTTAAAAAATATACAGTCGACTGTATTCTGGATTTATCATAAAGGGAAAAAAATAAAAAAGCAAACAATTATTTTAATTTTCTAAAAACATTGAATATTTTTTTGTTTGTTTGTATAATATAGTCGACGGTCGACTATATTCTAAATTCAAGAGAGGGGCTTCAACTTGAAATTCAATTTCATGAATAACGCATTATCTACTTTAATTGCAGAACATATAACAGAACAGATAATTACCGGTGTACTTAAGTCAGGTGACAAGTTAGTTGAACATATCTATGCTGAAAAATACAGTACGAGCAGGGCACCAGTTCGTGAGGCAATATACTTACTTGCAATTGCAGGGCTGGTTGAAAGAATTCCACGAAAGGGAGCGATTGTAAAAGATTATACCGAAGATGAAATATACGATCTTCTTGAAATTCGAAATATGCTTGAAAATATGGGGATGGATAGAATTAAAAAGAAGGGGATAGATAACGTTTTATTAAAAGAAATGAATCAACTATTTGAAGAAATGAAAAAAGTTGAGGATGTCTATTCCTATACTCAATTAAATCACTCTTTTCATATGTGTCTTATTAAGATGAGTAAAAGTGAAATGATTAATGATATGTACTCTCGTCTTGGCTGGCCGTTGTTAAAAATTCAAAGTAACTCTTTTACTAACGAAGGGAATATAGAAAAATCCATTTTAGAACATGAAATCATAATAAAATTGTTAGAACAACAAAACTTTACAGAATTGTCAGTAGTTTTATCGAAACATAATAGAGACGTGATAAGTAGTATCCAAAAAAAGACTCGTTCATAGTTTATCAAATCTAAGGAGGCTAACAATGTGAAGCTTGCTTTTTTGTTTCCTGGGCAGGGTTCCCAGAAGCCAGGACTTCTAAATGATTTGCCAAAATGTGCTGCAGTAGAAAATGTGCTAAATACAGTTACCGAAACATTAAATGAGAGCGTTTTCAATTTCCATTCGAAAGAGGCACTTGTTTCAACAAAGGCTGTTCAGCTTACACTTTTGACTGCGGGAGTAGCTACTTTTAAAGCATTTGAAGCTGAAGGAGTAAAACCTGATTTTGTCGCGGGTCATTCTGTCGGTGCATTTAGCGCCGCGGTGGCTGCGGGTGTCATTGAACTTAAAGACGCAGTCAAAATCGTCAAGTTACGTGGCGAGTTAATGGAAAAGGCATACCCAGAAGGATATGGCATGGGCGTTGTACTAGGGATGGGATTTTATAAACTTCAATCGCTTGTTGCTGAACATTACGATGAAAAAAGTCCTGTATTTATGGCGAATCAAAATTCCCAAGATGAAATAACGATCTCTGGTGCTTTACCAGGGCTACAAAATGTACTCGATCATGCACGGCAGAATGGTGCACGTTGTGCCACAATGCTAAATGTTAGTACACCATCACATTGTCCACTTTTATCATCTGTTTCAGATGATCTAACTGGAGCGCTTCATGATATTTTATTTTATAAGCCAGTTATTCCATATGCGGGAAATCGAAGGGCACGTCTTTTGTATGACCCTGTCGACATACGGCAAGATCTCGCTGAAAGTGTTTCTTCTCCTGTTCAATGGAATGATGCTTCTAGGGTTCTGTATGAAAAAGGAGCAAGACTTTTTATCGAGATGCCTCCGGGATCAGTGCTGTCACGTTTAGCAACAAAGGCTTTTCCGGAGGCTAGAGTTTTATCAGTAGCGGAGAATGGTTTTGATGATTGTCAGTTTGTTGCAAAACAACATCTATTGAAATGATGAAAGGGGAATGAGTAATGGAATCGACAAAACAGTTTGGTAATAAAAAACGGATATGGACGACACGGCTCGATGCGAAAAATAGACGAATAGATAGTGTCAAAGGTTTGGTAAACGGGATGGTGATCCCAACTGATCAAATTGTAGATGTAATGGAAAAGCTAATCAGACCTGGCGATCGTGTAGTTCTAGAAGGAAACAATCAAAAGCAAGCTTCGTTTCTTTCAGAAGCACTTGCCCAAACGAATCCTAAAAACTTGTATGATTTGCACATGATTATGTCTAGTATCTCAAGACCTGAACATCTTGATCTGTTCGAGCGTGGCATTGCGAAGAAAGTGGATTTTGCCTACGCAGGTCCGCAAAGCCTCCGGATGTCTCAAATGCTTGAAGATAAGCAATTGATGATGGGAGAAATTCATACGTATCTTGAACTTTATGGGCGCCTTTTCATAGACTTGATTCCGTCTGTTGCATTGGTCGCAGCGGATAAAGCGGATCGATTTGGAAATCTTTATACAGGACCGAACACGGAAGAAACACCGACACTTATTGAAGCTACCGCATTTAGCGATGGGATTGTCATCGCGCAGGTGAATGAATTAACGGATGATTTACCGCGAGTTGATATACCCGGATCGTGGATTGACTATATTGTGGTTGCTGATAAACCGTATGAACTTGAACCATTATTTACACGCGATCCCCGTCACATTACCGATATTCAAATTTTGCAGGCGATGATGGTTATTCGCGGTATTTATGAAAAGCACGAAGTACAGTCGTTGAATCATGGTATTGGGTATAACACTGCAGCAATTGAATTACTGCTACCGACATATGGAGAATCACTCGGATTGAAAGGTAAAATTTGCAAACACTGGGCGTTAAATCCTCATCCTACATTGATTCCTGCGATTGAGAGTGGCTGGGTCGAAAGTGTACATTGTTTTGGTGGGGAGGTTGGCATGGAGAAATATGTAGCCGCCCGCCGTGATGTGTTTTTCACTGGACGTGATGGCAGCATGCGCTCAAATCGGACTCTTTCACAAATGGCAGGACAATATGCAGTTGACTTGTTTATCGGTTCCACTTTACAAATAGATGAGGAAGGAAATTCCTCTACTGTAACGAGAGGCAGATTGTCTGGTTACGGAGGGGCACCTAATATGGGACATAATCCCGGTGGACGCCGTCATTCAACACCTGCCTGGTTAAACATGATAACGTCAGAAGATCCATTAGCTCGTGGGAAAAAACTGGTTGTGCAAGTGGTAGAGACATTCCAAGCTGGAAATAAGCCTGTTTTTGTCGAGTCCCTAGATGCAATTGACGTGAAAAAAGATTCTGGACTGGCTACAGCACCGGTCATGATATACGGTGATGATGTCACGCATGTTGTAACTGAAGAGGGGATTGCATATCTGTACAAGGCTGACAGCATGGAAAAGCGAAGGGAAGCCATTGCAGCCATAGCTGGTGTTACTTCAGTTGGATTAAAGCACAATTCGAATAAAACAGATAAATTGCGACGTGAAGGATTGATCGCATTCCCGGAAGATTTACAAATTCGCAGAACTGATGCAAAGCGGTCACTACTTGCTGCAAAAAATATAGAGGAAATTGTCGAGTGGTCAGATGGGCTATATGAACCGCCGGCAAAATTCAGGAGTTGGTAAAATAGGAGGAGCGAAATGTTTAACGAGAAGAAATCTTTTAGTATCACCGCAGCTAAATTAGCCGTTCATTCATTAATAGAAGAAGTTGAACTTACACCGAAGCCAGGACTTGTTGACAAAAGAAATAATGGTGCGCACCATGACATAACTCTTCAATTGATGAGAATATCAGCGGAATCACTCACAGAAACTTTTGAAAAAATTGCATTCATTAGTTATGGACGCAGTCCTTCACAATCTCTAAGAGAAGAAATTGCAGAGATTGGTCGTGCTGGAGAAAAAAGAATGTTTGAAGTTACTTTCGGAGTGAATACGCATAAAGGGGCTATTTGGGCTATCGGCCTGCTCGTATCATCTACCTCGATGGGAAAAGGAATGTATAACATAGAAGAAATTGTTACATTGGCCGGTGAATTAGCTCGTTTTACTGATAGGTATTGTCCGGAAACTATTACAAATGGTAGTAATGTTACTACAAAATATGGTGTAGGTGGAGCAAGAGGGGAAGCTCAACAAGGATTTCCAAATATTATGAATTTTTCTCTCCCTATGTTAAATCGTTCAAGAGAGTCAGGTTATACGGAAGAAGAAGCCAGACTTAATGCGCTTCTTTCATTAATTGCCCAGCTGGATGATACGTGTATTTTACATCGTCAAGGACTTGAAGCCCTATCGTTTGCCAAACATCAGGCACATTATTTACTAACAAATGGCAATTTGGATTGGCTAAATACACTTGATGAGACTTTCACAAAACGAAATATTTCACCAGGTGGCAGTGCTGATCTGCTAGCTGCTACGCTGTTTTTAGATAAAATCCAAGCAAATAAAACAGAAAAAATAACTCGTAAAGATTATGTATATACAAATTAAATGGGGGTGCTTCATTTGGAAAGTATGACATTCACGTTTCCTGCAACGAAAAAAATTAATAGCCTCGCACATGTAGGTGTCGTCGGATCAGGTGATTTAGAAATTATGATGGAACCTTCAGGTAGTTCTCAAACGGAAGTGACGATTCGAACAGGAATAACTGGATATAAAGATACTTGGGAATCTGTTGTTCAACGTTTTTTCTCACAGCATGAAGTTGCAGTGAAGGTTAAAATAAACGACTTCGGTGCAACACCGGGTGTAGTGAAACTCCGTCTTGAACAGGCACTGGAGGTAATCTCTAATGATTAGAACACTAAAAACCAGTTTTGTAGAATCTAACGGACGCGAGCGAGTTCATGGGATATTAGATAATGGTACCTATAAAGAATTGCTTGGCCCATGGGATGATCTAGAATCCCCTCATTTGGAGCCACAGGGAATCGTACCGCAAAGTGATGATGGAGTTATTATTGCTAAAGGAACAATTAACAAACAGCTGGCGGTTGTCATATCGATAGAGGCAAATTTCCTGGGTGGCGGGATTGGTGAAGTATCTGGTTCGAAAATTGCTGGTGTACTTGAAATGGCGCTAAAAGATTGTAAAGCTGGTACAAAAACGATCCCTGTGTTGGTTTTAGATACAGGAGGCGTTAGACTTCAAGAAGCAAATTATGGTGTACTATCAATCGCTGAAATCTGTGCAGCCATTGTGGAGTTAAGACGTTATGTCCCAGTTATCGCAGTCATTCCTGGGAAAATCGGAGCATTTGGAGGAATGTCCATTACTGCTGGTCTTTGCAGCACAATCATTATGACTCGTGGAGGACGTCTTGGACTAAACGGTCCGGAAGTAATAGAACAGGAAGCTGGTATCCGTGAATTTGATTCGAAAGACAGGCTACTCATCTGGAGAACGATTGGAGGAGAACAGCGGGCCGCTGCTGGTTTTGCAGATGTTATGATCGAAGATGATATAGAATCTATCATAGAAGTGATTTCATCTTATATAAACGACGATACGATACTTGTTCCTAGGACAGAGCAGGTAAGTCGGTACGAAACATTTTTAAGTTTGGTCGATCCAGAGCATCGATTGTCATCTGAAAAAGTAGGGTTGCTTTGGACTGAGTCTAAAAATGCAGTGATTAAGGAGGATAAATCGATTATTTTAGAGAGTGAAGAAGCCATGGGGCGTGGGAGAAAATGGTTTGATTTGCTACGTGATGATGCTTTAGAAATAGGGGATATACCATCTGTTCGAGTAGCAGACAGTATGATTGGAGAGAAAGCAGTTCGATTTATTGCCGTAGTTCCTGACTCTCAAAATCGTTTTCCGCGTGCGAGAAAAGGTGAAGTGGGTTTACAGGAAGGTTGGTCAATCGCAAAACATGTTCGAGAAGCCATGGAAGAGGATAAAAATAGTGAAAAGCGTACCATTGTCGCAATCGTCGATGTTCCGGGTCAGGCTTACGGCTATCATGAAGAACTTCTCGGTATTCACCAAGCTTGTGCAGCCGCGGTGGATGCTTATGCTTCAGCAAGATTGAATGGTCATCCAGTAATTGCATTCATACCGGGAAATGCGATATCAGGTGCATTTTTGGCACATGGTATGCAGGCGAATCGACTGATTGCACTACGTGATGATGGTGTGAATGTACATGTCATGTCGAAACAATCGGCTGCTAGGATTACTCAGAGAAGTCTTGAAGAATTGGAAGCTGCTACGAAAAAAGTACCGGCAATGGCGTATGATGTTGAGTCATTCGAAAAGTTAGGTGCCCTGTCCTCGTTAGTAGATGGAGTAGAAGCAGACACTCCTGGGAAAAAAGAGAGGGACATCATATATAAAGAGATACACCTTGCCATTGAAGATGTTTGGATGGATGGTTCAATTGATTTAAGTGTACGGTTAAAGTCTTCTTTTGCTCAATCTGGCAGGGCAGCATCAATTTTAGTCAGAGAAAAGTTGAGTGAGCAGTGGAATTAAATACACATGACTTGTTGGAATTTGAAAGTGTTAAGAATTTGATCAGTAATTCACCATTACCAGAATGGGTTGAAACGTCAATCGCCAATGTACCTTTTGTAGTAGTGAGGCGTGCCAAGGTAAGTGAAGGACTTGTGCCAGTTGGAGTACGTGGTCCGAAGAGAAATGAGCGGTTCGCCGCCTTCTTGCCAGTAGAACAAATTGTGAGGCGGATTACGCCGGAACAGCTAGCGCAAGAAAGGAAATGGAACGACAATTCTAAAGAAATTTTTAATTATTTGGGGCGAGTTAGCAAATTAATGAATACCTATTCACTCAATTGGGGCCCAGTAGGAAGTGTTGGGTTTGAACTGGCGAGTGGGAAAGAAACGACAACGAAATCGAGTGATATTGATATTGTTATTCGCTTTTCGAAGGGATTCACGACTAGTATTGCCAAAGAAATAGAAGCGGAATTGAAAAAAATCCAGGTTCGTGTAGATGTTCAGATGGAAGCGATGAAAGGTACTTTTTCATTAAGTGAATATGCTATATCGGAAGGACAACCAGTACTATTTAGGACAGTGGATGGACCTTTGTTAAAGAGAATAAGTATACATGATTTAAGGTAATAAGCTAATGTCAGGAGGAAGAATATTTATTAATTACCAATATATAACTTTTTGAAAATAGTCTACTTTTTTTGATGCTCTAAGTGTGGACACATTTGTTCACCATGGATGAAAAACCTCAGAGTATTCACTACAATTGCATTGATCGTTAATTAGTATGATTAGTTTCAGGTTTTGATTTTATTTGCCCTTATCGACATGGTAAACGGACATAGACTCCTATTGTTAGCAAATAGGAGTTGATTTAAAATGATTGATCGTTATTACCGTTATAACCCACATCAGCATAATCAAACTCCTCATTACAACCTATATTATTTTAAGAACAAAGTGTTGAACGAAGTGGAAGGAATTGTTCAATACGAATTAAAAGAAGCGCAATATACTTCCTACACACAGCATTACGAGAAGTTTCTGCTATTGCATATCTTATGGGTATGGGATATGAACCTATTGTAGCCTGACAAATGGTTGAGTCTTGGGAAATCAACGAAACATTTTAGCCGCAATAATACTCAGGAAAGATAAAGTAGGTAAATCCGAGTGAGACACCTTTTATAGTAATGACACAAGAAAAAAAGTAATGAGAGTCTCCTAACGTTAGTAGGTTTCTTTTCTTTGCTCATCCTAAAGATGTAGAATTCTTTCATCCCATTGTACATGTGGTTTGGAAGAGTTTTTTTGTACAATTGATTTGAGGTGTTGAAAATGAAAATTCTAAGAATCGTGTTGGAGACAGTAAATATACAAAAAATGAAAGAGTTCTATTCTGAAGTTTTAGAGATGCCCATCGTAAGGGCAAAGGAAGGCTTTTTTACAGTAAGGGCAGGGAATACACATATTACCTTTCAGCAATCAGGCCATGTGGAATCACCGTTGTACCATTTTGCATTAAGGAGTAATCTTGATTTTTTTGATTATATGTTTAGTAAAATCATGCGTAGTAACGTCAATCTTTTACCTGATTCCGATGGGAGATTGAGTGGGTATTGGGAGGGAAAGCGTGCATATTTTACTGATCCAGACGACAATATTGTCGAGATGTTGGAGCGTGATATTCCTGGTAATGCAGATAATTTGGGGTGGTATGATGTGTGTGAAATAGGACTTCCTTGTGAAAATGTTGAGTCCATGAGTGAGTTCTTATCACCAATCACGAATGATAACAAAACGAACTCAAATACATTTCGTTTTTATGGAGATAAGGTTGGAACTTTTATTTTGGTGAAAGAAGGTCGGAATTGGTATCCGACAGATAGACCAGCAACAATTCATCCAATTACAGTTGAAGTCGAAGGGGAGCAATATCAGGTAATGGAACATCCGAGTTTACCTTATACGGTCAAGGTGAAAAAGCCATGGACAGATGCACTTCCAGTTTTGCAAATGAGAATTGCAAGACCAACAACCCAATTGGATAAGGTCATTGAATTTTATGAAGTAGGTTTAGGACTGCAGAAAGTCGGTGAGTTTTGGGGACATAATGGATATGATGGTGTGATGTATGGGCTACCTGATAACCATGTACATCTGGAGTTTACCAGTCATGTTGCAGGAACACCTTGTCCTGCTCCAACTAAAGATAATTTGCTTGTTTATTATTTACCGGATTGGAATGTGATATCTAAGGTCACAAGTAGGTTGGCAGATATGGGCTATCACGAAGTTGAAGCAGAAAATCCTTATTGGCAAGACTCTGGAATTACCATTGAAGATCCGGATGGTTGGCGAATCGTCTTGTTTTGCTCTACTGGGTTGTAAGTGAAGGGAATTCTGACTGTGTACAGAACAAAACTGTATATGTAAGATTATTCACCGTGACAGTATTGAAAGTACAAGGGTGGTCTAGTTCTAATATAAGAACCACTTACTTTTTGTTCAGTAGGTGACCATTTACTAATCCACGAAACGAAAACACCTCCAATCTATAATCTCGATTGGAGGTGTCTTCTGTATGGTATGCATACTTTCTAGCATATGAGCTTCATAGTCATATGCCTCTCCTAATCGCCCATATTACTTAGTAATCAGCGGTGGTGAAGTCATCTTTTGATCACGAGGGAGTGCAAGTCCAACAAGTCCTAGTATTGGTAACAATGAAATGATGATCATGGTCGTATATATACCAATATGGTCCATCAAAATACCAATCACAACTGCCCCTATAGCCCCCATTCCAAAAGCGAGTCCAACTGTTAGTCCCGCCATCGTCCCAATCTTACTCGGCACAAGTTCCTGTGCATAAACCACAGTGACCGAAAAACTTAGCATGATGAAAAATCCAATAAGTATTAGTAGAACAATCACTGCTGGTAATGGTACATATGGCAGGAGAAGGCATAATGGTACTGGGACTATAAGCGATAATACAATGACATTTTTTCGTCCTATTTTATCTGCCCAAGGGCCTCCGAAAAATGTGCCGACTGCTCCGACTGCTAGAAATAAGAAGATGATGAGCTGTCCTTTTTGAATCGTTAACCCGTAAGATTCTATTAAATGAAAGATATAAAAGCTTGTTATATTCGTCACATAAATGGAGCGGGCGAAGATAATCATGAGTAACAGACCAAGTGCGACACCTATTTGTTTTTTCGTTAAATTCGCCATTGAAGACAATAGTACTCTTTTACGCTTCAGTAATTTTTCTTGTTCTAACTGTGCCTTATACCAAGCTGAAATTTTCATTAATATAAAAATGCCAAGACCAGCGACTAGCAAAAATAGAGCAGCGCCTCTTTGACCAAGAGGTACTAAGATAAATGCGCTGATAAGCGGGGCTAATGCTTGTCCTGTATTTCCTCCCACTTGGTAAATGGATTGTGATAGACCTCTTTTATGTCCGGCTGCCATAAAAGACACGCGGGAACCTTCTGGATGGAAAATGGCAGAACCAAGTCCAATAAAAATGACGGAAACTAGAATCATCCAATATTCTGGGGCAAATGCTAGTCCTAAAATCCCTAGAAATGAAGCCATCATTCCAAATGGAAGTGAATATGGTTTGGGTTTCAGATCACTAAGATAACCGACGACCGGCTGTAGTACTGAGGCGACCATATTCAATGCGAATGCAATTAACCCTAACTGTGTAAACGTAAGCCCAAGATCTTTTTCAAGGACAGGGAACATCGCTGGAATGACTGATTGGATTGAATCATTCAATAAGTGAACGCCACTAATCGCAAATATGATTGGATAGACTGGATTGGAAACCATTGAAGATGAAGTTGTTTTTGCTGTTGTCATAATACATCCTCAATTCTCGAAAAATATAGATGAATATAGTATAACAATCAATTAGAAAGAAAAATGACATTATTATAAATATTACTGGTGTCTTTTGCTGCTTAAGTATGAATTGATCCTATCCCAAGGACATAATAATGATGATTACTTCCCTTAGGTAATGGCTAAGCTAAAGGGAAATTTAAAATGTAGCATTTGAAAATCATATGTATCAACATAAGGTTACACTATAAACTGGATTCATCTGTCTGTTATTTGACTAGGATGGGTATCTTAATATAGAGACAATTACTGTTACTAATGTAAATGCCATACATTTTATTTTGAAAAGGAGTATAAAATGTTACATACAATTGCTTGGTACACTCCATTATTTATTACTGTATCACTCATATTTGTGACATGGCGATATAGTGATTGGCGAAATTGGAGAAAATACTATTCAACTATTCTATTCATTAGCATTGTTAGTCTACTTTCCTTCATCTTAACTACCGATTATCCGTTGTGGTTATATAATGAATCTTTCTTGTTTCCTAATCGAATGATGCACGAAATTAGAATGATTTTCTTTCTATTCCCTTCAATCATTCTGCTTTTTTTAACATTTTATCCAAATGCATCTGTCATGTTAAGACAGCTTGCTTATATATTCATATGGGCCATTATGTGGTCAATATTTGAATCATTTTTGGTATTCTTAAAAATCATAACGCATCATAATGACTGGAACATGCCATGGTCAGTAGTGGTTTGGTTTATGATGTTTTCCGTGATAGCTATCCACCCCAAAAAACCAATATGGGTATGGCTAATTTGTCTTATTTTTAGTGTGGTTGTTATAAGTTACTTTAATATTCCTTTCACAAAATGATTGAAGTGACTTATTCACTTTGATCATTTTTTTGTGCACTAAGTACTGTGCTCATAAGGTAGATAAAAGGGTGTCGGAAACCTATAGATATTAAAGACATGAACCGGACAGGAAACCATTGAATGAATAAAATATATATTTCTCTTCTACTCAGAGAATAGGTTAGTTGATGAAGGAATATGCTATGTCTTTCAAGAATATTACAGTTATACAAATAATATTTTGTGAAAACAAGAAGCAGTAATTCAAGGGGGAGTGGTATTGTTTTTAAAAGTAATTATTTTTTTAGTTATAGTGGTTCCTTTCCTATATGTCTTGATAATGGATTATCAAGGTATAAAAAAGGAATTAAAAAACAATGCAGTATCCATTTTATTGGAACTTCTACTGTTCTTAAGTCTTTTAGTCTTTATTGCTGGTTTATTTAGTGATTACAAAATACTTTCAAATGTAGCTGCAATATTATTACTTTTACTGACTTCAAAGAAGTTATTAGATCTTTGGAAGACGAAGAAGATAAGTGTAATTTATACTTTAGTTCTTTTTATTTTATTTTTTTCCCTATCCAATCTCTTAAACTAACGGATACTTTAGTAAATTACAGAAAAGAAATCGTCAAAAAAAGGTCGAATTTTATTAACAGATCATTTTTGGAAGTGCAAATTAGGGGACATATTAACTCTCAGACAGTGGGGTGTGAAAAGTGGAGAATTATTTAAAAGAAAATAAAGTGAATTGGATGCAGTGGAAATTAAGAATGCCGTTGGTTTTATTCTTGTTAGGCTTAATGGCAGGAATATATCAATCATTTCCAAAGTTATTTCTTATCCCA
Source organism: Paenisporosarcina antarctica (assembly GCF_004367585.1). Lineage (GTDB taxonomy): Bacteria > Bacillota > Bacilli > Bacillales_A > Planococcaceae > Paenisporosarcina > Paenisporosarcina antarctica. Next base: position 599,201 of record NZ_CP038015.1, read on the forward strand.
AATAGTTACTTAATTAGCAGTATTCAGTATTTAGGCGGAATTGCCTTACTTATTTGGCTGTTTGAAAAAATAGGTTTAAATGATAAGAAAGTCCATTTCTCTGTAGGAATTTTATTGATTGCTGCAGGGTTTCTAATTGATTTCATCTTTGTGGGATATAGATAGTAAACCTTATTGGTATACACTTTATGACTGTAGACGTAATGATGTAATTACTTTTATTGAAGAAATATCAAGGATGATAATATAAAGACCGGAAAACTAAGGAAGCACTAATAAAACAAGGTGATAGAAAAATACTTGAAATGGATGAAAAACGTTTAATATATATCAGATTTGCTGTTAATAAATAGAAAAAGCTGCCTTAACATGGCAGCTTTTCTTTGTTTGAACACATCCGAGGTCCGATTATTAGTTCGTCAATGTTATGTGCTTAATAATTCACTACATTGATTTCAAATGATTTGGAATCAAAATTGTTTTAGTTAATAACTTTATTTGCTATTCGTTGTATCTTTGTTTGAAAAACTTAAAGAGAAACACAATTATTAAAAAAGACTCAAAAGAAAATACAATGAGGTAGATAATAAAATTACAGGTACTATACCTACACCGGCACGTGCTACATACAGTTTAACGCTACTTGATTGATATTTTGCAAACTCTAGCTTCTGCACGTAATAATAAACTACAAGAATGGAGACTACTGTACTAAAAATGGCGACAGTACTACTTAACATTGAGACCAGACCTTTCTTAGAGTGAAGTTTCTATAGAAATTATAGACTTCGCATTCTTAATGTTTTACTTAAGTGTGTAGACAGTGCTCCTAAAATTACATTCGCAAAAAGCCAACTAGCAGCAGGAATTAGTGCAATTAGAAATCCAACAGCTAAGATATGAATTTTTCTAAACTTTAGTTACATCAGAACCATCAGCTGGTTGTTTTATATTGAATATGACTGTTTTCTTAGGGAAAATGATTGCCCAACCGACAATAGTTGAGATGAGTAATGTGAACAGATAAATGTATATGCCATACGGGATTACTAAAGCTAACAGATGCCCCCCTACAAATAGTCCGGTGATCAATAGAAGTAGAAAATTTTTAGCTGTTTGTGTTTCTTGTGCAAATTCAAAGGATTGAGAAAAAGGATAGAATTCATTGTTTATAATCTTATACGTAATCAGTACTTGAACAATCCCTGACAAAAAGACAACAAATAACTCTGGCACAATTTTAACTGAAAAAATCCAAAGAAATACGATGCTGACGATTAGGAATACGGGTAAATACAATTTCACTAAAAAAGCTTTGAGTGTTGAGCTGTAAATTGCGGATACTTGGCTTATCGGAGCAGCTCGATATATCCAATTTCCTTTATAACTTCCTGAAAACTTCAGCATATGAACGATAGATGGAATCATGAGATTGCAAAAATATAGAGATAAGTACATTTTCCCTTGAGATAGATCTGTGAATGATTTCATTCTAAGCTCATTAAAGACAAAGATAATGGGCAACACAATTGATAGTCCAAGAGCTGGGTATACTTTTAACTTAAATTGTCTTTCTTGTTTCATCATTAGTGTAGCGAACCGAAAAAATAAACGTTCTTCTTTGCTGTAGCAGGTAATTTTTGCCCACAAGTCATCAATTCCATGCCACTTCTTTTTACCTGTTCCGGTATCAGTTAACAACTTTTGCAAATTGCTTTCAAATGAAGGCATTAAACGATAATAAATGAAAAAAGAAAGTAATGGCACACAAATGGCGAGCATTGAAAAAACAATCATCGGACTTGAAAAATTTTGATGGAGAAATAATTCAAATGGTGCTCCGAACCAAAACGCAGGGATTAGGGTGTGCCACCAACTGAAAGTGTATGAAATATCTAGATTTACTAATTCAAAAGATCTGGCTAGAAGCTGATAACCAATCAAAATGCTTACAGATAAAATGATTTGCACATAATTAATGATATCTTTTAATCGTTCACCATTAAAAAAACGCAAGATAAATAAGTAGGTTAAAGCGGTAAAAACAACGACAAAAATACAGACAAATAATAACTCCACCAAAAAAAGAATTGCAAACAGTATCCCTTGGCTTACTATGCTGATAACGAATGGTATGGTCACAAGCGCAACCGTTAATAAAGACATATAAATCATTACATGAAGCGTTTTTGCTGTACTAATGGTTCTCTTACTAACGGGTTTTGTGTTTAGTATATCTTTATCTTTAAGGTCCAATAATACTGATGAAAAATCAGAAATCATCGATGTCATTAAAATGAACATGATCATTCCAAATACAAGACTCATTTGAAACATATAATTTTCGCCTAAAAGGACAAAAGGAATTAATATCAAGCCATAAAAAGCATATAAACCTAAGGATTTAAGAAATTGATTCCCTTCCGATTTCTTCGCTCCATTGAAAATGGTGGGCACACGTCTTTGATCCATAGTCAGCTTTATTTGTAGAATTTTTCTCATTACTTCGTAATCAATCCCGAACATAATAAATAAACGTTTAAATAAGTCTAGAAATCTTAAAGACTTGAACTCATTCATTATTCTGTACATCTCTGATAGTCGAAACAAAGTTTTCCGCAATACTTTTGTGTTCATTAAAACCAGTTAACTGATTAAAAATTTCCTCAAGTGTTCCTTCTTTACTTTGGAGTTTTAATTCTTCAAAACTTCCGTCAGCTACAATTTTTCCATCTACTATCAAAATAATTCTACTGCTTATTTTTTCGACCACATCCATGATGTGAGAGGAATAAAATATCGTTTTTCCTTGTGCAGCGAGCAGTGACAACATCTCTTTAATAATCATCATACTATTGGCATCTAATCCACTTAACGGTTCATCTAAAAACAATAAATCTGGATCGTGCAATAAGCTAGAAATAATTAAAACTTTTTGTTTCATTCCTTTTGAGTAAGAAGAAATTCTGTTGTGATACATGTTTCCAAGTCCGAATTGATTCATCAGTTTGAATGCTTTCAACTCTGCATATTTTCGGTCTAACCCGTATAGTTCACCACTGAAAGTTAAGTATTCACTTGCCGTCAGATTATCATAAACTTCCGCATTTTCAGGCACATAACCGATTCTTCGTTTATATGTATGATCGCCTATTGCAATGTCTTGTCCAAAAATTTCAACTTTACCTTCATATCCGTCAATTAAGCCAAGCATAATTTTAACCGTGGTGCTTTTACCCGCACCGTTTGGACCAATATATCCAATAATTTGTCCTTGATAAACTTCTAAATTTATACCATTTAATACTTTTTTCCCACCATAACTCATGGTTAAATCCGTAAGAGCAAGTACCTTTTCAGAACCTATATTCATTATGTTCACCTCTAAAAATTAATAGTAATACTATTCTAACATATCCAAATGGGGAATTTGGATTTAATTTCCTGTTATGTCCATCCTGCCATTTTTAAAAAACTTTAGTATAATTATAAAAAATAATAGGAAGGGGGAAACATACATGAGCATCGCAGATTATTCTAAATTCCAAACTTATAAAAAATTGATCCAGTCTATACCTGTCCCCTTTGATGATGATGCATTAATCAATGACCAATTTCTACTAGAGAAAGATGACAAGAAGAAGCTTGAAATTTATTATGCTCCTTTTGAATATGTTAACGAGAACGCCAAAGTGGTGATTGTTGGGATTACTCCCGGTTTACATCAAATGAAGAAATCCTACTCAACGGTGTTGAATGTGATGGATCAGCAGATATCAGATGAAGAGATTCTTCATGAAGTGAAGAAGAACTCCAGCTTTGAAGGACCTATGCGGAAAAACCTAATTCAAATGTTGGACGAACTTGGATTGAACCATTATTTGGGGTTATCATCTTCGAGTGAACTTTTTGGTGCGGCTAGTCATATGGTTCAAACGATGTCGGTATTACCTTATCCTGTTTTCTATAACGGCAAAAACTACAGTGGATCCACACCCGATATACTAAAAACAGAAGTACTAAAAAGACATATTATTGATTACACAGCAGGGGAGATTAACAAGTTAAATGATCCACTCATCATTCCACTAGGAGTTAATGTTTCAAAGGTGTTAATGTATCTTGCTGATAATGGTTATATTACTAAAGAATCGATTTTAATTGGATTTCCTCATTCATCAGGTGCGAATGGTAACCGACATAAGCAATTTGCCACACATAAAGAGAATATGCAAAGGAAACTACAGGATTATTTTGGGTGAAAGAGCCGTTGGAATGAAGGTTTGGATAGATGAATATTTACATAAGTAAGAAGCATAACTTCAGTAAAGTAAATACTAATGGTGACTCGAAGAAAATCGTTATATACAGTAGTTGTCCAATCAGGGTGGACGCACATCATCCTCTGAAGGATTGTCTATAGGAACAGATAAGAGCGATGTGATTTATTTGTCACATCGCTCTTAATTGTAATTCTTTAAATTATGGTGAAGAAGGTTAAATTTCAGTCAGGATATATCTGGAATCCCATTAAATCCTAGGATATTTGCGTGCTGTTTATCCTTTTCCCTTATTGCCTTTTACTTTGATGAACCAATAAGCTACATAAATGATGTAGATGGGTGTTGCTATGTAAATTAAATAAGGGAATCTTCCATAGGATTCGATATTAACTATGACTAAAAGCGCCCCTAAAAATATCGTTACAATGGTTCCATACTTAGGTAAAGGAACCTCTTTTAAGCTAGGTATTTTAAGTTTACTTACCATTAAGAAAGATAAAGCTGTAAAAATAACAGTTGTTACGATGCTCGGGATTTGATTATTAAATAATGTTAATAATGCTAATATTCCACCAGCGGCTGTGATGGGTACACCGGTAAAGTGAGTACTGGACTCATCTTCGGGAGCGGTATTAAATCGTGCTAACCGGTAGGCTCCAAACAGAGGAAACAACCCGGAGATAGCGAGACCAAGCAATCCATTATTGAAAAATATCGTGTAGTATACCAAAAAACTTGGAGCTACACCGAAAGTTACGATATCGGCCAAAGAGTCTAATTCTTTCCCTAAAGGGGTTTCAGCATGTAACATTCTTGCAATTCTACCATCCATACTGTCTAACATCATACCAATGAGAATTAATACTGCAGCATTTGTATATTGATGATTTGCAGCATAGCCAATAGACAAAAATCCACAAAATAAATTTCCTAATGTAAAGAGATTAGGTATCTGATTTTTTATATTCATATTCCACCTCACTTACATAGTCAGTTGTACACAGTTAGTTTACTCATTGAAAAAGAAATCTAACAATTTTCATACTAATATCGTGTATTGCTTGTCTGATTATAACATGGTCCCATTGTACTGCCAGGGCTTGAGAAAGAAAATGTTATGATTACTTCCATAAGGTGAAGGTTAGTATAGGGGAAAGTTCAAGGAAATTAATAGTGGAGGAATCTATATGTATGATCCAACAATTTTTGAGAATTTAAAAGTAGCATTTGAAAATCATGTGTATGATCTAGATACTATAAATCACAAAATTAATATTACGAACCGACTGGATCGAATGAATTTTTCCATTATGGCTAGGGATTTTGCCATTCGATTTACGCTAGTCGATCAACTAGATGTTACAGCAGAAATTGTATTAGAAGCTTCTTTAGAAGAACTAGCAGCGGAGATATTGGAGCAACCTGATAAAAATCCTGGTTGTACTTTATTATTACGTTTTTATAAGCATGTTCAAAATGTACCTAAACAGTGTAAGGAGATAGAGCAAGCACTAACAGATATTTGGGAACTTGACTCTAAGTTAACTCAGACACTGAGCTTCGTGTATGAACAAGGAGCGAAAAGTTACCTAGACATTATTGAAATGACATTTGACCATAAAATTAATGAGCAGCATATGGGTGACATTGCAGATTTTCTAGATCATGTTTTAGAAACACTCGAAGTATTAAATAATATATAAAAACATATAGTTTGAGTAAGAAATGAGCAGTGACTAAGTCACCGCTCATTTTTTCTATCTATAGGGTTTATTTAAACTTATCGTAATTCAACAGATATGAGATACGCTTGCTCATAATCAGTTGCTTTTTTTATATCTTCTTTTGTTTTTATTTCTTTCAAAACAGAAATGTCACTATTACTTGAGTATGCAATTGAACCAATTAAATTACTCTCTACAATAGACAAAGGGCCTTCATTTACACCCCCCGAGGCAGAAGCGAAATTTATTCTTTCTTTACCATCTATATTATTCGGAGATGAACTCGACAAGTGACCATCGTCTTTCATAACCGACATTAACCAATTTTCTTCGTTTTCACTAAGAGTTTGTTGAATGAAGGCTACTCTTATCTTATCGTCAATAGTTTCTTGTGATATTTCTGAACTCATGTTGCCAACCTGACGCACAAATTCACCATTTTCATAATAATCAACGATTGTAATGACTTCCGTTATCTCCTCATTATTTATTTCCAAATCAAATACAAAGGAATGTTCACTCGTTAGATCAACAAGACTTTCTTCAAACTTTGTCAGCTCTGCATGTTTAATCATGGCATCGCCTGTTGATCCCTTTGTACATGCAGTGAGTAGTGATAATGAAAGGATTATACCGATAGATAAATATTTCAAATGAAGACCCCAATTCTTATTGATAATTTCCTGAACATAGTTGTAATTTTTTCCCTGTTCATTTGTACATATTTTAACTTACCAGTAATTCTATCATTATTAACTTCTTTTTTTCAGAGAACTTTGGATGTTATTGACGAAGGTCTTGCAGATTATTAATTGAATAATTCGAAAAAGATGAAAAAGTATAGGTAATACTAAAAGAGTGCTATTGATAGCGCTTTCATAACCGATTTCCATAGCTATAATTGAGTTGTAGCTAAGAAAACAAGGGAAAAGGGGCATGGAAATGAGTAGAATTTGGAAAGCAATTTCTTTAGCAATCGTTGTCATGATGTTCACAGTTATCGCAGCAGGTTGTAGTGATGGTAGTAGTAATGAAGTAAACGTAGGTATCGTATTACCGACGAAAGACGAACCAAGATGGGTACAAGATGAGCAAAGATTTAAAGATGCAATCGCTGAAACAGATTACACAAGTGAAATATTGTTCAGTCAAGGTTCTTCTGCTAAAGAAAAAGAAAACGTTGAAACATTGATTAGTAAAGGAATCGATGTATTAATTATTTGTCCACAAGATGGGGACGCTGCAGCAGCTGCAGTAGAAGCTGCTAAAAAAGAAGGAATTACAGTTATTTCTTATGATCGTTTAATTACTAATACAGATGCAGTTGATTACTATGTTACTTTCGATAGCTTGGCAGTTGGGGCGGCTCAAGCACAATACCTAGTAGACAATGCACAAGGTACAGACGTTCCTTTGTATTTATACGCTGGAGCAGCTACTGACAATAATGCATTTTTATTCTTTGAAGGAGCATGGAAAGTGCTTCAACCAAAAATCGCTGATGGCACATTCAAAATTGCAAACTCTAGCGAAGCGGAAACTTTAAAAGATACAGCTGACCTTTCACGAGATCAACAAAGTAAAATCATTGGTCAAATTACAACAAACTGGGATGCAAACGATGCGAAAAACAAAGCACAAACACATTTAACAGCTGTAAGTGATGAGTTGAAAGGCGATGTAGCGATCCTTGCACCTAATGATGGAACGGCTCGTTCGATTGCTGATGTATTCGGTTCAGATAGCGAGGTTTCAAGTTTCCTTGTAACTGGTCAAGATGCTGAAAAAGCGTCCATACAATACATTTTAGACAGCAAACAATCTATGTCTGTATTTAAAGATGTACGAACGCTTGTAAAAGATGCAATGGGTATGGCAGTAGAAGTATTGGATGACAAAACACCTGAAACAACTGGATCTTATGACAACGGGGAAGTCGATGTCAAAGCTAAACAAACAGATGTAATTGTAGTGGATAAAGAAAATGTTAAACAAGAGCTTATTGATTCTGAGTATTACGAAGCAAGCGAATTTACAGGTCTGGAATAACAAAAATATATAAGTAGAACGAGAAATAGTGATAGATACATCTATCACTATTTCGCCATTGTACTAGTTGTTTTGTTAAGGAGGCAATCAAATGAGTGAATACATTTTAGAGATGAATGGAATTTCGAAAGAATTTACAGGGGTAAAAGCACTCGATAATGTGAATTTCAAAGTGAAAAAAGGTGAAATACACTGTTTAATCGGGGAGAATGGTGCCGGGAAATCAACACTGATGAAAGTACTAAGCGGCGTCTATCCTTATGGTACCTATCAAGGCGATATTGTATTTGAGGGAAATGTTCAGCAGTTTAATAAAATAAGTGACAGTGTGAAGATAGGCATTGGCATTATCTATCAGGAGCTTGCCTTGTTCCCAGACCTTACCGTATACGAAAATATATTTGCAGGTAACGAAGTGAAGCGCGGTCCATTCATCGACTGGAACCAAACGATTGTTGAGTCTACTAAAATGCTGAAAAAAGTAAAACTGAATGTAACGCCAGAAACACTTATTAAAGACTTAAGTGTAGGAAAGCAGCAGTTAGTCGAAATTGCCAAAGCTCTGAGTAAAGAAGTAAAGCTACTCATTTTAGATGAACCGACTGCAGCTCTCAATGAGGACGATAGCGAGAACTTGTTAGAGGTATTGAGTGAACTGAAAAATCAAGGGATTAGCTGTATTATGATTTCCCATAAGTTGAAAGAAGTGATTTCAATTGCGGATAAAGCAACTGTTCTTCGAGATGGTCGAACAATTTGCACACTCGATGCTTCAAAAGGTGAAATTTCTGAAAGTGTCATTATAAAGAACATGGTTGGTCGTGAAATCAATGATATTTACCCGAAGCGTGCGAACAAATTGTTTGGGGATAATGTTCTTGAATTAACGAATTGGTCAGCATTTGATGTCCAGTTAGGACGTAAAGTCGTCAATGATGTTAATCTTCACGTGAAAAAAGGAGAAATTATTGGCATTGCAGGATTGATGGGCTCGGGTCGAACTGAACTAGCGTTGAGCATTTTTGGAAATCCAAAAGCGTATAAATTGCAGGGGGATTTAGTTGTGAATGGTTCATCTAAACCGATCAAACATCCCAGGGACGCAATCAAGGCTGGAATCGCTTATGTAACGGAAGATCGAAAAGGTGACGGACTGTTTTTGATACAAGATATTAAAAACAATGTGTCTGTTGCCAATCTTAATGGCATCTCAACGAATGGAATTATTAATACGAATGAAGAAGTTATAGTCGCAACTGATTATAAAAAGTCATTAAATATTAAAGCTAGCTCTTTGGAACAGGTTGTCGGAAATTTAAGCGGTGGAAATCAACAGAAAGTATCGTTAGGTAAATGGTTGTTTGCAGGACCAAAGATATTGATATTGGATGAGCCGACTCGTGGAATTGACGTAGGAGCTAAGTTTGAAATTTATACGATTATGAATAAGCTGATTAGCCAAGGTATGAGTATTATCATGATTTCATCAGAGCTTGGTGAAGTTTTAGGAATGAGCGATCGCATATACGTGATGGCCGAAGGGAAAATCAAAGGCGAGATGGCGATTGACGTAGCCACTCAAGAAAATATTATGCAACTTGCTACGCAATAGGAGGTAAAATCGATGAACTTTATTAATGAAGCAAAGTCTCTATTTAAAGTGAATATTCGTGACTATGGCATGTACATTGCCTTGATTGTCATTATGCTAACCTTCTCTATCATGACGGATGGATTGTTTATGTCTTCTCGTAATATTAGTAATTTACTAGATTCTGCAGGGTATATTGCCGTATTAGCTGTCGGGATGACATTAGTAATCGTCATTAGACATATTGATTTATCTGTAGGATTTGCAGCAGGATTCCTTGGTGCCATCACCGCAATCCTCCTCACACAAGTGGGAATGCCAATTTATTTGACCATCCCGATTATTCTTGTACTCGGAGTTGTTGTTGGATTATTTAATGGTGTTTTAGTAGCCTCTATAGGGATTCCCTCGTTCGTAGCGTCTTTAGCTGGAATGCTTATCTTCCGTGGAGCACTTTTACAAGTGACTGAAAAAACAGGAACGATTATCATAAAGGACGATAACTTTAATGCAATTGGTAATGGCTTTATTCCTTCGATTCTTCAAATAAATGGTTTGCATTTACTGTCTTTACTTGTCGGTTTAGTCGGTATTTTATTGTACATTTACAGTGAAATCTCCACACGTAAAAGTAAAATAAAGTATCAGTTTGAAGTGGTCTCTAAAAAGATTTTCATCATGAAATTGGTAATGGTTTCAGCCATTATTGCTTATATTACTTGGATTCTAGCAGGCTATAATGGGTTTTCATGGACGGTTGTTATTATGCTGTTGGTCGTTGTTGTCTATCATTTCCTTACAACAAAAACAGTGTTGGGTAGACATATATATGCAGTTGGAAGTAACCCCGAAGCTGCCCATCTTAGCGGCATCAACGTGAAGAAAATCACGTATATCGTCTTTGGATCGATGGGTATGTTAGCAGCACTTTCCGGTATTCTCTTCACCTCGCGTCTCCAGTCCGCAACAACGACTGCAGGTACACTATTCGAGCTTGACGCAATCGCGGCGGCTTACGTTGGTGGTGTATCTTCTGCAGGAGGAGTCGGTAAAGTAACAGGTGCTATTATCGGAGCAATTGTTATGGCCTCTTTATCAAGCGGGATGAATCTACTGGGTGTAGGGATATCCTATCAGTATATGATTCGTGGAGGAGTATTGGCTGGAGCGGTAATCTTTGATGTTATGACCCGAAAACAAAGAGGGTAGATTTTAGCTCATTACTTATTATTGTAACAGTATCCGGGGCACCTATCAAAATAGGTGTCCCCAAAAACGTAATACAAGTGTTAAGTTCAACCTTTACTTAATTACATCTTCCCCCTATAACATCCCTTACTCCTCCCACTCCGTCTAAACTTATTTACTAGTATAAGCGAAGGTTAAACAGTTATTTAGAGCTTGCTCATAACGACTCTCAAATAAGGTGATTCATACCTCCTGTAAGTTATCAGAAAGCATTGAATATTATCCGGTAGATGGTAAGATGAAAAGAGTTTCACATAGGGAAAAGGAGACACTGCTATGCGGAAAATAAGCATTATTATACTCTGTTTCATATTCACTATTCTTAGTTATTTTACATTTATATCGGCAGAAAAGGTGTTTCACTCCGATTTTCAACAGCCTCAAACTTCAGCCCTAAATGAGGAACAATATCGACTTGTTCTTATTACACAAGAACTTGAAACTCCATTTTGGGACAAAGTTGCCAAAGGGGCGATACAGCAAGCTCAACAAGAAGGAGTGAGCCTCGAAGTATGGGGAAGTTATGGCAATAACCAAGATGATTTTTTGAAAAAAATTGAACTTGCTATCCATTCGAAAATGGATGGAATTATCGTGCAGGGGCTGGACACGGAAGAGTTTAGTAGCTTGACGAAATTCAAGGCTGCATCTTCTGGAATCCCGATTATTACCGTGGCAAATGACGTTCCAATAGAAGAGAGTCTTAGAAAAACGTATGTTGGTTCTGATCAAATCTTGGCTGGGAAGATGATAGCCAAGCAGTTGATAGCTGACATGGGTTCCTCAGGAAAAGTCATCATATTAGGTGAAAGTAAACAAGAGTATCATCAACAACAACGACTTCAAGGAATCCAAGATATTCTAAAAGACTACCCAAACGTTGAAACATTGTACGCAGAAACACCCGATACGAAGGAACAGGTCATCACAACTACACAGGATTTACTAAACCAGTTACCAGATGTGGATGCGTTTATCGCTGTTAATGCGAACAATGCGGGAGCCATGATTCAAGAAATCGGCAGACGCTCTCGAGTCGAGCCGTTTCATATTTATACGTTTGACGATGGAACTGAATCGTTCTCGTTGTTAACACAAGGAAAACTCGATGGGATGCTTGAACAATCTCCAGAGAAGATGGGGGAGCTCAGCGTGAATTTAATCATGAAATGGTTAACAGATGAAGCCGTTCCTCTTAACATGGATGGTTATCTCACTGATATTCGTATAGTAAAGGCGACAAATATGTAATGAACACTATTCAGAAGAAAATATGGATGCTCGCCAGTGTCGTATTATTAATCATGCTTTCGATTTGGCTAGCATTTACCTATTATAATCAGAAAACACAAAATCAATATAATGATATTTTGCAGCGTTATTTAATCATGAATGAAGTAACGAGTGCAAGCCAACAAGTGATTACGGATCTTAACAACTATCTACTTAATCCATCACTGACTAATCTTGAGCAAATTAATATGAGTCAAGAAGAAATTCGATATGCGAAGTACGAAGTTTACAATTTGGTAAATGTAGAGAACGAATTCGCATTGACCAACTATATTAATTTAATCGATAGTTTCATTGAAACGACTAATCGATCACTGAAGTTTCAGTCCGAGGAAGAAGTCGAGGCATCCGCGAAAGAGTTTTCTGAAGCGACGCGCATCTCTAAGTATATTTCTGAAATGACACTAACTGTTATCGACACAGAATTGAAGACATATGACCGATTCTATCGTGAAATTATAGAGCAATCGGACGAATTTAAAAAGCTCGGAATTTGGTTACTTCTATTAATTATCGTGTTCCTACTTTTGCTCACGTATTGGTTCTCGTTGACTATTACGAGACCAGTCCAACAACTTACGAAGGCGGCGAATGAACTGTCTAAGGGTCGATTTGATCGGCCAATAAAAGTGGAGTCTAATGACGAAATTTCTTTTCTCGCAAAAACATTCGATCATATGCGAATCAACATCAATAACTTAATCTCAGAAATTCAGCAGAAAGCTCAGCTTGAGCATGAACTCCAGCAGAACAAGCTTCTCTTGCAAGAGAGTCAGCTTCGCAGTCTGCAAAGTCAAATAAATCCACATTTCTTGTTTAATACACTGAACACACTTTCCAAAAAGGCTTATCTAGAAGGTGCTGAGGAGACGAGTGATTTACTCGTAAGTGTCGCAGGGCTATTACGCTACAATTTAAAACGTTTGGACAGATCCGTTACAATCCACGAAGAAGTCGTCGTTTTGCAGCAATATATGGAGATTCAAAAAGCAAGATTCACCGACCGCTTAGACTTTCATTTGGACATAGACGAGTCTTGTTTGCAAGTGCAGATTCCCGGCCTAACCTTACAACCGATTGTAGAAAACGCAGTTATTCATGCAATCGAACCAAAGGAAGATGGAGGCAGCATTTGGTTCAGAGTACTAGATGAAAACGACTCAGTGACGATTGAAATTGAAGACGATGGAGTGGGCATGTCGAAGGATAAAGTTACGCAAATCCTGGAGGAACGCTTAGTCGAAACGGAAGGGCATTCAACTGGAATCGGATTTAGTAACGTCGTTAAGCGTTTACGTCTGTTTTATGGCTTTGAGGACGTCATCCAAATCGATAGCACAGAAGGTCAAGGTACAAAAGTTGTATTGAAAATACCGAAAATAAGGAGAATCGACAACAATGAGAAAGCTCCTGATCGTAGATGATGAACCAATTGAGCGGGACGGAATGCAAGCCATCCTGCATAAAGCTTATCCAGAGCTAGAAATTAAACAAGCGAAAAATGGGAAAATTGCTGTAGAAATGGCCGATGAGTTTAAACCGGATTTAATCCTAATGGATATAATGATGCCGGGGATGAATGGTCTTGAAGCAATAGCACAAATAAGCGAAGAACATCCTAGCATTAAATTCGTGATGGTAACAGCTTTTGATATGTTTGATTACGCACGACAAGCGATTAAGCTTGGTGTAAAAGACTATTTATTAAAACCTAGTAAAGCTAGCGAAATCGTCGCGACGGTTGGAAAAGTACTGAAGCAAAGTGAGATAGAGCAACATTCACTAGCTACGAGCAAGTTCCAACAAGCAGCCATACAAAACGCATTGACAGTTGTTGAAACAGACGTCGTTACCCAATTATTATTTGACCATGTGCATGAAGTACATATTGACATGCTGGTTGAGATGTTGGACATTCGGTCAACGAATGAAAAATTTGTCATGGTCATTTTACTACCGGCAGGCTCAGAAATATACTATTCACAAGTAAAAGAGAAAGTTAGACAGATAGGAAGCGGTTGGGTAGGGGCTTTATACGGTCGCCAACTTCCGATTATTGTATTTAGAGAGCCGCACAGATCATTCCGTTCACAAGCGATTTTCCTCGCTAATGAAATACTCTCCATAGCAAGAAAATCCAATCTCCAAGAAGGTTGGTTTGTTGGAATTGGAAACGTCTGTGAGTCTCAGGACCAAATTAGACAATCCTACCAGGAATCATTAATTGCAACGATGGATACAACTCTTGCGGGTAAATACCGTTTTTATTCAGATGTGCCTGCATTGAGTACTATAAGCGACGGGCAAGAAGCCAAACAATTGGAGAAGCAATTTTTTGAACAAATCCGCCTTGGGCAATGGGAACAAGTCCATGTTAACGTGATGGCTATAATTCATCGATACGAGAACGGAGGTGCCATTTTACTACAAACACAGCAACGTGTTCTTGAATTACTTTGGATCACAACGCGCGTAATGAGCGAGATGGGCATTGAAACGGAAGCACCTTTTTATTCCTTACAAGCGCAGGATTATCGTCAGCTACGAGTAGAGACCGAACATTTAATTGGTCGAATGAAGAAATCTTATGTAGAGCACTATGACAGAGTAGAGGTAGATAAGATTCATCAAATTAAACAATATATTTTTGACCATTCACATGAAGATATTTCTTTGGATGCATTAGGAAGAAAAGTGGATTTGAGTCCAATTTACATTAGTAAAATGTTTAAGGAAAAATTGGGTATTAATTACATTGATTTCTTAACTGAATGTCGGATTGAAAAAGCTAAAAAACTACTAAGAGATCCCGAGAAAAGCTTGAAAGAAATCACATATGAGATAGGCTATCACGAGCCTAATTATTTCAGCAAGGTGTTTAAAAAGGTGTGTAGTGTTTCACCGAAAGAATATCGAAATAGTTTTTTGGGCAAAAAAGACTAAGGAAATACAAAAGTACAGGAGAGATGCCAATGGGACAGATATTAATCAAAGGAAGACTCATCCTGCTCGCATTGGTACTCATGTTCATCGCTTCGGCTTGTGAAAAGGAAGTAGTCAGAACAGAGAAGGTAGAGAAGACAACTCCTCTTAAGACGACAGAAAATAAAGAATCTACGAATGAAAAAATTAAAATTGGTTTTTCAATGGACACTTTATTAGAGGAGCGTTGGATAAAAGATAGGGATTTGTTCAAAGAGGCAGTGGAAGCTTTAGGAGCGGAAGTGGAGATTATGGCAGCGAACGGTGACGATGCTTTGCAAATATCTCAAGCTGAAACTTTGATTAGTCAAGGCATCGATTTGCTTATACTTGTTCCGCACAACGCTGAGTCGACTGCAACAATTGTTCACAAGGCTCATTTGGCAGGCATTAAAGTAATTGCGTATGATCGCTTGGTGAAAAACGCGGAAATCGATTTATATGTGTCATTTGACAATGAGCAAGTGGGGGAAATGCAGGCGAGAGCAATCACCAAGTTGGTTCCTAAAGGCAATTATGTCTACATCGGTGGCGCAAGTACGGATAATAATGCGCATTTATTTAAGAAAGGCGCATTCAATGTGCTTAAGCCGTTAATCGATAAAGGGGACATTACCATTGTCTATGACCAATGGACGAAGGACTGGGAACCTGCGAATGCACTGGTAAACATGAGAGAAGCGTTAAAAGCGAATGGTAATCAAATTGACGCAGTTATCGCTGCCAATGATGCAACTGCTGGCGGTGTTATTCAGGCACTCCTGGAACAGGGGCTTGCAGGAAAAGTCCCAGTGACTGGGCAAGACGCAGAGCTGGCAGCCGCTCAACGGATCGTTGAAGGTACGCAGTCAATGACTGTGTATAAACCAATTAAATCTCTAACTACCAAAGCCGCACAACTTGCAGTCGCATTAGCAAAAGGTGAAAATATATATGGTTATCAACAAGTGAACAACGGAAAAATTGAAGTGCCATCGGTTCTACTTTCACCAATAGCTGTTGATTTGTTAAATATTGACGACACGATTATTGCAGACGGCTTCCATTCTAGACAGGATGTTTATCAGACTTTGGGAGAATAAAGGATTGCTGCAACAGAACACTTATTTATGAATCTGTGAAGTTAAGTTGATAAAAGTGTAGGTCTGAAATCCACTCAGATGAAAATTTAATTCCTAAACATCGAGGAAAATAAATGGTGAAAAGGGTGATTAGCATGAAAGATCCGGAAAAATACGAAGCAATAAAATTCTTAGAGGGTAAAAGAGTTTATCTTAGACCAATAGAAAATGAAGACCTAGATTTGTTCTATGCTAAAGCTCTTTGGGACAAGGAGGTTAGGAGACTAACAGGAACACAAGTTGTATTTAGTCGATTAGGAGTTCAAAAATGGTTTGAAAACATATCAGAAGATAGTAGCAGGGTAGATCTAATAATTTGTTTGCAAGAAAATGATCAACCTATTGGGGATATTGCCTTGTTGGATATTGATCACAAAAACCGAAACTCGGTAGTTCGAGTCTCTATATTCAATCGTGAATTTTGGGGCAAAGGTTATGGTACTGAAGCGATGTCATTGCTACTAAAATTCGGATTTGAAATATTAAATTTACATAGGATAGGATTGAATGTCTTTTCTTACAATACTAGAGGAAAGAAGTCTTATGAAAAGCTAGGATTTAAACAAGAAGGAATAGTCAGGGATGAACTCTTTTATAATGGACAATATTATGACTCCATTTTAATGGGTGTTCTGAAAGATGAATTTAATCAGAATAACTCATCTTAGCTTAATGCTAAATTCAAAATCAGCCGAAATTATATATTCGGCTGATTTTATTTTGTTTAATATCAGGAAATCCGTAGAGTAACTAGAGGTGAAAGTATAAAAATAAATTGGAATTTAAAGGGATTTTAGCATTTTTAGCGAATGTAATAATTATTCAACATACGGAGATAAGGAGGAATGGAGTGAAAACAGCATTACTAAAAATGATAATTCATGAAGAATCGGTAAAATACGTTAATCGTGTACATAGATCTGATTGGAAGCAGTTCCTCTTTATGGGACGAAATGAAGAATGGTACCCATTTGAAGAGACAAAAGATTTGGTAGGCATTGCTTGTCCTGTTGTATTTATGGTTGGTGAAGGAAATAAAGATGAAACAAAAGGCGCTATCATGTACCCGTTAATGAAAGAGAATATCCACGTATCAATCATTCCCTTTGCAGGGCACTTAATTCATTCTGATCAGCCAAAAATATACACAAAAGTACTAGAACTATTTATAAATAAGGGAGATAAAGTTTAATTAACTTATCGATATCAAAAGGGAGCTTAGAATATGGGGTGGTTAATCATTGTTGTCATTGCATATTTACCGATTATTTATAGAATAAATAAACGGCTAAATTATTTGGAAAACGAAGTGGAAAGACTAAATAGAGAAAAAGACATTATTTAACTAGTAATCTTTTATATAATTACTCGAACAAAGTGAAAGGAAAAAGGAGGGGGATTTTTGAAAACGTTTAAAAAGTATTTGCTAATTAATATCTTCTTAATTGTATTTCATTTTATGATGTACTTCACAGCAGCCATGGGTTTTGGCAGTGGTAGCCCTAATCCGCCTCAAATTGTGGTTTTTGAAGCGATACTTACGTTGTCTATTGTTGGAGCTTCTCCTAACCTTTTTATCTTTCTGTATTCTGCAATTAGAAAGAAAAAAATTGTAGAAAATGCGCTATGGGCATTAGTGTTTTCATTGATTGTAATGATAGGTTATTTTACAGTATTTTGGGAGCTGTTAAATCTGTCCTGATATCGATTGAAACAATCAGGATACACATTTATAAAGAGTTTACATAGAAAAGAGTTAATTTTCCCTCAAATTATTAACATAGTGAAATGAAAAAGGAGAGAGATTCTTGAAAACGTTTAAGGAGTATTTGCTAATTAATATCCTTTTAATTGGGTTTCATTTTATGATGTACTTTACTGCTGTCATGGGATTTGGCTCAGCAACTGGTCGCCCCCCTAAAATCGATATAATTAAATTTTTATTATTTTTTTCAGCAATTGGAGCTTCTCCTAACCTATTGGTTTTTCTGTTTTCTGCGATAAGAAGAAAAAGCATAAGAGAAAATGCACTATGGGCATCTGTATTTTCATTGATAGTTATGGTAAGTTACTTCACTGTATATTGGAATCTGCTTAATATGTCCTGATATAAGAACTGAATCTGAATACTAATAAGTAGCAGGAAATGATTTCTGAAAATAAAATAATACGATTAGTTCCTTAAATAGAATTAAGGTTTATTAATAAATATTTCAAGACAGAAAATTTACTGATATCCTCTTACTAGTTCAACTTGATATGTTTGATTATTCATTTTTTTTGAAGTAGTAGTGATATAATCAGTTTAATTGCATAAAACCGGTTAGGGTTACTTCCAAATAAACAAAATTCAGAAGGTCAATCCTTATACACTATTCGTTGAATTGAAAAGAAAGAAAAGGTATGGATGATTTGGTATAGTATACAACCGGATAGTGATAGCTCGCCTGCATATATCTATCATCTATATTAAGGAGAGTTCAGAATGATGTATGCCAGTTCTGTACTTCAAAATTAGAAATAATGGTGAAGATTTCATGAATAATATCCCTTGGATTAAGTGTTTTTGGTGGAAATTAATATGTTTGCACTCTATATAAAAAATTGGATATAAGACCAACTCTATTTCAATGGGAAAAAACTTATAAGGATGGGGATATGATGAGTAGTCAACGGAAATTAATATCGTTTATTGCTACGAGTTTAGATGGATATATTGCGACAAAAAATGAATCATTAGATTGGTTGTTTAAAGTTGAAGGCGAAGATGATAATGGGTACTCAGAGTTTTATGAAACTGTGGATACAATTATAATGGGAAGAAAAACGTACGATTGGATTTTGAACCAAGAAACAGAGGATTTTCCATATAATAAAGAATGTTTCGTTTTTTCGAGATCTGTAAACGGTGAAAACAAGAATGTGAAATTTGTTAATGAAGATATCGTTAATTTTACAAATAAACTGAAGAATGAAGAAGGGAAAAATATTTGGATTGTCGGTGGAGGAGAATTATTGCATCCTTTTATAAAGGAAAAATTAGTGGATGAAATTATACTTACAGTTGCACCTACTTTAATTGGAACAGGTATTTCCTTGTTTAAAGAGGATAATTATCAACTAGAACTTTCTTTAAAAGGAACGAGACGTTTCAATCAATTCGTCGAACTTCATTACGAAGTGCAAAAGTGACAAACTTTGTTCAACTTTTTTAATGCTCGATTTGCATCATGGTAAAGCCGAACGACGGACACTAACATCTACGCAGAATTACTTGTTGAAAAAAAGCCGAACTTAGTGACTTATTCAATTAGTTCGGCTCTGCGTTTTTTTTAGGAAATGGATCAGAGCCTCATTGATTAAGCCACGAAAATCAGGATCATTCGTAGCAATTGGATTAATCGGTCGTGATGAGGTGTACTCAGCAGAAATAGTAAAAATGATTAAGAATTTAGAAGAAGATTCACAGGAATCAAAAGTAAACATCCATGGTTTAAGATGTGTTCATTTGTAAATCCACATGATATTGCTTTATATGGGGTATTCAAAGATCTTAATACCATGTTATTTAAAAGCCAATGATAATCAAATTGACGCCGTCATCATTGCTAATGATCCAACAGCTGGCGGTGCATTCAGGAACTCATGGAACACGGGTTTGTAGGAAAAGTTCCAGTGGTTGGGCAAGACGCAGAACTGGTAGCCGTGCAGCGAATTGTTGAAGGTACTCAGTCAATGACAGTCTTATAAACTGATCTAAGCGCTAACGGATAAAGCAGAACAGCCTGCAGTAGCGTTAGCGAAAGGTGAAAAAGTCGGTGAAAGTTAAAAAGTGAACAATAGAAAAATCGAAGTGCCATCGGTTCTACTTTCACCAAAATCTGTTGTCGATGATACGATTGCAGATGGAATACATTCTAGACAGAATGTTTATAAGACGGTTGGAGGTTAGACGGTGTCTACTTATTTGACCTGAATTAGTTACCTAAATAAACGAGGGTGTCATCTTTAGATGATGAAAGTCTGAGTTGTTGAACAAACTGTATATATAGGAACTTCAAGAGCGGCCGAAATTACATCTTCGGCTGCTTTTCTTGTATAGAGGTTGCAGATCATTCTTTTTTTTATAAATTAATAGGTAGAGTTCAAAGGGAGTTACCGATTTATAGCGAATATATTTAATCAATTTATTACGATACCATATTATAATCAATCTTTATGTGGCAGAGAATTTAACTTTTACTACACAATCACAATCGGGACAGATTGTTTGAAAGCTTATTTGAAACACAAATGCATGTCTACTCCACTTTGATTGATAATATCTTTCGGATGAACATATAGTACTAGGAAGCCTAATAATGAGTAGGAGTGACATAGGGTTGAGTAAAAAACGACAGAGAAAGAACGAGAACAAAAAGAAACGTCCGAATATTCTTGTTTTAATGGTCGATCAGCAACGATTTCCTGCTGTATATGAAAATGAAGAGTTACAGAAATGGAGTGAAGAAAACTTAGTTACACAACAATTATTACGAAAAAACGGGATGGAGTTCCTAAATCATTATGCAGGGAGTACTGCTTGCTCGCCAAGTAGAACCACATTATATACAGGACAGTATCCATCATTACATGGAGTTTCTCAAACGACTGGAGTTGCAAAAGAATCCTTTGAACCAGACGTATTTTGGCTCGATCCTAATACAGTTCCTACTATGGGTGATTATTTTCGTGGGAAAGGATACCAAACATTTTGGAAAGGGAAATGGCACGCTTCAGATGAAGATGTTTTAATTCCAGGAACACACGATGGAGTTCCTAGCTATAACAAGATAACGGGTGTACCTATTAAAAATAAAAAAGAGGTTTATAAAGAAGCTAACCGTCTTGATCCTTTTGGGTTCTCTGGTTGGATAGGACCAGAACCTCATGGAACAAGCCCACGTAATTCAGGTTCGTCCGCAGCAATTGGGTTAAGCGGTCGTGACGTGGTGTACTCAGAAGAAACAGTCAAACTGATAAAGTCATTAGAAAAAGAATCACAGGATTCAAAAGTAAATACACCATGGTTTGCGATGTGTTCATTTGTAAATCCACATGATATTGCTTTATATGGTGTATTCACAGCTCTTAATCCCTCGTTTAGCTTTGAGGTTGACCCAACACTTCCGTTAATACCTCCAGCTCCTACAGTAGGTGAGTCACTTCTTACTAAGCCAAGGGCACAGGAAAGTTATCGAATCACGTATCCTAAAGCATTACAGCCAATTTTAGATAACGATTTTTATCGCCATCTATATTACAGTTTGCAAAAAAAAGCGGATCAAGAAATGCTCAAGGTCTTTAATGCGCTTAAAAACTCGATTTTCTATAAAAATACAATCGTTTTGTTTACCTCAGATCACGGTGAGTTATTAGGTGCGCATGGTGGTCTACATCAAAAGTGGTATAACATGTACGAAGAGTCCATCCATGTTCCATTAATCATTCATAGCCATGCTCTTTTTTCTAAAAGCGAAAAAACGGATGTGCTTACTAGTCATGTTGATATCCTGCCTACATTGTTAGGATTAACGGGATTAAATGAAAAGTGTCTACAAGCGAAACTTTCAAAAAATCATACGGAAGTAAAACCATTAGTCGGTAGAAACTTGACGCCACTACTGGAAGGGAGTGAACAATTTTGTAGAGTGGATGAACCTATCTATTTTATGACTGATGATGATGTGACGAAAGGATTAAACCAAACTACGGTAACAGGTAAGCCATATAAATCAGTTGTTCAACCTAATCACATCGAAGCTGTCATAACAAAACTTAAAACTGGAGCTGGAAATGTAAAAGAGATTTGGAAATTCGCTCGTTACTTTGATAATCCTCAGTTTTCGAGTAACTCTGATGCTAATGAATTTGATGAAACAGAAGAATGTCCAAATGCACCAGTATCAGATGAATTTGAATTATACAATCTTACCAAAGACCCACTAGAAGAAAAAAATCTAGCTGACCCTATATTTGCAACTGAAGAAACAGCTCTCATCCAGCAACTATTAACAGTTATTCTTAAAGATCAAAGCAAGCAAAAACGTCTATATCCAACAAATGATGAATGAATACTTTAGGAAGAGTACTAGAACGGACTTAAATTTATAGGGGGAAAAATTTTACAGAATTCTAACATTTAAATTCTATTTAATTCATACAAAAGACACCTTCAATCAGATGATAGGTGTCTTTTATATGAATGCTTAAGAAACGGAATTTATATTTCTCCTCATTTCTGGGAGGAATAATCATCTCAAAATAAATCTCTACTATTGAGTAGCCTTTGTTTTTAATAATTTTATACTCATTGCAATAAAAACGATTCCTGTTAATTTATTTAAAATGAATTGAACGTTCTTATTTCCTCTTAATTTATTTGTGGATTGAGAAGAGAAATGAGCAATAAAAAAGCCCCATATGCCACCAGTTACGCAAAAAGTAAGACCTAAAAGTAGAAATGGAAGAGGGCTTGAATTTTCTGGACTGATAAACTGAGGTATAAATGCAATAAAGAATAGTGCCACTTTAGGATTTGTAATGTTGACTATCAACCCTTGTAGAAATATCTTTCTATGTAACATCACTTGAACGTGTTTTGGTTCTGGAGCAGTGGTCTTTCTAGCTAGGATCATCTTAATGCCTAAATAAGCTAAATATACAGCGCCTATTATTTTAACGGTATTAAATAGAAAAATAGAATTCATTAAGATAATAGATAAACCAAAGGCAGCTAACAAAGTATGAACGATAGAACCTGAGGTAATACCGAGTGCAGAATAAATACCTGCTTTCGTTCCTTGAGAAATACTTCTGCTTATTATATACATGGTGTCTGGTCCTGGGGTTAGGTTTAATAGAATAGCAGTCAAAATAAAAATTTCAAAGTTTACAATGCTAAACATTTACATTCTCCTTATATAAATCATGTATTCTGTCACCTATGTATTTTTCTCTTTAAGAAAAAAGAGGACAATTAAATTTGTCGCGTCCACCTTTTAGAAAGAATGGTTTTACCTTTGACATTTATGATGAAGACACCAGATAGTGCAATTATTCCTCCAATTAACGACAGAGTTGTTGGCCATTCACTTAGCCAAATCCATGCAACACAAATCGCAACTGCCGGTTCGAGGTACATCATACTGGCTACAGAACTTGCATTACCTAAAGAAAGGGCAATCGCCCAAGTGACATAAGCAATGGCAGCCGGAAAAATACCCACATAAAGGGTAGATAAATGAGCTTCGATTGTGGCGTTTTGAATGGATGTAAAAAGTCCGGGCGAAAAAAAGAAAAAAGGAAGCGTCCCTGCCCAAGTAAAATAAGCTGTCAATTCAATCGGATTGTAACGAGTTAACAATGTTTTTTGAAATACAAAGAACACGGATGTTGCAACTGCCGCTATTAAAACTAAAATCGCTCCATTAGACAATGTGAGGGATGGGCCAGTTGATCCCAATGTAATGCACAAAATCCCAATAAACCCAACACCGAGTCCAATCCATCCAAGAGAGGTTAAACGTTCCTTTAATATTAGGATAGCGATGATCGCAGTAAAGATGGGTGTTGAGCCTATTAGCATACCAGCTGTACCAGCAGTGATGGTTTGTACACCGAAAGTTACCCCGATATGATAGACACTAATACCTGTCCAGCCGAGAATAATAATTCTTAATAAATCGCTTTTGTTGGGTAAACGGAATTTGCTCCCTGGCCACAAGGCATAAATGAGAAATAACCCAGATGCAATAAGATAACGAACTAGCACTAGATGACCGGCATCGTAGCCACCTTGTAAACTAGCACGTATAGCAGCAAAAGCAGAACCCCATATAATAATCGTAATAAATGCCATTAATAAAGCCTTTGTGTTCAAATTTATCTCTCCTTAAAACGTTCAAAATAACGCTCCCTTGAGTGAACACAATGGGAATTAGATGTCTTTTATTATAATCTAGAAAATACGTGGTGAATAAGATATATAGGTAGGTTAAAGAATACCTTAACATTACAGCTTTTTGCGATTTTGTAAACAATACAAGTGTACTCTTTTTGCTAATCGAATCTGTTTAGCGAACTTGGAAAAGGATAATTTACAGATGGTTTTGTATGACATGGTGGATTCAAATAATTGTTCAACCCGGTACTGTTTATTTTTTATAGTAAAATATAAACAGTAACAGGGGAGTAAATGAAAAATTACTCTTTTGGTAAGTGGATACTGATTGTTGTTCCTTCTTGAAGTCCAGTCTTAACTGTGATGCTGCCTTTATGCAAATGAATAATATTCTTTACTATAGCGAGACCAAGCCCCGTTCCTTCTGTTTTGCGACTTCGTGCTTTATCTACCCGATAGAATCGATCGAATGCCTGATTTAGCTGTTCTTCAGACATTCCGATACCCTCATCGTGGATAGATATAGTGATTTGGTTATCATCGTTATATGTTTCAATGTAAATATTGCCATTTTTCTCGCTATATTTAATCGCATTACTCAATAGGTTCTCCCACACAGTTTGAAGCAATGGCGCATTTCCCATTATATTGTCAGCTTTTAAGGAATGTGAGAGGCCCATTTCTTTTTCTTCTAATTTCCATCGAAATCTTTTAATGGTTTCTAACCATTGTGTATTAATAGAAAGTGGTTCTAAATCTTGAAGTTTAGTTACTTCATCCAAAGTAGTTAATGAAAGTAATTGCTTGGTTAGTTGGGAAAGTCGAGTAGTCTCTAAGTGGACAATATTTCTGTAAGCAGTTTGTTGTTTTTTTGATAGGTCGGGCTGATCTAATAGTGTCAGGTAGCTTTGAATATTATGGAGTGGAGACTGAATATCATGAGAGACGTTGTTCACAAATTCTTTTCGCTTTTTTAGTAGCTCTTTTAATTGACCACGCATAAGCTGAAAACTTTCTGCTAACTGACCTATTTCATCTTTTCGATGGATATTTATAGGTTCATCAAAAGATTCAATGGCCATTTTTTTGGTTACATTGGTTAAGTGTGTGATCGGATCAATGAGTTTTTTAGCTACTAGGATCATCCCTAAAATACTTAACAGCATTAGACCGATAGCAAGGCCACCGAATAAAAGCCGGAGTTCTCCAAACAACATGTCGATGTTTGGACGAATAAAAAGTGCATGTTCTATGCCATCAACTGTCAAAGGTACGCCTACAGAATTTCTCAATTCATTTGCAAAAAAACCTGTCACAAACGTTTTTCGAGGGAAATTAAGCATACCGTGATATACATCACCGGCTATAACAGTAGAGATTAGATCCTCCGATAATATTTTTTCGCGGTAAGCTCCTCCATAAAATAAACCAATACCTTTTTCGTCCTCGATATAAAGTTGATAACCTGATGCGCCTAACATATCTAACGCTGGGCTAAGCTGTGAAGAATCAAGACCTTCCAAGTATGTCGCCATTTCAGTTGCTATCGCTACGTTCTTGGCATCATTATCTTCTTTAACAAATTGGTGGTAATAAGTATTCATTACATAAAAGGAAGTAACACTACTTATAAGCATTGTTAAAAGGGTAAACCATATGAACTTAACATAAAGGGAATGTGTCATGTTACTCCCTCGAGTTTATATCCGACTCCCCGTACTGTTGTGATTTGAAGATCTGGTGCCCACGTTGAAAGTCTATTACGAATCCGTTTAATATGAACATTCACGGTTTGATCATCGCCTGCGTAGTTGATGCCCCAGACACTCTCAATGATTTGATCTCTGGTGAAAACAGACTTAGGTCGAGAAGCTAGGAGACGTAAAACTTCGAACTCTTTAAGAGGAAGCATCAGGGTTTCGCTAGCAGTCTGAACTTCATAGCTTCTACCATCAATTTTTATTGAGCCAATACATATAATCTCATCCTGATGCTTATCATATCTTCTCAAAATGGCTTGAATTCGGAAAAGTAACTCCTTAAATTCAAACGGTTTTACTATATAATCATCAGAACCTGATTTAAATCCTTTTTCTTTGTCCTCAATTTGATGTCTCGCGGTTAATAAAATAACAGGTATCTCGTAAATCTTTTTTAGTTCCTTTGTAACTTCAAATCCATTGATTTCGGGCATCATAATATCGATTACGGCTAGATCTACTTTTTGTGTTCTCATCAATAAGAGAGCCTCATTACCAGAATATGCAGAGACTACTTCATAGCCAAAACGATTTAATTCAATTTGTACAAATTTCACCATGTTTTGATCATCGTCCACTACTAAAATTCTTGTCATATTCTCTTCCTCTCAGCATATAAACAGTAGCAAGATCTAATTGCTTAAGTGGTTCCTATGTATTTGCATGTATCAAGTCTATAGTTATTATAACCACAAGTGAGGTTAATCAAAATAGGTTCCCTAAGCCGAAGGAACCTAGTATTATCTTACTTTTATTAGGAATCTTAGTATATATCATTCCCTTTACCACGTTTTATACAGTTACTTAATTAAACCATCTCTCATGGTTACTATGTTATCTGCATATAACAGCATTTCTTCATCATGTGTTACCATCAACGTTGTAATTTTCATCGTTTTAGTTAAGTCTTTAATTAAGTTCATTATGTCTATTGATCTTCGAGAATCTAAACTTGCGGTTGGCTCATCTGCAAACAACATTTTTGGCTTGTGTATCAACGCTCTAGCAACGGCTACTCTCTGCCTTTCTCCTCCTGATAAAGATGATGGAAAAGCGTCTTTCCGATGATACATGTCTACCAACTTAAGTAACTTTTCTACTTCATTTCTTTGTTCTTGTTTTTTTAGCCTTACTTCAGAGATTTCGAGCATGAGTGTAAGTTGGTCTTCAACTGAAAGAAACGGAACAAGATGAGATGACTGAAATATAAAGCCAAACTGCTTTGCTCTAATTTTTCTAATTTGTTCTTGGTTCATTTCACTTAAATTTATCCCTTGAAAATAAATTCGCCCTTCAGTTGCACGCTGAAGTCCTGCTGCTATAGTAAGCATAGTGCTCTTTCCAGATCCTGATGCACCAATTAATGCAGTTATTTGTCCTTCTTTTAAAGTTAGATTAATCCCTTTCAATACTTGCTCTTTTATTTCTCTGTTTTTAAATGTTTTTTTAACATCATTAATTTGAAATATGGTCATATTATCCCTCTCCTTGTTGAATTGCTTGAATAGGTTCAACTTTTTTAATTTGAATCCCTGAAATTGTAGCCCCAACAAATCCAATAACTCCAAAGATTAAAGACAGTTGAATACTTGTTCCAATAGATAAATCAAAAGGCAACCCTTTTGGAGCTATTAGTGCAAATGCTTGGCTTAAAATAATAGATATACCTAGAGAAATCAAGGTAATAAAAATCATTTGGTACCACATCATGACAAACAAAGAAATAGTTTTGAAGCCAAGAGCTTTTAATATCCCATACAACCCTATTTTTTGGACATTCATCATGTAGAAAAATATTGAAAATAACATCCCACTAATTACTACTAAAAACCAAGTAATCATATTCAATGAGAGTTGTTCTGCACTGTAGCTTGGAATTGTTTTGAGAAATTCATTAGTAGAAAATGACTGAAGTCCTGAAAAGGATTGAGCTTCATCTTGTCCTGGGATAAAGATTAGTTGCATCTCATTCAATTTATAGATCTCTTTGTAATCATTCGTATTGATAAAAGCTACAGGTGCATGACTAAATTTCTTTTGGTCTACGAACCCTTTTACTTTGAATTCGCCACTGATTTGATTGTTCGTTAACGTATCTCCAATCTTCATTCCTTCATCTTCCAATGATTGATCTACTATCACATCTCCTTTACTAAGTTCTTCAAACAAATGTGATTCAGTCGTTGTTACAAAAGCAACACTTTGTTGTTTACCATTACGATCATTCAGAAAGCCCATTTGTATGGAAAGTGCTACAGATTCTTTATAGTTGCCTAAGATGTTAGCCTCAAGTTTGCCATCAATTTTAGAAGCATTAAAAATTTCTTCTGCATTTGTATTCATATAAAATTGACCTTCTGGCAGATCTTTAATAATCGCTGCATTATCTTGAGATAAACCATTTGCTAGTCCAGAAATAATAAATGTTAAAAAACTAATTAAAAATATAATAGATCCTAAAATCATGAAACGCACTTTGCTTTTTTTAATCTCTTTCCATGCAATATTCATATAACTTCCTCCAGTTCTACTTGCTAATTAGAGTATAGTTTTGGATGATGAACTAAACATGAACAAAGGATTACAATTCATTCGTGTTGAGAAGGCAAAACTTTAGTAACCGATGGAATCTTAAAAAAGGATTCATTTGGAGGATGACTTAAATTATTTAGTAAAACGTAATGGGGGTTGGCAATTCCTTAATTTTTGATATGCAGGGAGCGGATTGAAGAACCAGTGGATTTTGGGTTTAATTATTCACGCTAAAAACACTTTACAATGGAGTTAATTAACAGATGACGCTTGGTATGTAGGATGGGACAATCAAGAATAGCTAAAAATCTTCAACAACTGGCGCTTATAATTTAAACTATATTTTGTGAAAAAAACAGCCTATCCATTATCTCGGACGGGCTGTTTTAATTTATTCAGCTAATGTAATTTTAATATCTAATTCCAATTCCACGTTTCCAGCAAGCGCTTTACTAATCATACAAGCTGTTTCTGCTTTTTTTGCGATACGTTCTACTAACGAAAGAGTACGCTCTATCGTGCCAGCTGCTAATACAATATGTGGACGGTGAATGATTTTTTCATACGTTAGAGCTCCGCTTTGCGCAACTGCCACAATTGCTTCTGATTTAACCGTTAAAGCAACTTGTTCAATCTTATTAAATCCTAACATTGCTGCTAAGGTAGCTGTATAACAAGTAGCTGCAGCTGCTAATAACATTTCCTCTGGATTCGTTCCGATTCCAGGACCTTTTAATTCACTTGGAACAGATACTTGAGTTTTTAACGTTTTTGTTTCTAATTGACCTACACCTGTGCGAGGGCCTTTCCAATCTAGTGATAGTTGAAATGAGTGCTTTTCCATGATAACACCTCCACATAAATCTAGTTACAAATTACTATATTAAATTATGGTACAAAAATACTGCGTCAATACTTTATATCATTTACATTGTAGAATTTCAATTAAATGAACTTGTTCTAATAATTACACATAAAAGAAAGGGATGAGCCTTAATACTTTACTTATTTAATTATTCTGAAACAAATAAAAGAATTATGTTATTATTTACATGTATCTATTAAACATGGAATTTATATGAAAAATAATAATGTTAGAAATCGTCAAAATAGCTAAGGTGAAATGATGGACAACTAATCGAAATCACTTGTTTTAATGAATATTTAAAATTCAACTAGCTCGATAGTTCGTTCAATTAATAGGAGGAACTTACATGTTAAACAACCAAGGGTTTGACTTATGGGCAAATGAATATGATAGAACTGTACAAGTAAGTGAAGAGAATAATTTGTATCCTTTTGCTGGATACAAAAATATTTTAAACGTTATTTTTAATGAAGCTATGCAAAAACAGCAGTCAAAGGTTTTAGATATAGGGTTCGGAACAGGTATTTTAACTAGTAAACTTTATGAAAATGGTCATCAAATAGATGGCTTAGACTTTTCCAAGAAGATGATTGGCTTAGCACAAGAAAAAATGCCAATGGCAAATTTAATGGAATGGGATATTTCAAATGGTTTACCGGACTATGTTAAAGAAAAAAAGTATGATTCTATCATAAGCACATATACATTACACCATTTGACTGATGAAGATAAAGTTATTTTAGTCAAGAGTTTACTACCTTTACTTGCTGATAATGGAAAAATTATAATTGGGGATATTGCTTTCCAAACAAGAAAGAAACTTGAAATATGCAGAAATACTAGTATTCAGTATTGGGATAATGATGAATTTTATTTTGTATTTGAAGAGATAAACGCATCACTAAAAAACATATGTACATGTGAATATCATTCTGAATCTCACTGTGGTGGTGTATTAATTATTTCAAAATGATATGTATTTTAGTGGAAGAATTAGCTGCCTTTACAGGGTAGTTTTTTTATTAAATTAAAGATGTGCGTAAAAATTGATGTTGAGAGGAAGCTTAAATTGAAGAAATATAAAATTATATTATTTGATCTAGATGGGACTCTTTCAGACCCTAAAGTTGGAATAACTAAATCTGTACAATATGCTCTGCGAAAAATGGATATTGTTGAACCAGATCTAAACAAACTAGAATCCTTTATTGGTCCACCTTTGCAAGATTCATTTGCTGAATATTATCATTTCAATCAAGCAAATATTAAAATAGTTATCGACTATTATAGGGAAAGATTCATAGAAAAAGGGATGTTTGAAAATGAGCTATATGTAAATATTCCTCGTCTATTAGAAAGTTTAAAGCAACAGCAAACAATCTTAGTTGTAGCTACTTCCAAGCCTACTGTGTTTGCGGAACAAATTTTAAACTATTTTAAGATTGACCAATATTTTGAACTAGTTGTAGGTAGTAATTTAGACGGAACTCGAACATCAAAAACAGAAATCATTCAATACATACTCGATTGTTATAAAGAGTATAAGAAAGAGGATTTTATTATGGTTGGCGATCGTAAACACGATCTTATAGGTGCAAATAATACTGGTATCGACTCTATTGGAGTAACTTATGGCTTTGGTTCATTGGAGGAGTTGAGTAAAGAAAACCCAACTCATATTGCGAACAGCGTTGAAGAATTAGCGAAACTTTTAAAACGGATAATTCTCAAATAATTAAATAGGAAATATAGTAGATTTGCTTAATCCAGCGACTAAAAAGATTGATTAAATTAATCAAGAAAGTGGGCGTCACATTTGTTTAGAAAAGCAAAAAACATATTTTTAATAGGGATGCTAATGTTTTTTTTCACAGCGTGCTCACCGTTAACGAGCACGAAACAAGATTATTTCAAAGATAAAGCCTTGGAATCTATTGTTCTTCAAGAGATTGAGAGTGAAGATGGAAATTTAGAGGAAGATGATTTTGCATCTATTAAAACATTGGATGCTAGTGGTTCTGGAATCAGTGATATTAACGGAATAGAATCATTAACTTCTCTTAATTACTTAGATGTGTCCGGTAACGATATTGTCGATTTAACACCTTTACTGACGTTGGAAAAATTATCAGAAGTCCATCTAGGTGACGTATATTTCACAGGTGATATGGATGCACCTGTGTGGAGTGTACCGGAAAAACTTGAGGAAAAAGGGGTAGAAGTTAATGTTCGCGAGCGACTATCGTTTGATGAACATGATGGACCTTCAGAAGGTGTTTTTTATCGAATTCAAAAAGATAATCAAACCGTTTATTTACTCGGATCTATTCATATAGGAGATCAAAGCTTGTATCCGCTTCACAATCAGATTGAAGCGGCATTTGAGGAAGCCGATTATTTAGCTGTTGAAATTGATATTGCGGATGTTAATGAAATAGAAGTCTCAAAGACCATGATGGAGAAGGGGATGTATACAGATGGCACAGTCCTTTCTAGCGTGGTCAGTGAAAAGGTTTTTAATGAAGCAGCTGGACATTTGTCTAGTTTAGGCTTGAACGAAGTGATGCTCGATCAATTTCAACCATGGTTTGTATCGATGATTCTCTCTGAAGTCGCTTTAGAAAAAACAAACTTAACTGGAAAAGATGGGATTGACCTTCATTTCCTGAATCGCGCAAAAGAAAAGAATATACCCATTATTAGCCTAGAATCTGTCGAAAGTCAGATTGCATCTATTAGCTCTGCCCCTAAAGAGGAGCAAATCGCCAGTTTAGAAGATATGCTTGACACATTCGATATTTATGAAGAGGAACTAACGCAATTAATTCGTCTTTGGCGTTCTGGCAACATCGAAGTATTTTCTCAATTACGACAGATTAATCAAGGTTCTGAACAGTTAGCGATGGACGAAAGAGACTTACTAATGACGGGTCAAATAGAAGAGTTTTTAAATGCAGACGAAAGAGAAACATATTTTATTGTTGTAGGTTCACTTCACTTAGCTGGAAAAAATAGTATTGTCGACTTACTTGAAAATCGAGGTTATACAGTTGAACCTCATGCTGAATTCCGAACAAACTGAAGGGCAACAGATGAACCAGATTAATATATTTGCAATATTTATATTAAGGCTAGTTCAAAAGGAAATTCTGAAGACGACCTAAAAATAGAAACTAGCTTAGAGCGGATGTGTGTAAAATGATATCATTTTTGCTTTTTTATATTATAGGAATACCCATCTCTATACTTTTACATGAAGTTGGTCATGCATTGGGCATCATTCTTTTTACAAAAGAGAAGGCGTATGTATATGTTGGTTCTAACAATGAGGAGGAGAATAAGGAAAACTTTCGAATAGGAAAAATACACTTCCATATCAATTGGGCATATTTTGGCTTTTGTGTTGTGAAAAATAGGGACACCTTCACAAATTTTCAACATATTATGTTTTTAGCAGGCGGACCAATTGCATCTCTTTTGCTATTTATTGCTGCGTATTTCACATCCGCTGAGTTAACACATTATGGAAGCAAGAATTTTATAAACGGAATTACTTTCATAAATCTCTATCTTTTTATCGGTACGATTATTCCCATTATCTATCCCAACTGGTTGAGACCATATGCAGGACTTCCATCGGATGGTTATCAAATCCTAACGGTATTAAAGGCAAGAAACAAAACTGAGTTCTAAAAGTTTTGGGAGATTGTCGTTCTATTGCTTGTCCCTAAAAAGCTCGATAACAACAAACCGCAAATGTGGCCACTTTTATAAAGCTCATAAAAGTGGCCACATTTACGGTTTGTAAGTTCCTGTTTTTTTCTTAACGATCCAACGACAGCAAAGTTCAAAAAGATTAAGTGCAAATGCAATTAAGGAAAGCCCAAGCAAACTTTGCTCTTTTGAGCCCGAATTTTTCCTTTTGGATTCCAACTGTAAATACCCCATAAGTGTCTAAGCGATAGCTAGGTCGGAAACCTGCACCAACCTATCACTCGCTAAGACACTTAAAAAATCATCAATAGACTTTCGCGACATATCCTTACTTCACTTAAAATAGGTAGGTGATTAGATGAAAAAAATATCAGTTATATTCGTATATTATTCAGCTCATTTTTATTGTTTCTTCTGCTGATAATTCGTTTTTGACTTTTGGAATTTTGTGCAAGTGGTGGAAGTCAACCGCACCTGTTAAGTTAAATGATAATTGCAGACGGTCAAGAATCGAACTAATGTGATTTGCGTATATACATATATCTTGAAAGTCTATTTCTATAATTTTTTATCTGTAATTTTCCTCTAAAGTTGCAACTTCTTCTGTACCTAATCTTAGTAAGGGCATCGTGAATCGTGTCCTTCTTTATCATTTCGTTCTGTATCCGAGAAATTATTTTAGTGACTGTAGAAGCCAAAATGAAAGAGTATTAATGGAACATTTAACAATAACTACGTCTACTTAAACTTGACAGTATAGTTGTCCAACATATTTTTGATGTTTACTCGTCAATGAATTTAAAACTAAAAATGCGAACGTATGTGTGGTATGATGTAAGAATAATAGAATAGGTTACTTAAGGGTGGTTGAATCACTCCCGTCCGAAAGGGGTGTGGTGCCATGTCAGTATTCGAAGCATTGATGTTTGCGGTAACTTTTACGACATTGATTGTATTGATCCTTTCATTTAACCATAAAAAATAACCCATCCTTGAGTTCGAGCTCAGATGGGTTATTACTCTCATTTAGACAATCCCCTTGAAGGGAGCCTGCTATTATGTTGATCGTTTGGTGTTTTGACCACCAAACGGTCTTTTTTAATATGTACTCATTATCTAATTATATTATACCAAAGGTGAAAAGGTGTATCAACTATAGGTAGATAAGAGTGAGCTAGTTTACACTTTTCTAACTAGCGTTGCTAGAAGTAGACTAAATTTCCTGTTTTTTGATTCCAGAGTTAAATACAAAGAATTAACAGTCCGCTTAAATGGAACCAACTTACCAGACTGAGATACGGGAGACTTGTTTAATTTTGAAATAGTTAAATTCATATTTTATTACAAGAAATTATTCATGGTAGTATAGGAGGATATAACACTATGCATCTAGGGGAGATCTTATGTTTTTAAAAAAGATTAAAAATGGGTTAAATCAAAATCAGCCTCTTTTTATAGGCGAAGAAACTGCGATGCGTTCCGCGGTTCTAATTCCGCTTGTTCAAGTAAATAATGAGTGGCATATCCTTTTTGAAGTTCGTTCACTGACAATGAGACATCAACCAGGGGATATTAGTTTTCCAGGTGGAAAAATAGATCCAACAGATGCAACACCGTTGGATGCAGCCATCCGTGAAACCCATGAAGAGATAGGTATTGATCCATCAGCCATCCTTGTTTTGGGACAAATGAGCGCATTTATTCCCACCCCATCATTTGTTATCTACCCATTTATAGCGACCATTGATAATCATCATACTTATCACCTCAACAAAGCAGAAGTGGAAAAAGTATTCACGGTACCGGTCCAGTGGCTGTTAAATCATCAGCCTTATAAGCATATGGTCCCCGTTCAAGCACAGCCATCACACGATTTTCCTTACGATAAAATTGCAAATGGTGATCAGTATCAATGGAAATCACATGCAATGGAGGAATGGTTTTATGAGTATAAGCAGTATACGATCTGGGGATTAACTGCTCGGATTTTAAAACATTTTATTGATACGATCAAATAAGGCATAAATCATCCGTCAAGAAACAAAATTTCAAAAATCATGAACGCTTGATTAAAGGGTTATCTTACAAGCTTGGCTATTTAGCGCATATTTAACAAATGGTTAATTGGATTAAAGTGGATTTTATAAAAAACTATTCAGTGTATAAACTACAATTGCATAAATAATAATGAAATCCATCAACCAATGCGTTGATGGATATTTTTGTGTATAAGTAGTCATGAATCTTTAAAATTATATAAATTCTACGGAATCATTGTATGAAAAAATTTTGTGGGATTGATGCCTATTCATCTTAAATAATCCAAAATAACTACTTGCATAAAACTTATAAATGAATTAATGTATGTAAGTACACACTAACATATATTAATTCAATGAAAAGGAGCTAATAATTATGTTCATCCTTAAACAATTGTCCCGGTTATTAAAGAATAAACCATTAAAAACGATCCTCTTCACTGTTTTACTTATCGTGGTTTTAGCAGTAGGAGCACGAAATGTAGAAATGGCAACCGGCAATGATACTTTAGTCAGCAGTGAATCTGATGTATACCAAGACAATCTTTCCTTAGAAAAAGAGTTTGGTGGTGAATCGATCATCCTCATGTACGAGAGTGAAGATCAAAAATCCTTACTTACCATAGATAATCTCAAGCATATGGAGGGGGTGGAAAAACAACTTGGAATAAATGAAAACATTTACAGCATCATGAGCCCTGTGATGCTCCTAAATCAGATGGCCGAAAAACAGTCTGTAAAGTATCAGGAAGGTTTATCAGAGGTCATCAATGGTCTTGATGAAATGAGTGGAAAGTTAAATAATATTGGAGATAACCTCATCATAAAAACAGAATCGGGTAATGAGTCGCAGCAAAAAGGCACAGAGGCCTCATATGAAGAGCAAATCAAACAATTCGGAATAGCCATTGATAGAACGGCATCTTCTATGCCAACTGATAACCCTCAAGTAAAAGAACAAATCATCCAATTGAAGGGATACAGTCAAATGTTGATCCAACTTTCTGAACAATTGAAACAAATTGAATCCAAACCCCCAGCACTTCAAACGACAGACGATATGACGTCAGGGCAAGGAAAACAAATACAACAGCAAGTTGAATTAAAGGAACTGGGTTCAGGATTAAAGGAAATGGGAAGTCAGTTGGAATCGATCAGTGAGAATATGAACAATATGCAAAAATATTCTGATACCCTTTCCCCCGGACTACCTGAAACGCAAAAAACCCTTGATTATATGATTTACGATGACGAAGGGCAACTAAAAGATATGTTCAATGAGTTGGTTATGGATGACAGATACATGATGATGTCAATTAAATTCAAAGGAGAAGTAAGTGATGTCGACAAAAGTGAGGTAGTAGAATCGATTAACTCTTATCTTAATCAGCATTCATTAACAACGACAGAAACGTTTGTATCTGGAAAGCCGGTACTGGACGGGGAAATTGAATCTTCCATGAAGGATAGTATGAAAAAAATGATGATGCTTGCTCTCATCTCAATGATTATTGTATTAATGATTACGTTTAAAACTAGATGGCGCATTTTACCTTTAGGGATAGTACTGATAGCAATAATTGGAACAATTGGAATTATGGGCTGGGTTAGCATTCCGATTACCATGGTGTCGATGGCAGTATTTCCAATTCTAATCGGGTTAGGAATTGACTATGCCATCCAATTTCAAAGTCGATATACCGAAGAAATGGAAGAAGGTGAGGATCATTATGAAGCAAAATAAAAAGTTTAATAGTCAAGCACATAAAAGTTTATATCGTACCGTTACAAAAATGGTACCAGCAGTCTTGACGGCTTTAATAGCAACTTCACTAGGTTTTATTTCTCTATACACTTCACCTGTCCCTATGATTCAAGACTTCGGAAAAATGTTAACTATTGGGATGATTATTAGTTTCATTGTCGGTGTTTTCATATTGATACCTCTTCTTTTTACAAGGGATTCCTTTTTCTTTAATAAAGCTGCCAAGAATCGCTCGAAAAAGACAGATAAATCTTCCCGAATTGAAAATTTTCTTGATGGAATTACGAAAAGGGTGGTTGCTCTCAGATGGTGGATAATTCTCATTGCCCTCATTACAGCTGGTTTTGGGATATGGGTCGATTTAGACGCTAAGGCAGAGACTGATGTCGAGACATTTATGCCGCAGGATACCCAAGTCCTGAAAGATATTCATAAATTAAGAGATATTGTTGGCACAACCGATCAAGTTTCCATCGTGTTTGAGGGGAAGGATATTTTGTCCTCAAGTTCTCTTAACTGGGTAGATGCAACAACAAATGAGATTGAAAAAGAGTTTTCACAAGTGGTGGTTAAGTCAAATTCAATTACAGAAGTGTTCAAAAAATTGAATGATGGAGAAATCCCAACAGGCTCAGAGTTAAAAGGATTAATGAATGATATTCCAGATCAACAACAGAAGCTACTTATTAACGAGTCTGGCACGAAAGGCGTAATCACTGTCGGAATCAAACATCTGAAAGCCGAGCCGTTGAAAAACTTTATTGATGATTTGAATCAGTACCTTATCGATAACCAGCCAGATAATATGGAAACTATGGTAACAGGGAAATCTGTGTTAGATGTCGAAATGGTTTCTGGATTGACAACTGGACGATACAAAATGACCTTGCTAGGTATGGCACTTGTATTTTTAGGTTTACTTGCAGTTTATCGACACCCGATTAAGGCTTTGATTCCTTTGTTACCGATTACTTTAATCATTGGTTGGTCAGGAGCTGTGATGTATTTAGCTGAAATAAGCTATACCCCACTGACAGCGACTTTAGGTGCATTGATCATCGGAATCGGTACGGAGTTCACTATTTTAATCATGGAAAGATTTTATGAAGAACGTGAAAATGGGAGTTCAAGTATTGATGCCATCAGAATAGCAAACCAAAAAACTGGGAAATCGATTTTCGCATCTGCCATTACAACTATTGGCGGCTTCAGTGCTTTGCTTGTATCAGATTTTGTCATCTTGAGTAATTTTGGTATGATGACCCTAATCAATATTTCACTAGCTTTATTCAGTACAATTGTCGTAATGCCTGCTGTCTTGATTATTTTAGATCGTTTTGTAAAAACAAAACCTAGAATAGAAAAGGATACACTAGTAAATTAGGGGGATGAAGTCAATTAAAGATAAAACTGAACAAATTTTGCAAGCAGCAGTAAAGATTTTCATCAATAAAGGGCTTCAGGCAACCACACAGGAAATTTCCAAAGAAGCAGACGTTGCAGAAGTTACTTTGTTTCGGAAGTTTTCTACTAAGCAAAATTTATTTAAAACGGTTATTAAAAATGTACTTGAAAAACAATTTAATTCCAAAGTGATGCAACTAGCTGACCAAGGGGATACAGAAGAATTTCTTAAAGGAACGATTGATAATCGCTTGAAGACACTTTCTAAAAATGCACCTTTAGTTAAGATGCTTATCTCGGAAAGTTTGAAAGGCAATTTGAGTTCCGATATTGATTTCCCTGTGATTATTCATGCACAGTTAAAAAAAGCATTAGATTACCATTTTACTCAAAAAAATCAGAAGGTCGACACTGAATTATGTGCCAGACAGCTAGTTGGAATTTTTCTGAGTCATATTATCATTCCTAACGAGAGTCCTTATTACAAGTTAAATGATGAAGATAAAGAAGCATTAGTAAATAAGTATGTAAAATCATTGATTACATTATTATAAAAGAATATGTTAAAGTTATTGGTTTATTTAAGTGAGCTTGGAAATGTATCTCCAAGCTCATTTTTTTTGACTGTTTTGTTTTACTAAAGTACCTGTTAGTAAAACATTAATTGAAACGATAAAGTAAACCATACATCCACAAGTACAAAATCCAAGATAGATATACAAGATATGAGCATGCGTTAGTTCTATAAGAAAATTAACTAAGTAAATCTATTAAGTTTTTTTATGTTGCTATTCCCTTATTTCAAACCACCCGAATGCAACATCTGCCTCAACAATTTCATTATCTGGTGAAACTAAAAAAATAATAAATGATTCGCCGGATGAAAAAATGAATTTTCCATCTTCATCACTCGTCAAAGTACTTTTTGGTGATACAATTCGCTTAAATGAATTTACCCCTTTCTTTGGAAATCCTTCAACAAGTTCTGCAAAAGCGATGTTTACTTCAGGCTTTGGAAGTGGAGAAAGAGTTGTGTTTGCAGATGTCACCTTATCCGAAATCATTGATTTTCCAGGAGGTTTTGGATTAAACCAAATTTCAGCAATAAAAGGTTGATTAGATTGGTTGGTAATGGTAAATGCATTTACAAATAAATTTACATCTGAATTAGAGGGGTTAATTAAGCCTCCCCAAGCATTTTTTCCTTTTCCGAAACGAATCGTTTCAGTTTGTCCAACAAAATATCTCCCCTGTAAAGATTGATATAATGGGTTAGGTATGTTGACAGCTTTAATAAATCGCTCATTATTAAACATGGGCATACGAACAATTCACTCCTTTCTAAAGTCTATGTAAATTGAAAGGAAATGTTTCGACAAATATAATTAATAATAAAAGAATTTAATCATATTCTACTTGATAAAAGGTCTTCTTGTTTCTTACTTTTACATTTTACGCTTTCACTCTATTATGCTAGTATGAAATTAATTAAAATAGTTGCAGGGGAACGCATTTGCGTTGAGAAGGTTAAAACCTGACCCTTTGAACCTGTTCGTTAAGACGAACGTAGGGAGCAGAGTACATAGCGTTTCGACGTATTTCTTTTGTGCTGAAGCTCTCCATTTTGGAGGGCTTTTTTGTTTGCTAATTCAATATTTTAATTGCGGGGGGACTATTTAGTTGAGAAGGTAAAACCTGACCCTTGGAACCTGACAGTTAACACTGACGTAGGGAGCAATGTTTCATTTACAACGCTCTTGTGCCACGTGCAAAGGAGCGTTTTTTGCACTTGCGTCCATCCGAAAAAGGAGGACTTATGATGACATTTTGTGAAGAAGTACGAAAAGAAACCGATCTTTATTGGCAAGCAAGTTTTAATCATCCATTTGTAAAAGGACTTGTAGATGGGACACTGCCGCTTGATAAGTTTAAGTTTTACATCATGCAAGACGCTTATTATTTAAAGCATTACACGAAGGTGCTAGCAATTGCAGCAACAAAGGCTGAAACGAACGAAGATATTGCTTACTTTTTAGAAACGGCTCGTCATATCAATGAGGCTGAGCTTGAGTTACACAGAACTGTATATAAAGAATTAGGAATCACAAAAAAAGAGGAAGTTAACTTTGAACCGGCTCCAGCGGCTTATAACTACGTATCACATATGTACAATGTCGCTAATAACGGAGATGTAGCAGAGGCGTTTGCTGCCATGTTCCCTTGTCCATGGTTATATCAAGAAATTGGGGAGAAGTATAAAGATGCAAAACCAGGCGTTAAGCTATATGAAGAATGGATTGCGATGTATAGTTCACCGGATTATAAAGAAAAAATCGAGTTGCAAAAGACGATGATGAATCGTTACGCAGAAGCAAATCCAGGTAAACAAACTGTGTTCAAAGCTCATTTTGAACGAAGTTGCTACTACGAGTGGAAATTTTGGGAAATGCCTTGGACAAATGAAAACTGGCAAGATGAGGTGAAGAACTATGCCTATTAAACAAATTCGCAAAAAAAAGCCTCTGATACATTGCATGACGAACTATGTCGTGGCTAACTTTACAGCGAATGGGTTACTTGCAATTGGTGCGTCACCTGTCATGGCTGATGAAGTTACAGAAGTAGAAGAAATGGTCGCGATTGCAAATGCTCTTTTAATTAATATTGGCACGATCAATATAAGAACGAAAGAAGCAATGTTACTAGCAGGGAAAAAAGCGAATAAGCTTGGAACACCTGTCGTATTAGATCCAGTAGGAGTTGGGGCGACGAAGTTTCGACAACAAGTAATAAATGAACTATTA
This sequence comes from Paenisporosarcina antarctica, assembly GCF_004367585.1. GTDB lineage: Bacteria > Bacillota > Bacilli > Bacillales_A > Planococcaceae > Paenisporosarcina > Paenisporosarcina antarctica. Next base: position 640,320 of record NZ_CP038015.1, read on the forward strand.
GAAAGTGTTCGGTTCGATTTACTGCGTTGTAATGTGGGTGAACTTGCTGTTATTGCAGGTGTTTCATGGGAGGTAAAAGGCGTGGACAGTGGAGAAGGTGAGATGGACATTGCAAAAGTTGCCGCTCATGTATCCAAAAAATGGAATTGTTTAGTGGTGGTCACAGGAGCTACTGATTATGTTACTGATGGTGATAATGGATTTTGGGTACCTGGTGGTCACATTCAGATGACCGAGGTAACAGGAACAGGCTGTTTACTAAGTGCAATTTGTGCAGCAGTCTTAACTTTAGAAGGAGAACCTCTTTTAAACTTACGTGATGTACTACAAGTTTATAAAAAGGTGTCAGAACAAGCGGTTCTATCTCCACTTCTTGGCTCATTCCAAATAGAAGTCTTAAATTCTTTACATCGATTATCTAGAGGTGAAGATAATTGAATATTGTAATGACCATAGCTGGCTCAGATAGTAGTGGAGGTGCTGGGATACAGGCTGATTTAAAGACATTTCAAGAGCTGAGCGTGTTCGGTACGTCAGTGATTACTGCGTTAACAGCTCAAAATACTCTAGGTGTTGATGGGGTCTTTCCTTCAACTGCAGATTTCGTGAAGCAACAAATCGAAGTTGTCTTTCACGATTTACCTGTTAAGGCAGTCAAGACCGGTATGCTTTTTTCAGCCCAAATTATTGAGGAAGTAGTTAATAGCTTGCGCGAAAAAGACGTTCTGCTTGTCGTTGACCCTGTGATGATTGCCAAAGGAGGAGCAAGCTTGTTACAAGATAAGGCAGTGGAAGCACTAACGACCAAGCTTTTACCCCTTGCAACGGTATTAACTCCAAATATTCCAGAAGCTGAAGTGATTAGTGGTATTAAGATTAAGTCTGAAATGGATTTGCAAAAAGCGGCTGAAAAAATATTAGCAATGGGTGTAAAGTGCGTGGTTATGAAGGGTGGCCACTTAGATGAACAAGGAACTGCAACAGATACAGTATTTTTTGCAGACGGTTCAACGTTTAAAATGGCATCTGCCCGTATAGAAACGAAACATACGCATGGAACAGGCTGTACTTACTCTGCAGCACTTACTGCATTTGTAGGACAAGGTTGGTCTTTAAAAGAGGCAATCATTGAAGCTAAAAAGTTTGTCCAGCTTGCCATTGAAACCCCACTAAACATTGGTCATGGACACGGACCGACAAATCATTTTGCCTATAAACTAGCAAAAGGTGTTTGTGAGGTGAACATCATTGAATCGTAATGATCTAGCATGCTATTTCATCATGGGAACACAGAACTGCATAGAAGAGCCATTACATGTGTTGGAAGATGCACTAAAAGCAGGTATAACTATTTTCCAACTTCGTGAAAAAGGCGAAGGGGCATTAACAGGAAAAGTACTTGAACAATTTGCTCGTAAATGCCAAGAGTTATGTAAATCATACAACGTTCCATTTATTGTGAATGATGATGTAGAACTCGCCCTGAAGATCCAAGCAGATGGCGTTCATGTAGGACAAGAGGATGTATCACTTACGGACATCCGCGAAAATTTTATAGGGAGAATCGTGGGCGTTTCAGTGCATACTGTCGAAGAATTGGATCAGGCTGTAAAAGGTCGAGCAGACTATGTGGGAATTGGAGCAATTTATGAAACACAGTCGAAATCTGATGCCAAAGCTCCTGCTGGTCTTGCGTTTTTGCAACACGCGAGAAGCTTGTATCGAGATTTTCCACTTGTCGCAATTGGTGGTATTACAACAAAAAATGCTCACGAAACACTTAAAGCTGGTGCTGATGGGGTAGCTATCATTTCGGAGATTTGCCAAAGTCAGGACCGATATGAAACAGTAAGAGCATGTAAAGTTCATATATAGTCGAAAGATTGGCAAGGGTATTGAGTTCTAATTGGTGAATTATCAACTTTATAGTTTTAAAATAAAAATAGCTTATCCATTAAAGGGATAAGCTATTTTTATTATGTCGTCCTTTATTTAGTTGATAGTTCACTTTCAGTTACCCATTTATGATTGGTCACTTCTTCTCCGCTAGTAGTCGAAGTGTAATTAATCATATATACCGTCGTTTGTTCTGCTGAATCAATTTCAGCCTTTGCACCATCCATCCCTTCCATATGATCAGCATTAAGGATAACTTTGGTTCCAGCTTTCAATGGTTCATCACCGGAATCTTCAAGTTCTTCATGGACAACCCATTTGTGATTGGTGACTTTTTCTCCACCTGTTGTCGGGGTATACGATACAGCATAGGCTGCAGTATCAACGGCAAGAACAATTGTAGCTTCGGCACCCGTCATACCCTCCATGTGATCTGCTTCGATAATCGCTTGGCTTCCCACTTCAAAAGTTGGGTTTTCTTCCTCTTTCAGATCTTCAGGAACTTTACCAGATCCAGAGTGATTCATATCCATATTTTCTTCGGAACCAGATTCCATATCTGTGTTTTCATGATTCATATTATCCATCTCATCTTTTTCAGCAGTTGAATCTGAGCAAGCACTCAGTGCAAGTACTAGAGTTGGAACAAGTAATAATTTTCTATACGTATTTTTCATCAATAAGTCACTCCTTCAGTTAATGAGAAAAGTATACCTATAAATTATGCAAAATCTATGCAGAGCAACATTCTCAGTTTTGAATTGGAATTGGTTAAACAAGTGGCCTTGTTTTATCATCGCCACTTGTTTTTGTCTAATCATCTGATCTCAACCTCTAACGAAATATTCAAGTATATTTTCATTATAATGAATTGCCGAAATATTTGTAAATATTTAACATGTATTGATATGAAAAAATTGGAAATAAAGACTTTATTAAATAGGGTAAGGGGTATATAATTTAGAAGATAGAAAAAAGACATAATAATCAATCTGTTGTTGTTGTGAATGAATTAGCATGAGAGGGGAAGTGCAAAATATGAGTAGAGGTTTATCTTTGACAATGGGCTTTTTATTTATTTTATTACTCATTTTTATTGGTGCTTTAGGTAATAAGTTAGGAGATGAAAAAGAGAGAGCAGATAATAACTCAACTAAAAATGTGCAGCAAACTGTTTCTGGTGAATTAACCTCAGAAGTTACTTTTAATCCTCCTTCACTTGAGAATGTTCCTGATGGACCACAGGGTGAAGCAATTTTAAGAGGATTTGAGTTGGTGGACGATACATCAAACCAGTTACGAGGTGATACTGCATCGGCAGAAGATGGTCAACAGCGTGTGAACGAATTATCATGTACTAGCTGTCATGCTGGGGCTGGGTTAGAACAAGACTCTTCTCCTTTAGTGGGAGTAGCTGCGAAATACCCGAATTATATTTCACGTAATGACAAAATTGTGACGATAGAAGAACGCATTAATGGGTGTATGGTAAGAAGTATGAATGGTGAAGCTTTTGCTGAAGATGACGAAGATTTGGATGCAATGGTGGCTTATTTCAAATACATTTCAGAAGGAATTCCCGTTGGAGCTGAGCTTCCATGGCTAGGACAGAATGATATGAAAGAAGTGCCAATTCCAGATATAACTGCTGGGGAAACGATGTTCCAACAATCGTGTATTGCTTGCCATGCTCAGGATGGTGCAGGTATTGGAGCTAATACTGGGCCAGCTTTATGGGGCGAAGGTTCATTTAATGACGGTGCAGGTATAGCTCGATTCTCAAGAATGGCAGGATATATTCAAAACAATATGCCTAAAGGTCAGGAGAAATCCTTGACAGACCAGGAAGCAAGTAATCTTGCTGCCTTCGTTCTCTCTCAAGATCGACCTGAATGGGGATATCATGCTGGAGATTGGCCAGGTGGTGGCGCACCAAAAGATTCGATGACGAAAGAACTGCGTCAACAAATTAAAGATGGCACGATTAACTGGGAAGAAGTTCTTGGTCATAATACTAAATAATCAAATATGAAGTAAGGAATCCAGTAGCCAATAAGCCTCTGGATTCCTTTGTTGTATAAAAGTGAAAGTAGGTTTAAATAAATTTAGTTGCTCTACGTCCATCTTTTAAAAAATCCAGAAGGCATCATTCATGCCCCAATGTTGAAAGTGATTACCTATAAATAAAGAACCCCCACATTAATTGTAACAATTAATGTGGGGGTTCTTATGCATAAATACATTAAAAACGTCATGGTCATGATCAAGCTTACACAGGGTGTAAAATATAGTAATATATCCTCGATTCAATTAGTTGATTTATTAGATCCAGTGGTATATATTAATTGACGGGTCAATGGTTGACCTATCAATTACCTGAGAGGAAGTCAATATTTTGTCTAACTCATGTCCTAAAGAAGAAAAAATTGTCTATCGATTATATGAGATAAGTAAACAAATGAGTCCTAAGTTTGAGCGCTGTACAGGCATTAGTCAGTCACGGTTAGATCTTTTGAACAAGTTGTTTGAAAAGGAAGAAATTAGTCAGACAGCATTACAAAAAGAAGTGAACATAGATCATGCTGCTGTAACTAGACATTTAAAGCAGCTAGAAGAAAAGGGGATGGTTTCGAGACGCAAAAATCCCGCTGATAATCGATTTACGTTTGTTCGTCTTACAGATGAAGGGCGTGAAAGAATCGCTTCTTATCAGGATGAGAAACAACGATTCATTTCTAAAGTATTAGCAGGCTTTGCGGAAGAGGAACGTTCAATCCTATTGGAAATGCTAATTCGTATACAGGACAATGTTAAGAATATTGATCCGAACGACTAGATAATTACTTAATAAATGCTACATGTAATCAACTAAATGAAAGTAGTTATAAAGGAGAATGACAAATGAACCAAACACTAATAAATGACTTTAATGAAATCGTGACAGGACGCCGATCTATTCGGAATTATGACCCAACCGTAAAAATTAGTCGACTAGAAATGACTGAAATTTTAACAAAAGCCACTCTTGCTCCTTCTTCTGTAAATCTACAACCATGGCGTTTTGTTGTCATTGACAGCCCACAAGGAAAAGCGACTTTAGCTCCCTTAGCAAAATTCAATCAAACTCAAGTAGAAACGTCTGCTGCAGTAATTGCTGTATTTGCAGATATGAAAAGCCTAGACTATGTAGATGAAATTTATGGACAAGCAGTGGCTGAAGGGCATATGTCAGCTGAAGTAAGAGATATGCAGCTACCAGCAATTAAAGGATTAATTAGCACTATGACACCAGAACAACTAAAGGATATGAATTTAATCGATTCTGGTTTAGTTTCTATGCAGTTGATGCTAGCAGCACGAGCTTACGGCTATGACACGAATCCAATCGGAGGCTATGAAAAAGACAAAATAGCAGAAGCTTTTGACATGGATAAAGAGCGATACTATCCGGTTATGCTTATTTCAATGGGGAAAGCGAAAGATATGGGATACCAATCTGTCCGTCTGCCAATTGAGTCCATTACTGAGTGGAAGTAAAGTGAACTAAACCAACAACCTATAGAAAAGAGGATCATATACGATGATAATTATTCACGCTAAATTTCAATTACAAGCAGACCAAGAACAAGCCTTTTTAGAAGAAATTCGCCAACTAATTACAGGTTCTAGAGCAGAAAGTGCTAACTTTTCTTATGATTTAATGAAAGATACGGAAAATGAATATGTCTATACGATGGTTGAAGTATGGGCAGATTTAGCAGGTGTCGAGAGCCATAATAAAAGTGATCATTACATTTCCTTTGTCGGTAAGGCTCCACAATATTTAGCACGTCCTTTAGATGTGAAAGTTTATGAAAGTAAAGAAATATAGAATTTAAAAACTTACTAAAAATTCACTGGAGGTTATATATATGAAAGCCATTGTTATAGATCAATACGGTGATAAAGAAATGCTCCAAGAAAGAGAAATTGCACAACCGATTATTCAAGATGATCAAGTGCTTCTTGAAATTCATTCTACATCGATTAATCCGATTGATTGGAAACTGCGTGCAGGTTATTTGAAGGAGATGCTTCCTTTTGAATTTCCAATTATTCTTGGTTGGGATGCAGCAGGAATCATTGTCGAAAAGGGGAAGAATGTTTCTAATTTTGAAGTAGGTGACCGAGTATTCGCTAGGCCCGCAACTACAAGACAAGGTACCTATGCTGAATATGTTGCGGTAGAGGAAAACTTACTAGCTCATATGCCAGCTTCTATGAGTTTTGATGAGGCGGCAGCCATCCCATTAGCAGGTCTAACAGCGTGGCAGTGTTTAGTGGATTTTAGTGGAATTAAAAAAGATGATAAAGTCTTGATTCATGCAGGAGCAGGTGGTGTTGGAAACTTTGCTATTCAAATTGCCAAATCATTCGGTGCTTACGTGGTAACGACAGCTAGTGGCAAAAATGAAGAGTTTGTAAAGTCGTTAGGTGCAGCTAGAGTCATTGATTATAATAAAGAAGATTTTAGTGAGATTCTTCATGACTTTGATATCGTTTTAGATTCAATGGGTGGAGAGATTCAAACAAAAAGCTACAAAGTATTAAGACCACACGGCAAACTAGTTTCCATAGCGCAACCGCCTACAGAAGAAGAGGCGAAAAAACATCAAGTGGACGCTGGATTTGTTTGGCTGGAACCAAAAGGTGAACAGTTACAGCACTTAGCTGACATGTACGAATCAGGCAAACTAAAAGCGGTGATTGGTGAAACTTTTGACTTTAATGAAAAAGGTCTTAAAGAAGCACATGCATTAAGTGAGACACATCATGCACGTGGTAAAATTGTCATTCGAATTAAAAAATAAGTTTGAGAAAAAACAATCAAATTATTCCTGACAATTAGAGGTAAAAAGTAATTTAGTAACTAATCTGTCGCTGGATTCCTATTAAAATTCCCCATCCTAGGATCCCCCTATATTATTCACTATAATTGTATAAATAAAAATGACACCTTTAATCTGCTATCAGTATGATTGAAGGTGTCTTTTGTATGAATTGTTGAGATATTGTATAGGAGTTGTTGCATCTATTTAAGGTTAGAATTTTGATTATTATTTTATACGGATTCGTTAGTACGTTTAAAAATACTAGTTTAAACTTAATTTGATATCTTCAATTATTCCATTTCATAAACCTTCAATGATATTTTATTGAGCATATCAACAATATCAGCTGAATCATTTGGTTTTGGTTTGAAAATAAATATTTAATTTCATTCTTCATATATTAAAAAACCTTCAAAAGAGGTGTTCTCAAGTTCATGTAATAAGTGCTATTTTTCACATATTAGTGTAGTTCTAACGACTAAATACTTCGGCCTACGAATGAAACAATTTTGTGGGTCGAAATATATATCTATTCCTATACCTTTTGATATATCTATTTTTAACTGGATTATAAATCCATATTACAAAAGAACTGAATATTTAAATAATATATACTCCTGCAATTTTCTTTGCTATGCTGTCTGGGAATCAATGACAAAAACTAGTAAAAGGGGGGGTTAAGAAGGACTAAGATAATTTAAGGGTAAATAAAAATCAAAAGGAGCGGATGATGTGAAGAAGAAATGGGTTAGTACATTAGGTATTTTAGGTTTATGTACTTGTTTGACATTACCGGTATATGCAGCTGAAATGGTTAGCAAGCCTGAAACACATCACCATGAGAATGCCATTTCTGGATTCGTCAACTACAGTGAATTACAGAAAACCCTCCGTCAAATTGAAGAGAAGAGCAAAGGACTTGTTCAAGTGGAAGTGGCTGGAAAGTCACACAATGGCTTGGATATTTACACAGCAACGGTCGGCACTGGAGATAAAGTTATTCTTGTTCAAAGTGAAATTCATGGGAATGAAAAAACAGGTACGGTAGCACTCCTGAATTTATTGCAAAATCTTTCAACTAACTCGAAACAAGCACAAGAAATACGTGAGGAATTGACACTTGTCTTTATGCCGATGATGAATCCAGATGCCTCTGAGGCTGATAAGCGCAGAAACAGTATGACATGGGATGAAGTCCTAGACAAATTTCCACAACTGACTGGTGCGACACCATCATGGAACTATTTGGACCGAGGTATCAGCCAAAGTTATAACTATGGGGAAAATCCTGGTTTTGACGTAAATCGTGACTTCAATCCGAATCTAAATTATGTTCCTGAAGCACAAGACTTTCCTGGTGCTTCTAATAAGCCAGGTTGGTTCATTACACCAGAATCACAGACTGCTCGTGATGTATACAAATCACTAAAAGATGAGTACGGAAATGTAGATGTCTTCGTAGATCTTCATCACCAAGGTATGTATTACGTGGAAGGTACAGCTGACAAAGTAACACTTTCTTTATCCGCACAGTTTGTTCCGGATCCAAATACGTCGGAAGGTGCTAAATACGCAGAATATGCGGAAAACTATAGGTATGATTATTCAAGACAATTAAATGTTGCCGCTTACAATGAACTACAATCTTACGGCAACTCTAAATTCACAAATATCTCTCTTTATTCCCAAGGACTTGACCTTCCAGGAACCGCGCTTGGTAGTTATGCATTAAATGGAAGCGGAACCGTTCTTTTCGAAGTAAGAGGACAGACTCAAATGATGGGGCATAAAGAAAAAGGGCAACTTGTAAAATCAGTAGAACGAGGCCTTACTGGAATTATCGAAGCGGTAGCTGATGGTTCAATTGAAACATTGAATCCTGAAGATTACGATAATATTCCGCTTACATCAAATAAACCATCCAACTAAACTATCAATATTTTGATAATTCAATATGATGAAAACCAAGGAGGAAATTAAATGAAGAAAACCGTACTTACTTTATCCATTGCTGGAGCGATGATGCTCAGCGTATCGCCCTTCGGTTCTCCCGTTGCGAACGCGGTAGGAAATGGTCCTACTTATGGAGGGAATGAAACGATTAACACTTCGATACTCCATACTTATGATGAAATGGCGGACTACCTAAAGAAACAGGATGTCAAACAACAGGATATGAAACTTGAAGTAATTGGCCAAAGTATCAAGGGAAGGGATTTATATCTGGCGAAGTATATAAAAAACCCTAAAAATCCAACGATTTTGTTTTTAACCCAGCAGCATGGAAATGAACAGCTTACAACTGAAGGTGCTCTTGAATTTATTAAGCATCTAGGTACAGACAAGATGAAAGGTGTTACAGACGGGGTTAATATCTTAATCGTTCCTATGCTGAATGCAGATGGCGCTATGGGTGATGTGGACTTCTCTCTTGATGATTATATCGCAAAGGGAGATAGGAATTTAACTCGCTATAATGCAGCGGAAGTAGACTTGAACCGTGATCATATAACTAAAATCCAACCAGAAACAAAAGCACTGCATAATAATGTTATGAAGAAATATAATATTGATTACATGATTGATCTTCATCATCAAGGAGCAATGAGTGAAAGGGACGGTAAGCTTGTTTCTGGGTCTATCCTTTATCCTACAACTCCAAATGCTGATCCGGAAGTTGTACAAAAATCCAAACAACTCGGTGCAGTTGTGTTTGATGCCATCGATGAAAAAGGTTGGGGCCACCTTGGCAAATACAACGGAGGATCTGCTGAAACAATCAGCAGAAACGGTATTGCCGTAGAATACGGTATTTCAACACTCTTATTCGAAATGCGAGGAATGTCCGATCATGAATACGAATCATATGTGTTAGGGCAAAAGAGCAATGGCTATTTGATAAAACAAACCGTTACAACTCTTGATGCAACGGTTCGTGCAATTGCAGACCGTTCAATTGAATCGAAAGATACATCATTTTGGGATTCACTTTCTTACCAAACAACACGTCCTTCAGAATGATTTAAAAAACGCCTCTGGTAGAAATATACCGAGAGGCGTTTTTTTGTATTGTGTGGATGTTTATTGATTGTCATTTATTCTTAATAAATTTTTCTTTGATAACAACTTAATAAAAAATAGAAATACTAAAAATAATGCTAATTTGAGTAATAAATCTGAGGTATTTAATTACATGTTCAACCAGGAAAGGACTCTAAAAACTCATCATGGCTTATAGAATAATATTTTTGGTAATTTTTTATTGCATGGATTCTTTTCACTATACGTGGATCTTCCATCATATATATTTTCATTTGATGAATTTCTTCTTCATTTTCTAAATAATGAGCTTCGATTTTTTCCTCAGCGTAGTCAAATAAAGTAACTATCTCTTTTTTATTGGTAGTAACAGGAATAAACACAAAGTATTCGTATTCACCTCTGATTCCTAAATATTCACCAGAATCATCCTTGAAATATTTAAATAATAACATCATGCAGCTCCTTAAATTTTTCTCCTTATTATTGTCAAAATAAATATTATTTATTCAATTGTTATTGGGAATTTGAAATCGCTATGTTTGTAAATTCGGGTATCGTGAGGAAGTTATTGGAGGCATATAATTGAATTCTCAAAAGGGATGGAAAGATAGTGGTTTAAAGTATTATCTGTAGATGCATCAACTGCTCGTCGGCAATTTTAAAAACGCTTTGGTATGACTTTTGTTGAGTATGCTTGAACAAGAAGGATGAATAGCCACGAATATATTGGAGCTGGACGGGATGTCATGATGCGCAACTTGTTGCTACTCATAAATATTATTTCAAAGAAACGATTCTTTATTACTAAAGCAAATTTGTCTAGTAAAAGCAAGAAAAGTAAGTCTAGTAATGGAAGCGTTTTCAAGAAAGCAAGAAAATGCTTTAATTCGAATTTAAATCTAGTGTGGCAAAAAAGCAAATAAAATATAATTTAAATAATCTAAATATTAAAAAGGAGGTGTGGATTTGAGTTATCTTATTTCAAACTTTGATAAAGTCTTTAAGTTGTTCATCGAGCATCTGTATCTTGTATCACTTTCATTATCTGTAGCTCTCATCATCGCTACAGTGTTGGGGATTACAATATCTAGATATAAAAGGCTCTATACACCGGTAATTGGGGTATTAGGGGTAATTTATACAATTCCTAGTATTGCGTTGTTTGCCTTAATGATTCCATTAATAGGGTTAGGTTTTAAGTCAGCGTTTATTGCACTAGTTGCTTATTCACAAATGATACTTGTACGTAATATTGTTGCAGCAATTAGAGGGATTGAACCATCTATTATTGAGGCTGCAAAAGGTATGGGAATGGGTAAGTGGAGAATTTTATTCAAAATTGAAATACCTCTTGCCCTCCCCGTAGTTATTGCAGGTATAAGAATAGCAACGGTTTCAATTATTGGTATTGCTACAATTGCAGCTTATATTAACGCAGGTGGATTGGGAGAATTGATCTTTGAAGGTATTTATCAAGATCATTCGCAAAAAATTATTGCAGGAACGATTGCAGTCGCATTTTTAGCAGTTTCTGCAGATATCGGATTTAGATTACTTGAAAAAAAATTAAACATGCAAGGTTAATAGAAAGAGGGTGAATGATGTGATCGTGAGTCAAGCTTACACCTATATCTTAAATAATATGGAAATTTTTTTAGGGGCAGTTAAAGTTCATCTTATTTTGAGTTCTGTGGCAGTTGCTATTGGTATTAGTATCTGTGTACCACTTGGGATTTTCCTAGCTAAAACAGAAAAGGCATCTCTAATTATTATGAATGTCGTTAATATTGGTAGAATCATCCCAAGTTTAGCGGTGTTAGCGTTACTTATGCCTTTCGTTGGAATTGGTTTTTATCCATCATTAATTGCTTTAACATTACTGGTTTGTCCACCTATTTTGATAAATACCGTTATTGCGGTTAAGGAAGTAGATAAAAATATAGTAGAGGCAGCTTATGGAATGGGGATGGATAAAGCAAGAGTTATTCGCAAAGTGGAACTCCCTTTAGCACTTCCTGTTATTATTACGGGCATAAAAACAGCTTCTGTGGAAGTTATTGCAAGTGCTACACTAGCCGCCTTTATAGGAGGTGGTGGATTAGGCGTCTTTATTATTAATGGGATTGCAGGAGCAAATGCATCCATGCTACTAGTAGGAGCAATTCCTGTAGCCTTACTTGCACTTTCAGCAGAATTTATTTTGGGTGGTATTGAAAAACTTACAACACCGCCAACTACTTAATTGTTTATAAAAAAGGAGGATTTAGAAAATGAAAAGTCGGAAAATTCTTAGTTTATTTAGTTTCATTTTGATTATTTCTATTTTTGTTACTGGTTGTGGAGGGGCAGATTCTAGTTCGAAAACTAGTGAGGATGGAAAGCCAACTATAAGTGTAGGATCAAAAAACTTTACTGAACAATTTATTTTAGGTGAAATTTATTCTCAGGCTTTAGAAGCAGAAGGTTATCCAGTAGAACGAAAACTAAATCTTGGTGGTACTCTAGTGGCATTTGAAGCTTTAAAAAGTGGGGACATTGACCTTTATCCGGAATACACAGGTACTGCTTTAATGGATATTTTAGATGGCGAACCATCAGGAGACGGAGATGCGGTCTATCAAGAAGTGAAAGATGGGTTGGCAAAAGATAATATTGAGGTTTTAGATAAAACGAATTTTAACAACACTTATGTGGTTGTTGCAACGAAAGAGATAGCTGAGAAGCACAATCTAAAAACATTGTCTGATTTAGCTGTGAAGGCACCAGAGCTAAACTTTGCACTCATCCCAGAATTTTCAGAACGGGCAGATGGATTACCTGGTTTACAAAAAACATATGGTGGATTTGAATTTAAAAATACACAATTGTTTGAGATTGGTTTAAAATATCGGGCACTTACATCAGGTGAAGTGGATGTTACAATCGGATTCGGTACAGATGGGCAAATTGCTGGGTTTGATTTAGTGGCATTAGAAGATGATAAAAACTTTTGGCCTCCATATCATGCAGTACCTTTAGTGCGTAAAAGTATTGTAGAAGAAAATCCTGAAATTGCGGAAATTCTTAATAAAATTAATGGATTATTAGATGATAAGAAAATGGCTTCATTAAACTGGAAAGCTGATGGGGAAGACAAAGAAGAACCATCGGATATTGCAAAGGAATTCCTTGAGGAAAATGGCTTTTTTGAGTAACGTGTAAGGCACTTTTTTTAAAGATATTTAAATATATAAAGGGGGATCAATTTGATTCCCTTTTTGTTCAAAGGAGGATAATGATGAGTAAGATTGTATTTAAAGATGTCATGAAAATTTATCCAGGTAATGAAAAGAATGCGGTAAATAATGTGAACCTTGAGGTTAATTCAGGTGAATTTATTGTCTTTTTAGGAACTTCTGGTTGTGGAAAAACAACGCTACTTAAAATGACCAACCGTCTTTATGCGCAAACAAAAGGGCAAATTATTATAGATGATACAGACACAAGAGAACTACCAGTTAATGAGCTTAGAAGAAAAATAGGATATGTTATTCAACAAAGTGGATTATTCCCACATATGACAGTTGAAAAAAATATTGCAGTTGTTCCAGATATGTTAGGATGGGATAAAAAAAAGATTGCTCAACGAATAGAAGAATTACTAGAACTAGTTCACCTAGATCCAAAGGTATATCGTTCTAGATATCCTCGTCAACTTTCTGGTGGTGAACAACAAAGAATTGGACTTGCACGTGCATTAGCTGCTGATCCACCGATTATGCTAATGGATGAACCCTTTGGTGCCATTGATGCGATTACAAGAACAAAGCTACAAGATGAATTGATTCATATTCAAAAAAAGTTGCATAAGACCATCCTGTTTGTTACCCATGATGTAGATGAAGCGTTAAGGCTTGCAGATAAGATTGTCATTATGAAAGACGGAGATATCGTTCAATTTGATACACCTTTAAATATTATTGCCAAGCCTAAAAATGATTTTGTGCGTGATTTAATTGGTGGAGATGATATTATCCGTCAAATTAGTCTAATTAATATTAGTGATGCAATGCAAAAAGTGACAGAGACAATAACAGTCGACTCCACCCTAACAATCTCTGATACAAGTGATCTTAAATCTGCATTAGCGGCGATGCTAAAGTCAAGAACTGAGCAATTGTATGTAGTTGATGAAAGAACCCAGGTCATTGGCATAATCAACTTTGCTCAAATTCAAGCACTTTTAAGTCCTAATAAAAAAGAAAAACATGCTCTAGAGGTACATTAAGATGACAGTAATGAAGAGTATGTTTAAAGAAATTCTAATAGACGGTAGTAGAAAAGAAATTGAAGATGTAGTAGCGGTTGCAAGAAACAGAGTGGAAGTAGAGTTAAGTAAAGAAACAAAAGTAAGAATTCATAAATGTAGATTATTAGTAGAAAAATTTGTGGTTGAAAAGCGCGTTGTATACGGAATAACGACTGGACTTGGTGAACTTTGCAAAGTAAATGTTCCTGCAGATAAGTTATCAGAGCTGTCTAAAAAAATTATTATGAGCCATGCGTGCGGCATGGGAGATCCGATTCCTCAAGACCAAGTTCGAGCAATCATGTTTTCGGCTATTTTAAACTTTAGCCATGGACATTCAGGGGTACGAGTTGAAACAGTTGAAACGCTTGTGAAGATGCTCAATTTAGGAGTGACACCGCATGTCCCTTCACAAGGTTCAGTCGGATATCTAACTCATATGGCTCATATCTCGCTTGTTCTAATTGGATTAGGACAAGCGTACTATGATGGTCAACTTATTTTAGGAAAAGAAGCAATGGGAAAAGCGGGAATCCAGACAATTACTTTAGAGGCTAAAGAGGGACTCTCATTAGTCAATGGCACTGTATGCATGACTGGAATAAGCTCTTTAGTTATTTATGATGCATTGCAACTAGCAAAGTGGTCAGACATATCAGGGGCGATGAGTTTTGAAGCTCTTAAGGGAACGAGATATGCATTTGATAAACGAGTTAATGAGCTACGTCCTTATAAAGGACAATGTCAAGTTGCTAATAACCTACTGCGATTAATAGAAGGTAGTGACATAGCAGAATTATACAAAGACTATCGAGTTCAAGATGCCCTAAGTCTTAGAGCGATGCCACAGGTTCATGGTGCTAGTCGCGATAAGATTGACCATGCGATAGAAATCATTTCAATCGAATTAAATTCAGCAACAGACAACCCACTGATTTTTGAAACAGCAGAAGGCGGAATCTCGCTTTCATCTTGTAATGCACATGGCGAACCAATTGCACAAACAATGGACATGTTAGCAATTGCGGTCTCAGAGCTAGGGAGCATTTCTGAACGAAGAATTGATCGCTTAGTTAATCCACATGTGAGTGAATTACCTGCCTTTTTAGTGAAAAATCCAGGGTTAAATACAGGATTTATGATACCACAATATGTTGCAGCTTCTTTAGTAGCTGAAAATAAAGTGTTATCTCATCCTATTTCTGTGGACTCCATACCAATGTCTGCTTATCAAGAGGATCATGTAAGTATGGGAACGCCTGCGGCACTCAAAGCAAACCAAGTTATACGAAATGTTCAAAAAGTAATATCAATTGAATTATTAACTTCTGCTCAAGCGTTTGAATTCCATCATCCTTTACAATTTGGTGTTGGAAGTTCACTAATCTATAAGTTAATTAGAGAGCAAATTCCAGCATGGGATGAAGATCGTGTCTTTTATCCAGACTTAGAAAAAATGAAACAAATTGTGGAAGGCAATAGTTGGATTAACTTAATAGAAAAAGAGATAGGAACATTATAGTGTTATGAATGGAGAGGATAATCATATGGAGCCTTTAGTTCATCATCAATATTTTTCCGAAGGTTTACAATGTAATGATTGGCAAGTAGAAGGAATTCTTAGAATGTTTTTAAATACAATCGATTCGGACGTAGCAGAGGATCCAGATAACTTAGTTGTTTATGGAACTGGTAAGGCTGCTAGAAACCAGGAATCCGTAAGGGGGATTATATCGACGTTAAAAAAGCTGAAAAGTGATGAAACTCTTCTCATTCAGTCAGGGAAACCTGTTGCAGTATTTAAAAGCTTTGAGCATTCACCAAGAGTTATTGCTGTCAACTCAGTCCTTGTTCCAGCATTTGCAAACTGGGATGAATTTCGTCAATTAGAAAAAAGCGGGCTAACGATGTATGGGCAATCAACTGCTAGTTCTTGGTCTTATATAGGTTCACAAGGGGTCCTTCAAGGAACATATGAAACATTTAATGTTTTGGCTAAAGACCACTTTAGTGGAACGTTAAAAGGGAAATGGATTTTAACTAGTGGACTTGGAGGAATGGGAAGTGCTCAACCGACTGCAATAAAGATGAATGATGGCGTCTCTCTAATCGTAGAGATAGATTTTAATAAAATTGAAAGAAGTGTAAAGTATAATATTTGTGATGTTTCTACTGATAGTTTAGACGAAGCGCTAAATTATGTGAAAGTAGCCATTGAGAATAATATTACACTGAGCGTGGCATTACTTGGTAATGCAGCTGAAGTTTATCAGGAGCTTGTTCATCGGAATGTTATTCCTGATATCGTAACAGATCAAACGTCAGCACATAATCTTCTAGATGGATACATTCCAGCTGATTATACACTTGAGCACGCTAAACGGATTAGGGAACAAGTACCTGAAATGTACTTGAGGGATGCCAAGGAAACCATAATTCGTCATGTAACATCAATGGTAGAATTTAAAAAAAGAGGTTCAGTTGTATTTGATTATGGAAATAGCATTCGTCAGCAAGCGAATTCTGCAGGTTATGAAGAGGCACTTTCATTTCCGAGTTTTATCCCAGCTTACATTCGAAACCTTCAATGTGAAGGCTATAGTCCATTTAGGTGGGTAGCTTTATCGGGAGATCCGAGTGATATTTATAAAATTGATGATATTGTCAAAAATCATTTTTCAGATAATGAAAAAATAAAGAAATGGATTGAATATGCACAAGCTAATATTCGTTTTCAAGGTCTTCCAGCGAGAACATGCTGGATGAAAGCGGAGGATCGTATTTGGATTGCCGAAAAAGTAAATGAATTAGTTGCAGAAGGAATCATACTGGCTCCTATTGTGTTTACTCGCGATCACATGGATGCAGGCTCTATGGCTTCACCTATGCGTGAAACGGAAGATATGAAAGATGGAAGTGACGTTATCGGAGATTGGCCAATCTTGAATGCTTTACTAAATACAGCTAATGGAGCTACGTTTGTCAGTTTTCATCATGGCGGAGGAGTTGGAATTGGTTACTCGTTACATGCGGGTATGAGCCTAGTAGTAGATGGTAGTCGTATGGTTCATGAGAAAATTCCGAGAATTTTTACAGGGGACGTAGGTATAGGTATTATTCGATATGCTGATGCTGGTTATGATATAGCTATTCAAAAAGCAAAGGAATTGAAGCTTGGCTTGAAGTAGTCGTAAGGGGTGATAAGTTGAATATTTTAGTTGCTGAAAGAAGTGATTTCCATAGGAATGGAATAAAATGGATGTTGGCTAGCTCTGGTTGTGAGATTGAGCAGTATACAGAAGTTCAATCGACATCAGAGTTCTTTTCTTCAATTGAAACTTACCAGTACCATTTAGTAATCATCGAAATTGAAATGCTAATAGACGATGAGTGGAAACACTTCAAAAAACTTACAAATCATACTACTGTAGTTGCTATTTCTGACAAAAAAGATTTTGACTTGGCGGTTAAATGTCTCGAAAGTGGGATATATCGTATTTTTATAAAACCATTAGCCATAAAGACTATTATGGATGTGATTCTAAAAGTAAGTTCTGATAGTAAAAGGAGTGCTAATGAGGGAAGTGACAGTGATCTTAAACTGGATTTGTCACTGGTAAAAAAACAATGGGTTAATAATCTTATCTATGGTCATGTTACACATGTGAAAGAAGTATGGGATCAAGCAAACTTGTTAGGTTGTCGAATATTACCTAGTGTCGTAATAGTTTGTAAGATTAGTTATCTACGTGAAATGACAAAAAATAAAAGTGACCACTGGAAGAAACAATTAATGACAACCATCTACAATAAAGTAGAAGAGTTCTGTGCTCAATATTCATTGATTACAATAAAGAATTACGATAAATTTGTTGTTTTATATTCTCCTAAAAAAGGTGAACAAAAGCAAGAAACTTTAAGGAATGTAAAAAAAATAAGTTATGAACTTTTTGATTGGATGAACAAAGAAACAGGCTGTACCCTGTACATTGCATGTGGAAATGAATATAAAGATCCTATGCACTTATATCATTCTTATAATGAAGCAAAAAGGTTAATAGATTTAGAATATTATTTTTCTCAGGGAAAGGTCATTCACTATGCTGATCATCCGCAATTATTTAATGATAATATTATTGATGAGATAGAGCTTCTACCCTTAGGGGATGAACTTACAAAAGAAAACCTTCCATTTATTTTCTCTCAACTTGAAAACAATCTAAAGGTCATGAAAGAAACAGGTGTTTCACCTTTATACTATAAAATTACCTTGTTATATATCCTTTCTCAAATATCGAATCTATTCATAAAAAATGAGAAAGATCATTTCAAATTCTTTTTAAAACAAAGTGAAAGTGTTATCAATAGTGAGACAATCGAAGAAGTATTACCTAAAATAAAGCAATTCTTAATTGAACTTGCAGATGTCGATGCTAACTCATTTCAACATATTGTTATTGAAAAAGCTTTAGATTATATACATGAAAATTATGTGCGCGGTATTACACTTGAAGAAATAGCTGAATTTGTTAAAAGAAGTCCGTATTATTTTAGTCATCTTTTTAAAAAGGTTATGAATATGACTTTTGTTGAGTATTTAACGAATCTAAGAATAAAGAGAGCAAAAGAGCTATTAATGGAAGGTGATTATACAATATCTGAAATAGCATCATTAATTGGTTACCAGGACCCTAATTATTTTAGCAGAGTATTTAAAGCTATTAGTGGGGAATCTCCTAAACAATGGAAAACAAAAAAATACTTAGAACAGACAAAAAATTAACATTTATTTGTTAAACAAACCTAGTAATCAAAAATAAATTACTAGGTGTAAAACCTTTCTTAATTCGCAATTGCTAATATACTCCTTTTTTAAAAGAAGCACTTAAATTTAATTATCTGAATTTTCAGGATTAATACTACTAAAAAAATTATTTATAAGGAGAACACAATGACAAAAATAGTAGGTAGAGAAATTAAAGCACCACACGGAACAAAATTACAAACAAAAGGATGGGTACAAGAAGCAGTACTTCGGATGCTTATGAATAACTTAGATCCTGAGGTTGCAGAGTACCCTGATAAACTAGTTGTTTACGGTGGGATTGGTAAAGCGGCTAGAAATTGGGAGTCATATGACAAAATTATTGAGTCATTAAAAAACTTAGAAGATGATGAAACACTCCTAATTCAATCCGGAAAACCAGTTGCTGTATTCCGTACCCATAAGGATTCACCAAGAGTGCTATTAGCGAACTCAAATATTGTCCCAGCATGGGCGAATTGGGATGTATTTCATGAATTAGATAAAAAAGGGTTGATTATGTATGGTCAGATGACAGCGGGGAGCTGGATTTATATTGGAAGTCAAGGAATTGTTCAAGGAACATATGAGACTTTTGCGGAATGTGCTAGACAACATTTTGGAGGAAGTCTTAAAGGAACAATTACTGTTACAGCGGGGTTAGGTGGTATGGGTGGTGCACAACCACTAGCTGTAACAATGAATGACGGAGTGGTGATTGGAATCGATGTAGATCGTTCAAGAATCGAAAAACGGATTGAGACTAGATACTGTGATGTCCTAATAGATTCATTGGATGAAGCGATAAAGTTAGCTGAAGAAGCGAAAGATGAAGGTCGCCCTCTTTCCATTGGACTTTTAGGGAATGCAGCTGAAATTTTACCTGAAATGATTGGTAGAAACTTTATTCCAGAAATTATTACTGATCAAACCTCTGCCCATGATCCACTAAATGGTTATCTACCTATAGGTCTTAGTCTTGCAAAAGGGGACGAGCTCCGTCAATCGAATCCGAAAGAATATGTTCGTCGTGCAAAAGAAGGAATGGCTATACATGTGAAAGCGATTTTAACGATGCAGGAAAAAGGGTCTATTGCATTTGATTATGGTAATAATATTCGCCAAGTAGCTTTTGATGAAGGAGTAACGGATGCATTTAATTTCCCAGGGTTCGTACCAGCGTATATTAGACCACAATTTTGCGAGGGGAAAGGACCTTTTAGATGGGTTGCTTTATCAGGAGATCCTGAAGATATTAGAAAAACAGACGAAGTGATTTTAAGAGAGTTTTCATACAATGAAAACTTATGTAAATGGATTAAAATGGCGCAAGAACGAATTGCTTTCCAAGGACTTCCTGCACGTATTTGTTGGTTAGGTTATGGGGAAAGAGCACGCTTTGGAAAAATTATTAATGACATGGTTGCTTCTGGTGAATTATCAGCTCCTATTGTTATAGGGCGTGACCATTTAGATGCAGGCTCTGTTGCATCACCGAACCGAGAAACGGAAGCAATGAAAGATGGCAGTGATGCAATTGCTGATTGGCCAATTTTAAACGCATTAGTAAATACGGCTGCAGGAGCTAGTTGGGTTTCTCTTCACCATGGTGGTGGAGTAGGAATGGGTTACTCTATTCATGCAGGAATGGTTGTTGTAGCTGATGGTACAGAAGAGGCAGGGAAGCGTATTGAGAGAGTGTTAACGACAGATCCTGGAATGGGAGTAGTTCGACACGCTGATGCCGGTTATGAATTAGCAATTGATACCGTAGAGAAAAAAGGAATTCATATGCCAATGCTAAACGAATAATTCTATAGGTAGATTATGTGACTTTATATAAGCCAAGATCGGTATCTAAAAAATCTGTTGAAATAGGAAAAGAAGGGGGAGTCCCAAAAGTCAATTTAATGACTTTTATGCCAGGCCCTCTTTTCATATTATGGGTCTGTTAAAAAACTCAGATGATTTCCTCAACAACGTACTTTGATTTTTCGAACCTAAGCTGAGCGATGCAGAAACAAGCGGGCGGTGCGTAATCCTACTCAGGAAAACAGGAGGTTGGTCACGAAGACTTTACCTCGTGAAGTGGCGTTCTTTAGCCTTCGTTCATTACAATCATTTAACTGTTTAAAAATAAAAATCAACAGTATTATACAACATAGCATTAAAAATAAATAAAAAAAATCGTCCTTTCTTGTAAATGAGAATACCCGCATCTACATTTAGAAAGAACGATTTTTTATTTGCAATCCAAAGATTTCTTATCAAAAAATTAATTCATTGAACGAACAACTTCTCTGCTTAAAGAGGATTTGTAGGAACATGATAACCTAACCTGTTTTTGTTAAATTTAAATTACCTAGTAATTATGCTCGAATTTCACTACTGAATCAAATGATCATTGTATCCAGTTATAGTATCCATATGGCTCGCAATCATGGCAATAATTGTGCTTGCTTCTTCTTTTGTAAAGGTAAAAGTACTTTCATCTTCGTAAAGCTCCGCTTCATCTGTCCAGATTCGGTTGACCCTTCGGAGAACTCCATTACCGTTTGTGCTATCTAACCCAAATTGATAGGTTACTTCAACTTCATCCGCAATCTGGAATGCAGTGACTTCAGGTGTTTCCCAGTCAACTGTAATTTCTTCAAGGGTATCTTCCTCATCTAAAACTTCACCGATGTAGAATTCTCCTTCTTCATCCTCTAAAAGGTAATCCTCTTTATGATCAATCTCATCAACAAAATACACTTCACTCTCATCATTCATAAAGGTATGAAAGCTTTCATGAACAGCGTCAATTACATCTTCAATATCCGCAAGAATAATTCTTGCTGGCTGTTCAAAATCCAAATCAAAACTTTCTACATAAAACTCTTCGTTATGCGGATCAAAGAGGAGCGTGCAAAAGTAATCTCTATCGTCATCATCCTTCTCAATAAAAAATTCTATTCTTGGATGTTTTGCACTCTGATCGATAGTCATATGACCGGTCTGGTCATATTTTTCACAAATCGATTTCAGATTATCTTGAAGCTCACCAGACACTCTGTTAAACCATTCCATGGACATGCGCTTACCGCCCCTTTATATTTTATTTTTCTTTCCATCTTTTATCTTTTCCTAATTTTTGTGTTTATATCCATGCAATTATCTTTTACTAAATATACTCAACTTAAATTTCTAAGAAGATAATCATGTCTTTTTTTATAGATACCCGTTTATTCGTGATTTACCTTCTTCGAGTATTTCACTTCGTAAACCTTCAATACTCTCTTCACGTCGAGCATTTTTTTCTTTGATTGCAGCAAGTTCTTTACCATCTGCAAATTCCATGGCTGCTTCTGCTGCTTCCTTATTATTTATCGTTTTCTTAAGCCTTTCTGCATTATCAGCTGAATCATTCGGTATCGGTTTAATAGTAGACATTAATATTCCCTCCTTCATTTTAATAAAAATCCTTCAATACTTAGTGTTCCCAAGTTTGTAAAAACTATTTGTATTACATTTAATCAAAGCACTAGCATTATATATCAATAAATTCATGTAATTAAGTGTATGAATTTGGAGTAAAGTGGATTTTTTAAGGTTTAATAAAAAGGGATTGAAAACAGATTAGTGGTTAAGATAAATGATGATTTGAAAATAAAAAAAGGAGTTGAAGATCAATTGTTTACAAAGGCATTATTGATTAAATTCATCATGATAACAGCTGTTTTATGGATTGTTTTAGGATGGTTTTACGGGATTTCCTTTACAAATATTTTAATTACAAGTGTCTTCTTAACAGGGTTTGCATATGTCTTGGACGTGTATATTTTACCTCGAATTGGCAATGTTTTTGCATTGATTTCTGATTTGGTAGTTGCATGGGCTGTAATTTGGATAGTGGGTTCAATTTTTTATCCACTCGCTAATTTAGGCACAATTTCATTAATAGCTGCTATTATCATCACAGTTGGTGAGATGTTTTTCCATCCGTATATGGAACGAAAATTTGATGATGAACATGAGCCATCTCGAGAAGAAAACAAACGTCAATACAAAGGGAATTTACAAACTGAATTTGCAGAAGATATGGATATTAAAACAGCTGCACAAGCCAAAGAGAAAGACGTTAATATGATTAAGTCCGAAAAACGAAATGAAAATGATCCATCTCGAGAAAAACGTCAATACAAAGGGAATTTACAAACTGAATTTGCAGAAGATATGGATATTAAAACAGCTGCACAAGCCAAAGAGAAAGACGTTAATATGATTAAGTCCGAAAAACGAAATAAAAATGATCCATCTCGAGAAGAACGTCAATACAAAGGGAATTTACAAACTGAATTTGCAGAAGATATGGATATTAAAACAGCTGCACAAGCCAAACAAAAAGACGTTAATATAATTAAGTCCAAAAAACGAAAAGTTAATCGTAGTCGCAGAAAATAATAGGAATGAATTGTGGAAAAACATCAATTTTATATTGGTGTTTTTTTTTTGAAATTAATATTATTTATCATTTATCATTGTTAATTAGACTTTACAATTGAGTAAACCAAAAAGATATATCCAAACAGTAGCATGATTGGCCCGTGTCTATTCTATTTCATATCCCAGGGAGAAAATTAAGCTCCTAAAATTTCACTATTACAACGTGGATAACGATTTTTACAACGTCAACTTCTAAAATTACAACGTGAGAGCCATTAATTACAACTGAGCCATCGCTCGACACTAGTACCAACTCTTTTTGATGGTCCGAGACACGGAATAGTTTGGCAAAAACCTACTTTCAGGTTAAAACTAGTAGAAATCGTCCGTCTTCTAAAAAAAAGCGATTAGCTTCCATCGACTCTTAGCGTAAATGTTTCACTAACCAGCATTCATAATGTAAATACGATTAAAGATGCGTTCATAGTAGAATGAACGCATCTCCTTTGTATGTATGCTTATACTACAGATAGTATCCATTCTTTCGTCGACGATATCCTAAACTACCCAGAAAACTAAAGCGACTTAGTGTGAAAGCAAGTTCTACTTTCCCTTATTTTTTCTTACAGTGTAACAACGATAAGAAAAAGGGAGGGCGGCATATATGTTAATTGATGGCGTATTTTCAGGTGGAGGTTTGAAAGATTTTGCGTTAGTGGGGGCATATCAAGTTTTGGAAGAAAAGGGGTATTCCTTTCATCGTTTAGCTGGAACAAGTGCTGGGGCAATTCTTGCTTGTTTCATTGCAGCTGGGTATTCAGGTAAGGAAATAGAAGCAATGCTTGAAGGTCAAGATTTTCAAGAGCTTCTTGATCCTCGTAAGACAATCATTCCTTTACCGATAATGAAATGGTTTCTTCTTTACTTCCGAATGGGCTTATACCAAGGCAAAGCACTAGAGAACTGGTTCATGGAAAAGTTGGCAGTAAAAGGGGTCTATACTTTTGGCGATTTACCGGATGGAAAGTTAAAAATTATTGCTTCTGATTTAACAAACGGAAAGATGATGGTTCTTCCTGATGATTTAGCCCAATATGGGATATCAGCAGAAACCTTTCCCCTTGCTCGTGCTTTACGTATGAGTTGTGGAATTCCATTTTTCTTTGAACCCGTTAAATTGAAAGTGGGTTTTGGTGAGACTATTGTTGTAGATGGTGGAGTATTGAGTAACTTTCCAATGTGGTTATTTGACGAACAAGATGGGCATAGACAACGACCCGTTTTGGGTTTAAAAATTAGTCGTGGCCATGAAGAATCTCATGGGCATAAAATTGACAATGCTCTAAACTTATTCGAAGCACTTTTTTCTACGATGAAAAACGCACATGACGAAAAATATATTTCTCGAAAACATGAAAAAAATATTATTTTTATTCCAGTTGATGATTATAATGCAACTCAGTTTGATCTTACGCAAGAAATGAAAGAAGCTTTGTTGGAAAAAGGACGAAGTTGCGCCGTGCAATTTTTAAAAAAATGGTCAACTCCTATCGATATTAAAAGCTATCAAACGTTATATCGTTAAAAGTGAGCACTATAAAAAAGGTGATTGTGGCACTTAAGAAGAATTCTTTAAAATGCTATGGGAGTTTTATGTCTACAAAAAAACTGAACAATCACCTGAAATTTTGAATATAATTCTAATACAAAGCCAAATGAAAATTTGACAATGTTCTAAATTATTTATGCAACGCTATGTTAAATAATTGATTAATCAACCATAATTTTAAACTTGAATGACTATTAAATTGACTGAAAACTATTTCCATTCCAACAGCTAATTTAGTTGTTGGATTTTTGTTGTGAAATAATACTTGAATATCATTCGTCTGTAAAATTTCGAATGGATAAAAGGGACAAATAGAAATTATTATACAAAAATTTGTAGGAGAATAAGGAAATAATACTGTGGTATTGGAGTTAGTCTAAAAGTTATATTCAAATCTATAATAATAAGTAGTTCAATTAATAAATCATTAGATTATAATGATTTAAGCTGCTCATTTCATGGAATAGTTTGAATCATCCAGGATTGACAAGTTGGTGAAGTGTAAAGAGAAGTCAAATTCAACTCTCATAGCACTGAATATAGAAGTTTATTTATTAAAGGAGGAGAAATTAGTGGAACAAATAATTGAAATTGCTTACGCAAATTTACTATCACCGATGATATTATTTTTTCTCTTAGGAATAATCGCAGTTCTTGTAAACTCTGATTTAAAGGTGCCAACAGCACTGTATACTGGGTATACGATGATTATTCTCTTTACTATTGGTATTAAGGGAGGAGTAGAACTAAGAAATGTTTCTTTTGGAGAAATGATCCCAACCATCATTGCTGCAGTTTTCTTAAGTATAATAATGCTATTCATTTCTCTTTTAATTTTATATAAAGTATTTAAATATTCCTTTGTTGATTCTATTGCTATAGCAGCCCATTATGGCTCGGTTAGTGCTGTAACATTTATTGCTGGACTAGCCTTTCTTGATAAATTCGGGGTAGAATACGAGTCTTACATGTCTGCTGTTCTTGTTATTATGGAGGGACCGGCAATCATTTTGGCTATTATCATTTATAAACTACATGTTAGTAAGCAAGGTGAGAAGAATACAAATCCTGATGCCAGTATTAAGCATGTCATAAAAGAAGCATTTTTCGGAAAAAGTATCTTCCTATTATTAGGTGGGATTTTTATTGGCTTAGTTGCTCATAAGGATGGTTTAGTTAAAATACAACCGTTATTTGGGGATTTATTTTATGGGATACTTTGTGTTTTCCTATTACATATGGGAATGGTTGCCACTATAAGTATGAATAAAATGAAAAATATTAAATTAGTGTCCTTTTTATTTGCCTTTATTTTACCTCTTATTGGAGGAGGTATAGGTGTTCTAACAGGCAGCATTATTGGCTTGTCTGTGGGTGGGTCAACGATTTTAGCAGTTTTAACAGGAAGTGCTTCTTATATAGCTGCGCCTGCAGCTATTGAACAAGCCATACCAAAAGCGAATTCAGGGTTATCTTTAGGTTCGGCCTTAGGATTAACCCTTCCATTTAATTTAATTCTTGGAATTCCATTATACTTTTGGCTTGCTACACTACTCGGCTAAACCTTCACAATAAAAAAAGAGAAGTTAATATATGTACCGTTCAGGCCCAGACACAAATTAATATTGTGCCTGAGCCTGAAATTCTCTAGATTAGTATGTTTTTTCTACTTCACTCTTTTTCCGATGATTTGAAGTCATTGGTTCATGTGTTGGATTCAAATTACCTAGCTCAGCTAACTCTAAAGATATTTCTTCTTTCGTATTAGCGGACTTTATTTGCTGGTTATTTGGTATTTGAGGTAAAGAACCAGCATTTTTACTAGCTCCTTTTTTATTATCTTTTCCCATAGAAAAACTCCTCTCAACTATTTTTTATTCCTCTTTAAGATGGTTCAAAATGAAGTAATAATGTACGTGATTTTTAAAAATGAGATTTTGAAAAATTTAAGTTCTCACAATAATAGGTAACCCTTCAATTTACTAAACTAATCAATGATAGAATGCATTGCTCGTATGCTAAAATAAACCATATATAAACGATAATGAAAGGGTGACTAGAATGAAAAAATACGATCCAGTAAAGTTAACTTCCCTTTCTTCAAAAGGCGGCTGTGGGTGTAAAATAGGCCCAGCAGATTTAGAGCAAGTTTTGCGTACGTTACCACCTGCTATTTTTGACCCGAATTTACTTGTTGGGATTGATACGAGTGACGATGCGGGCGTGTATCGGATAAATGACACAACAGCAATCGTTCAAACGGTTGACTTTTTCACTCCAATTGTTGATGATCCATATGATTTCGGACAAATTGCAGCTACGAATGCTATAAGTGATGTATACGCAATGGGTGGAACGCCGATAACTGCACTTAACATCGTTGCATTTCCAATTTCAACTTTAGATAAAGGAATTTTAGCTGACATCTTACGAGGAGCTGGCGACAAATTAAGAGAAGCAGGAGTCACCCTGGTTGGAGGTCATTCGATTGATGACAAGGAACCGAAATTCGGTCTTGCTGTAACAGGTGTGGTACATCCAGACAAAATTAGGACGAATGCCGGTGCAAAGCCTGGTGATCAACTGATTTTAACAAAACCGATTGGTGTTGGAATATGTACGACTTCGCTTAAAAACAATTTGTTGTCTGAGGAAGAAATTACACAGGTCACCAAAGTTATGACCACACTTAATAAGACTGCTGCCGAAGTAATGGCGACTTATAATGTTCATGCCGCAACTGATGTCACCGGCTTCGGGTTACTTGGACATGCATCTGAGATGGCTAAAGGGAGTGGAGTGGGTCTAGGCATCTATTATGATCAAGTACCAATTTTACCTCGCGTGAAAGAGCTTGCTGAAGCTGGATCAGTGCCTGGTGGAACGAAAAACAACTTCTTACATTTAGCAGATGTTGTTACCTACCCTGAATCAATGGATCAAATTGACCGTTGGATTTTATGTGATGCTGTCACATCTGGTGGACTGTTAATTTCAGTTGCGAGTGATGAAGCAGAGCTATTCGTTAAGGAACTACAAGAAAAAGGTGTCGATGCTCGAATTATAGGTGAGGTTATTGAAGAGAATATAGGATGCATTATTGTAAAATAGTGTGTTTAATCTTAGTTTAGAAGGTGAAAACGTTGTATCGTGATATTACATTACCTGATTTATTTACATCACAAAAAAAAGAAGCAAACACATTAATCGATGTTCGCTCCCCTAAGGAATTTAAAGAAGCAACAATCCCTGGGAGTATTAATATACCTGTCTTTAATAATGAAGAGCGTGCAGAGATTGGAACGATATACAAACAAGTAGGTACGGAAGAGGCAAAAGAAAGAGGACTAGCTATTTTTTCTCAGAAGTTGCCCGCATTTATTGCCGCATTTAAACAAATCGAAACGCCAATCACAGTTTTTTGTTGGCGCGGGGGTATGCGCAGCAAAACAGCAGCAACTGTGCTCGATTTGATGGGAATCAACGCAAAACGATTAACTGGTGGAGTCCGTACATATCGACAATGGGTAGTAAATGAATTAGAAAAGCAAGAATTCATGCCGAAACTATTCGTCTTAAATGGCTATACCGGGTCGGGTAAAACGGCTATTTTAAAGCTATTATCTCAGAAGGGCTATCCAATCATCGACCTTGAGGGAATGGCAGGACATAGAGGGTCTATCTTTGGACAAATTGGTCTTGAGCCGAGCAATCAAAAAAAATTCGATTCTCTTCTTCTTCATGAAATAGTCCGTTATCAAGATAGACCTTATGTAGTCATAGAAGGGGAAAGTAAACGGATTGGGAAAGTCTGTTTACCTGATTTTCTAAATGAAAAAAAAGAAAAAGGGCAGCAGTTGTTTATCAATCTTCCTATTGAAGTAAGGGTCCAAAACATTTTAGAAGAGTATCAGCCGTGGGAATTCCCACAGCTATTTAAAGAGTCATTCCAGTTGATTAAGAAACATATTCATACACCAATTGCAAAACAAATTGAGGCGGATTTGGAAAGTAGTGATTTTGCATCTGCAACCAAGCTTTTACTTGAATATTATTATGATCCGAAATATGAACATTCAAGTAATCAATATCTAGAGCACCAAAAAATTATAATCAAAGCTATGGATGTTGAAGACGCGTTTCAAAAGGTGCAAGAAGAAATTTCATTAAACCATTCAGAAATTAACTATAATTGAATTGATAAATAATAAATCCAGTAGCTACTATAGTTACTGGATTTTTTGTGCTCCCACAAAAAATGAAGTTATACTAGCTGATTTTAAATATTATAATCTTTGTAAATAAAAGTATAATGCCGTTTTATTTGTGCATAATGAGTACTAAAGTTTATTCATGAAGGGAAAGCTATGCAACCTTACAAAAGTGTTCACAAAACCAGGCGATATCAAGCTTTAGTCAGTCAATTCGGTACCACTCAAATCCATTTAAGAAACCCATTAATCATTGCTTGGTGGTCTGCAGCTTTTCCAGGATTCGGTCATCTACTCCTTTCAAAATATCTTAGAGGTCTGACATTATTTATATGGGAAATTGTCATTAATGTTAACGCTCATATAAACTTGGCAATAATCTATTCGTTTACTGGTCAATTTGAGTTGGCAAAAGAAGTATTGGAACCTCGATGGATGCTCTTATATATTCCAATATATTTTTATGGCATATGGGATAGTTACCGAACTGCAGTAGATTTAAACAAAGTTACTTTACTTGCCGAACGTGAAAATGCCCCTTTTCCAAACTTTTCAATAACAGCACTGGAAATTAATTACCTCGATATGCGAACGCCTTGGATTGCAGTAATGTGGTCATTTTTTATGCCAGGAGCTGGACAACTATATATTCATAGAATTATTACAGCCTTTTTTATTTTAGTTTGGGTGATTATTATCACTTATTTTTCACATATTCTTGACTCAGTATATTTCCTTGTTTTAGGAGATTTCGATCAAGCGAAATCAGTTCTAATAGGGCAGTGGTTCTTATTTATACCATCCATTTATTTATTTGCTATATATGATGCCTATGTCAATACCGTAGAAAATAATAAATTATTTGAACTTGAACAGAAAAATTTTTTTGCAAATAGATACCAAAACTCCAGTTTTGATTTACCGTTAAATCTTGTGAAAAAAGAGGAGTGATAGAGATGTATGTAATGTCTACCTTTGAACATTCGATATATGTAGAATTAGCATTATCTGCTTTAGAAATGAAAAGTATTTCAAAGGAAAACATATTAGCTGTTCCTTTGAATAATCGTAAAGAAGATAGAAAACTTTTTGATACGATTCATTATTCAGACGGACTTAGTTTATTTGACCTTGCTGTTTCTCTTGCAACTGCTTTTGCAGTGGTTGGCTCAAGTGTTGGGTTTAGACTCGAATGGGGGCCCATCATTTGGGGGATTCTATATGCAATTATAGGATTTATTATTGGGTTATTAATTAATTTACTGAAAGTAAAAAAGAAAAAAAAGAACAGACTAAAAAAAGGGAAAACTTCCGAACTTATCATTATCGTTCACTGCCTTAGCGATCAGGTTCAAATGGTGGAGCAAATTATGTGGGATAATCTGGCACTTGGTGTTGCTAAGATGGACAATTCATTCACACAAGAATAATTCGATTTTTATAACTAATGAACTAGCTTATATAAATATATTGTGATTTTAGAGTATTAATCGTAATGAACTTGTTTGGAGGAGTTGAAATGAGCGTTCAAAATAAGACAGAATATGTACAAGATATTATTGAACTACAAAATAAACTATTTGAAATTAATTATACCTTTTGGATTGAACATGTACTCTTCTCTTTCAACTGGTGGTTTCTCATCATAATAACGATTTTGCCATGGGGTATATGGTGGAGATTCGTCGATAAAAAAAGAATAATAGAAATCTCACTTATGGGAACGCTTGTTATGATTACATCTGTCTTCTTAGATGTGGTGGGAACCTCATTTCTTCTTTGGGGATATGCATATAAGGATATACAAATGATTCCGCTACTTAGTGCCGTTGATATAACGATCCTTCCAATTGTTTATATGTTTGTATACCAAATTTTTTCAAAATGGAAATCCTACCTCTTTTCTCTAATTGTAGCGGCTACAGGAGCTGCTTTTATCGTAGAGCAACTATTTGAACGGATGGATATCTATCAATTATATAGCTGGAAACACATTTACTCGTTCTTCATTTACATTGCAATTGGTATCGTTTTCAAATGGCTTATCCAAAAAATGAAAGAACGTCAAGCTCAGGAATCGGTAGAATAAAAAAACCGAGATTGATTATTCCTGTGACGGATATGATTGAAGTCATGTAGTTCTCCATAATAAAAAACCCAAATTATCTTAATGATATTTGGGCATTTTCTTTGGAGAAATATGGCTTATAGGAAATTGCATTTTGATATTTACCAGGTGAAAATGGATACAAATAGACTTAAATATACAAAAAAATACTCATCTTGTAGAATAGATAGTGAAGACTAATCAATTCGCTATATTATGAAAAGAATCAAAAATATGAAATTCTACTTTTTTATCGTTTTGCATCAGTTGTTTTACTTTAGGAGGTACTAAAATTTTGAGTAAAAAAATAGGTAAAGAATTTTCAAAAGGTGAAGAAATAGCCAATTCAGTAACTCATGGCATAGGAATATTATTAAGCATAGCAGCACTTGTATTACTTATTGTATTTGCAGCTATGAAAGGTGACGCTTGGGACATTGTCACATTCACTATTTATGGTTTTACCATGACTTTTTTATATACATCTTCAACATTATTGCATAGTTTTCCAAATGGTAAAACGAAAGATTTCTTCGAGTTTTTGGATCACTCTGCCATTTATTTTTATATTGCGGGTAGCTATACGCCCATTTTATTATTAGTAATTCAAGGTGCTTTAGGTTGGACTCTATTTGGGATTGTATGGTTTTTAGCTATCGCAGGGACTGTATTTAAAGCATTCTTTGTAAAAAGATTTATCGTTTTATCCACTATTTTATATGTTGAAATGGGTTGGATCATAATATTTGCTTGGAATCCTCTTATTGAAAATTTATCAAAAGAAGCAATAATTCTATTGGTTTCAAGTGGATTATTATATACGTTAGGTTCCGTATTTTATATGTGGCGAGGTTTTAAATACCATCACGCAGTGTGGCATTTGTTTGTCATGGGTGGAAGTGTTGCTTTCTTTTTCTTTGTGTTAATTTATTTAATTTGACCAATAAAACCTTGCTTTATGAAAAATTTTTTGTATAAATAATCATTTGTTAGGCAAAACTAGATTAAAAGAGATAAAACATGAAAAATATCATTTTAAATACACTTTTACTTATCGTTCTATTCGCCTTAACTGGTAGTAATGATTAGATGTACAATAATTGATTCGTTTACCACTAAAAAGAATTATGGTATTTTTTCTTTATACGAGACTAAATTTTTGAAGAAGAAAAAGAAGAAAAACTTTTAGCGGTTGGTCTTTTCAATAATTTCATCTGGGTCAATGCCCCTGAAAACTCACCTGAAAAATGGGTGAGTTTTTTCGTTTAGAACTATTAAATTAATAAAAGTTTTTCCATGGAATTTCATCTACAAAAATACTACTATCACCATTCGAAATAAATTCTGAATATTTCCCTACTATGATGCTATATTTAACTTGTAAAAGTATTCAGAAAAAGAATGGAGTCAAAAACCATGAGCGAAAAGAATCTTTTGTTCGAAGCATTTAAACAAACCAAGTATCAGGTAGCTGGTCATGGGAAAAGAGAGGTTCATATACTAAAAGAGGCATTGCAAGAATTTGATGGCCAGCAAGAAAGTGATATATATGGTAAGGGGAAAGTTATCGAAGAATTTCAAGTGAAAATGGCAGCTTATTTAGGCAAAGAAACGGCGGTATTTTTCCCAAGTGGAACGATGGCGCAGCAAATTGCTTTAAGAATATGGTGTGATAAAAAAGTTCTGAGAAAAGTTGCGTATCATCCATTATGCCATTTAGAGATTCATGAGGAAGATGGATTAAAGGAATTGCATCAAATTGAGCCTGTTCTACTTGCTAATAAAAATCGATTGATTGAATTAGACGATGTGTTGAGTATGGAAGACGAAGTAGCTTGCGTATTGCTTGAATTGCCTCAACGTGAAATTGGCGGTCAATTACCAGACTACGAAACGATAGAAAATATTTCCAAATATTGCCGTAATAAAGGAATTATGTTGCATCTGGATGGCGCTAGATTATTTGAAATCCTTCCATATTATAAAAAGTCTGCAGTTGAGGTTTGTAGTCTTTTTGATAGTGTATATGTTTCTTTATACAAAGGAATTGGTGGGATTGCGGGAGCAATTCTTGCGGGTGATACAGATTTTACTGAGAAGTCAAAAGTATGGAAAAGACGTCATGGTGGGGATTTAATCAGTCTGTATCCGTATATAATTAGTGCTGATTATTATTTTGATCAAAGATTAGAAAAAATGGAGCAATATTATGTAGAAGCGAAAGAGCTCGCTCAAATGTTTAACTCCTGCCATGCAGTGTCCACTATGCCACTCGAGCCCGTTTCAAATATGTTTCACGTCCATTTTCATGCATCAAAAGAGCAATTAGAGGCTGTTTTATTAGAAATATATGAGGCAACAGATGTTGGTTTAACTAGCTATTTAAGAGCTACAAGTGAGGTAGCTTGTAATTACGAAGTAAGTATTGGCGATCTGTATGCTGCTTTACCTAAAGAAAAAGTGAAACAGGTATTTCTAATGCTTGATCAGAGAATGAGAGAACTGAATAATTAAATTCAAGTTCCTGAGATGAAATTATTCATGAATGGGTACCAACAAGTGTTGTGAATAAGAAAATAATATGTAATAACATACAAAAACCTAAATAGACCTTCCACGAGTTAAAAGCTTGTGGGAGGTCTATTTAGGTTTTTAAATGATAGGCGGGATTTTCAGTTAAATTTCATTTTAGCTTGCTACATTGTATGTAATAAAAGATTTTTGGGAGGTATTCATGATGAACAAAAAAACAACGGGTAAGTGGATTTCAGGAATTGCAGCAACGGTGACTGTAGCGTCCTTTATTGGATTTGTACAAATGAATCAAATAGAGGCAGATAGCAATACATTGACTGAAGTGCGAGGTCACGGCGATTTACAATCAGATAACATTCCTCAATATTATGATGATGAAAGCCATGAAGAAGATGAAAGATATGAGGATGACGACGATGATGATGAAGAGTATGAAGATGATGAAGAGCATGGAAGTAGAGGAGGGGAAGAATATCAAGGTATGCAGGTTTCTGAACGAAGAACGAGTAGATCATGATTAAGCGAGTTGAATTTTCTTGTATGGGGTCGTATTTCCACATTGAAGCGGAAAACCCATCAGAACTAGAGCAGTGGTTTGCCAAAGTGGAGAAAACGTATTCGCGATTTATAAAAGAAAGTGAACTTTCAAGGTTCAATCAAATGCCAATCTCGGATAACTGGATTCCAGTATCACAAGAATTTTATTTTGTCATGGCCGAAGTAACTCGTTTTTATCAGATGACCGACTTTTTATTTAATCCCTTTCTAGGAGGTCAATTGAGAGCGCTTGGATATGATCGACCGTTTTCTGAAATGCAGAGACAAGTACAGAAAACCATGTGTCCACTATATCAAGAAAACGGTATTTTGCTTCATAAAGAACAGCCGATGATAAAAAAAGTAAAAGAAGTGGAAGTCGATCTTGGCGGGTATATCAAAAGTTGGAGTGTCGACAAAGCTTTTCATATGGCTAAAGGGGAAGACGTGTTTATTAACGGGGGAGGAGATATGCGTTTTTCATTTATCCAACCTCAAGTAATTGGTGTAATGAACCCGTTTGACAGCGATACCGATATTGCACAACTAAACGTACAAAAAGGATCGATTGCGACTTCAAATGTCTTGCATCGCCGCTGGCAGACAAAAGATGGAGAGTATCATCATGTCTTGAATGGACAGACAGGTGAAAATCCAACATCCAATGTCGTTCAAGTGACGGTTCTCGCTTCAACGACACGACAAGCTGAAGTGTATGCGAAAGTTTTATGTATGATGGACTTAGATCAAGTCGAAATATGGATTGCGGAAAAACAACTGTCCATTGCAGCTATTATTATAATGGATAATAAATCGATTTGGGTGACTGGTAATATTAATGAATATTGTGAAGGAGTGACAACCGCATGGTCATCACAACGTGGGAATGGACCAGAGTTTCAGGCTTAACTTCTTTTTTTCTGATTTTTATATCTGTATTTGCAGGGCTTTTACACAGTGCTCCAATCTCTCCTCGTAAATGGAAAGTTTCTTTGTTTTTCTTTCATCAATTTACGGGTTGGCTCGGTTTTTTAATCATCATTTTTCATGGTGCTATGTTGCTTTTTGATAGTTATGTTAGTTATCAATGGTACGAAGTACTTGTTCCTTTTATGTCCGATGAACATCGGTTGTTAAATGGAATTGGAACAATTGCATTTTATGGAATCTTTCTAATTTTACTTTCATCCGATATGATGAAGAAAGTAGGACGTTCCCTTTGGAAAAAAATTCACTTATTTTCACTCCCAGCTTATCTTCTAGCACTTGTTCACGGGGTATTGGTTGGCACGGACAGTGATACAGGAACAATGATGACTATATATGCAGGAACTTCTTTCCTCCTTTTGGCAGCATTAATGATGAAGAGAGTGAGCGTAGCTTTTCAAAAGAAGGAACGGTCCATGGCAAAGGAAGGTTGATTGTAAATGAATATTTTATTGGCAGAAGATGATCTGAAGTTAGGTCGTCTTCTTGCGCATAGTCTTAAAAAAGAATTTCATCAAGTGGACTGGGTAACAGATGGACAGGCGGCGTACGATTATTCGTCTTCTAATTTATATGATGTGATTATTCTCGATTGGATGATGCCTGAAATGACTGGTCAAGAAGTGTGTTCAATGCTTCGGAAAGAAAATTGTCCGTCATCTATTTTAATGTTAACGGCTCGTGATAGTGTCGATGATCGGGTAATGGGACTGGATTCAGGAGCAGACGACTATGTGGTGAAACCTTTTGAATTTGATGAGTTATTTGCACGTATCCGGGCTTTAGCAAGACGTTCGATCAAACCGCTACTAGAAGAGACCATTGAAGTTGGACCTCTGCTACTAATTAAATCGGCCCATACACTGCAAGTAAATAATCAGCCGATTAGTCTTACTCATAAAGAATACTTACTTATGGAATCTTTAATGACTAACGCGGGACATGTACTTACAAGAGCGCAATTGAT
Source organism: Paenisporosarcina antarctica (assembly GCF_004367585.1). Taxonomy (GTDB): domain Bacteria; phylum Bacillota; class Bacilli; order Bacillales_A; family Planococcaceae; genus Paenisporosarcina; species Paenisporosarcina antarctica. Next base: position 676,599 of record NZ_CP038015.1, read on the forward strand.
TAATAAAATTTGGGGTATTGACGCGGAAGTGTTTGATAATAATCTCGACGTATTAGTAAAATTGACACGAAAAAAAATGAGAGAAGCACATGTAGAACAAATGATTAAAAGTGTTCGCAATGTGGGCTATCAAATCGGATGAACAGCATGGTTAGGAAGACAAAACGAAGATTGATGTGGAGTTTTGCAATTTTAACAATGGTGTTCTTACTATTATTTGTAGTTATCGCCTATGTGACAGTGTCCAGGTCTATCTTAAGTGACCAGGAAGACATAGTAACTGCTAAGATTTCAGATAAGTACATCGAACGTTTTGTCCATGAGGCAAATGAGCAGAGGGGAAACGAGAAAAATAATGATGGAGATGGAGATGGAGATGGAGATGGAGATGGAGATGGAGATGGAGATGAAGTTGTAGATGGTGATTTAATTGCCATCGTTTCATATAAAGGAGAAGTTGTTCAGGGACAAGGTGAAGAACTAGAGAAATTAATAGAAGAGTGGATTCCGAAATCACTGGAGATTAGAGAATTGGATGAAGATGATCGTGATTATTTGATCGCGGCTAGACCACTTGAAAATATCGGATATGTTTATAGTGGGACTGAAATTACCCAACAAAAAGAAGTGTTGAATCGACTGTTTGTAGTACTTCTATTATTGACCGCACTATTTACATTTGTAGCCATGACGCTTTCCTTTATTATGACTGGGAAAGCAATTCGCCCAATTATGAATTCCGTTGAGCGCCAACGTGATTTTGTTAATGATGCGTCTCATGAACTTCGAACTCCTCTCAGTATTCTCTCTGCTGGACTTGTCATATTGGAGGAGGAAGATGGTGAGAAACTGTCTGATTTTTCAAAGCAAACGGTCGATGATATGTCTGATGAAGTGAGGAGAATGACTTCACTAGTGAATAATTTGTTGCTACTTGCCCGATCCGATTCTGGCAAGTTAGTGCTGGAGAAGAAAGAGTTCGATTTGTCTGCACTTCTCTTTCGCTCAATTCGTTCATTCTCCAAAGTTGTAGAAGATAATGAGTTATCACTGACAAGCGATATACAGGAAAATGTGCACTTCACGGGAGACCAAGAACGGCTTAAGCAGCTTCTATATTTATTTTTAGATAATGCCATAAAATATAACAGAAAAAATGGAAACATCCGTGTTCAATTAAACACAACAGAGATATATAATCGTATTTCAGTAATAGATACTGGAATTGGAATTGCACCAGAGCATCAGATAAAAATATTTAATCGCTTTTATCGAGTAGATGAAACGCGTTCACGAGCTATGGGCAGTAACGGCATCGGTCTTTCCATTGCACGTTTTATTGTACAAGCACATGGAGGGTTCATTGAAGTAGACAGTACAGTCGGTAAAGGGACTTGTTTTACGATACTTTTGCCCAAATAATAGTGTGCACTCACGAGAAATCATTTGTTAAACAAAACAAGAAAGTGTAGTGTGGCGTCGCTGAAAGAATTGAATTAGTTAATACTGAATAAATAAAAAGACACCACCATGCGGCAGTTAGCCGGATTGAAGGTGTCTTTTGTTTGGATTACGAGAATCTGGATAGACATAATACAACAATTAACAATCAAAGAGAAGAATATTTAAAAATCAGAGACCTTATTTATTGGAAATATATATATTATAAATTTCTCTCAAGTTATAAAACATGTTATCGATTCACCTATCCACGTAAGGGTTTCATGTAGCGGGAACGAATTCTCCATACTTAAATCCTCATTACTTATCATTATTGGTTATTCCTCGCCACATATCAAATTTATATATGAGATCCCATTCGCCGTGGTGAGTAATATTTGAGTTCAATTGAAAGTAACTCTGCGACCTTTTTTTTCAACGGTCGTTTTTGTGTGTGAGAAAGTCTACGGTTCCTATATTTTACTATATTCCCATCGAGTTAGATTTAAGCACTTAATTAAAATTTAAAAGTTAATAAATACTTTAGATTTTTTGGATTAGTTGAAATTATTTTTGATAACCGATACGAAATGAATGTATCTAAAGTGTTTTCTACTTTTCCATATGTATGAAATCGGAGATTAAATTAAGAACAACTAAGATAACTAAAACTATTCGGTATTTTAAGTCATCTTCGCTCATATCATGTATTAATCAAGCCCTGAATGGAGGGAACTATGGATATTTTAAATAAGGTGAAGAGTTACCGTGAAGAAGAAAACAAACTTAAGTGGGAAGGCACATTTTCCGAATACTTAGCCATTGTGAAGGAAAGACCAAGCGTTGCCCAAACGGCTCATTCACGCGTTTATAATATGATAAAGAGTTCTGGTTTAACGGAAAGAAACGGTCAGAAATTGTACCATTTTTTCGGGGAAGAAATATTTGGGCTTGAGCTGGCGCTTGAACGACTTGTAGAAGAATACTTTCATCCAGCAGCAAAAAGACTTGATGTTCGAAAACGTATTTTACTCTTAATGGGGCCAGTTAGTGGTGGGAAATCGACCATTGTAACACTACTAAAACGTGGTTTTGAGAAATATTCCAAGACAGATGAAGGCGCAGTTTATTCAATTAAAGGTTGTCCTATGCACGAAGATCCACTCCACCTTATTCCGCATGAGTTGCGTACCGATTTTTTTGATGAGTATGGGATTCATATTGAGGGAAGTTTGTCACCGTTAAACGTAATGCGGCTTGAGAAGGAATATCATGGGCATCTTGAAGATGTAATGGTTGAGCGTATTTTCTTCTCCGAAGACAAACGAGTTGGAATTGGAACGTATACTCCATCTGACCCGAAATCACAAGATATTGCTGATTTAACGGGGAGTATTGATTTTTCAACGATTGCAGAATTTGGTTCTGAATCTGATCCTCGTGCCTATCGTTTTGATGGTGAATTAAATAAAGCAAACCGTGGAATGATGGAATTTCAAGAAATGTTAAAATTAGATGAAAAATTCCTTTGGTTGTTGTTATCTTTGACACAGGAAGGTAATTTTAAAGCAGGTAGATTTGCATTAATTAGTGCTGATGAGCTGATTGTAGCCCATACGAACGAAACAGAATATCTTTCATTTATATCAAATAAGAAAAATGAGGCACTTCATTCAAGAATTATTGTAATGCCGATTCCGTACAATTTAAAAGTTAGTCAGGAAGAACGGATTTATGAAAAAATGATTAAGGATAGTGATATGACGCATGTACATATTGCTCCCCAGGCACTTCGAGCTGCTGCAATTTTTTCGATTTTGACAAGACTGGAAGTTCCTAAAAAACAAGGTATTGATATTGTGAAAAAAATGCGACTTTATGATGGGGAAAATGTGGAAGGATTTAACCAAATTGATGTCGAGGAACTTCAGAAGGAGTTTCCAAATGAAGGGATGAATGGAATTGATCCGCGTTATGTGATCAACAGAATTTCATCAGCAATCATTCGTAAGGAAGTTCCATCCATTAATGCACTGGATGTTTTACGTTCACTAAAAGAAGGGCTAGACCAACATGCCTCTATTTCAACGGAAGACCGGGATAAATATATGAATTATATTGGCATAGCTAGAAGAGAATATGATGAAATTGCCAAGAAAGAAATTCAAAAAGCCTTTGTCTATTCCTATGAAGAGTCAGCAATAACATTAATGGATAATTACCTTGATAATGTAGAAGCATTTTGTAATAAAAATAAAATTAGAGATGTGTTAACGGGTGAAGAAATGAATCCCGACGAAAAACTAATGCGCTCCATTGAAGAACAAATTGGCATTTCAGAAAATGCTAAAAAAGCATTTAGAGAGGAAATACTCATTCGCCTTTCTGCCTATGCTAGAAAAGGAAAACGTTTTGAATATAACTCTCATGAGCGTTTACGTGAAGCCATTCAAAAGAAACTTTTTGCGGATTTAAAAGATGTTGTCAAAATTACCACTTCATCCAAAACACCAGATGAATCACATCTCAAAAAGATTAACGAAGTAGTCGCTAGATTAATTGATGAACATGGTTATAATTCTATTTCAGCCAATGAATTATTACGTTACGTTGGTAGCTTGCTCAATCGCTAATGTATTAATATGGATGAAAACAAGACTGATTACTTTTCATTAGTCTTGTTTTTTTTATTAATTAATGGCAATAACTTGTTCGCTGAAGCATATTATAAGGGAATCAAAAACTTTCTAATAATAGATGGGTGTGGGTATAAATGAACGAAAAACCTAATGATCGTTTTGTCATCTCACAGGAAAATTGGACTCTCCATCGAAAAGGACACCAAGATCAGATCCGACATATGGACAAAGTAAAAGAAGCGATTAAGAATAACTTACCCGATTTAATTAGTGAAGAGAGTATTATTATGTCAAATGGACGAGATGTTATTAAAATTCCAATTCGTTCGTTAGACGAGTACAAAATTCGATACAATTCCGATAAGTCAAAACACGTTGGCCAAGGGGATGGCGATAGTAAAATTGGTGATGTTGTTGCTGGTGACTCTGGGGATGGAAAAAAAGGTTCAGGGAAAGGGAAAGAAGCTGGGGACCAAGCAGGGCAAGACTTTTATGAGGCAGAGGTCACAATATCCGAGTTAGAAGATGTTCTTTTCAAAGAAATGGAGTTACCGAACTTGAAACGAAAAGAACAAGCTGACACAACAACCGAAAAAATTGAATTTAATGATATTCGTAGAAAAGGACTTATGGGTAACATTGATAAAAAGCGCACGATATTAACGGCTATCAAAAGAAACTCTATAAATGGAAAGGCTGAAATTACGCCAATCCATAATGATGACTTACGTTTTAAAACATGGAATGATGTATTGAAACCTGAATCCAAAGCAGTTGTTCTTGCAATGATGGATACGAGTGCGTCCATGGGTAACTTTGAAAAATATATGGCTAGAAGCTTCTTTTTCTGGATGACTAAGTTTTTACGTTCCAAATATGAAACGGTCGAAATTGAATTTATAGCTCATCATACAGAAGCTAAAGTGGTTTCAGAAGAAGATTTTTTTTCAAAGGGAGAAAGTGGTGGAACAATTTGTTCATCCGCTTATGAAAAAGCACTAGAGCTTGTTGAACAAAAATACAATCCTGCGCTGTTCAATATTTACCCATTTCACTTTTCAGATGGAGAAAACATGTCGCGGGATAATGAAAAGTGTGTGAAGCTTGTAAATGAACTGATGGAAGTTTCCAGCATGTTTGGATATGGAGAAGTGAATACGCATAGTCGATATTCAACATTAATGACCACATATAAGTCAATTTCTAACCCTAAGTTTCGTCACTATGTATTGAAAGAAAAACACGATGTTTACAATTCATTAAAAAGCTTTTTTCAAAAAGATATGACTTCCGTTTGAATGGGATAGTGCATGCACTTGGAAACGAAAATAAATAGTCGAAGGGATTTAATTGATGGAAACAAAACTTCATCGTGCAATTGCTGAGATCACTGAAATTGCCTCTGGATTTGGCCTTGATTATTATCCGATGCATTATGAGATTTGTCCTGCTGATATTATTTATACATTCGGTGCTTACGGCATGCCAACACGTTTTACCCATTGGAGTTTTGGAAAGCAATTTCATAAAATGAAACTGCAATACGATTTGGGATTAAGTCAAATTTATGAGCTAGTCATTAATTCAAATCCTTGTTATGCGTTTTTGCTAGATACAAATAGTTTAACGCAAAATAAGCTCATTATTGCTCATGTACTTGCCCATTGTGACTTTTTTAAAAATAATGTTCGCTTTTCCAATACTAGACAAGATATGGTCGAGAGCATGACGGCAACCGCTGAGAGGATTGCTAATTATGAAATGCTTCATGGTAAAGTAGAGGTAGAACGTTTTTTAGACGCTGTATTAGCCATTCAAGAGCATATTGATCCTTCCATTATCAGACCTAAACTACCAGACTATGTTTTGGATGAGGAAGAGGAAGAAGAAGAAGTTGTGCGTAAAACTGTTTATGATGATTTGTGGAATTTAGATCGATCAGTAGCTGATAAGAAAAAAACAATCGTTCAAAAAAGAAAAAAATTCCCACCTAAGCCCGAGAAAGATTTATTATTATTTATTGAGCAGTACAGTCGTGAACTGGAAGATTGGCAACGCGATATTTTAACCATGATGCGAGAAGAAATGCTTTATTTTTGGCCACAGTTAGAGACAAAAATTATGAATGAAGGCTGGGCTAGCTATTGGCATCAACGTATCATAAGAGAAATGGACTTAACAACTGATGAGGCGATTGATTTTGCTTCATTAAACGCTGGGGTAGTTCAACCATCTAAAACATCTATTAATCCATACTATTTGGGATTGAAAATTTTTGAAGACATCGAAAAGAGATACGATAATCCAACCGCAGAAATGATCAAATTAGGAGTTAAGCCAAATTCAGGTAGAGAAAGAATGTTTGAAGTAAGAGAAATTGAATCAGACATTTCATTTATTCGGAACTACTTAACAAAAGAATTGGTTAAGAAGGAAGATCTGTACCTATTTGAAAAAAAGAGTGGAAAGTATGAAATTACGGATAAAGATTATGAAAATGTAAGAGACCAACTTGTCTCCATGAGGGTAAATGGTGGATTCCCATATATTGTAGTTGAAGAGGGAGACTACTCTCGCAACGGTGAACTGTATTTAAAGCACGGCTATGAAGGAACCGAACTAGATCCTCACTACTTAGAAAATGTACTGCCATATATTTATCAACTGTGGGGACGTTCTGTTTATTTAGAAACGTATGTAGAGAATAAACCTATTCTTTATTCGTATGATGGAAAAAAAGTATTTCGTCGTTTATTATAACTATTTACAAAACAAAAACAGATAGACATGATTGTCAGGTAATAATACGAAAACATAGCGGAGACCTAGAATCTAACCTAGATTCTAGGTCTCCGCTATGTTTTAAAGTAGAACTAATACTCTTATCAAGTAGGATGAAAATGTAAAGTCAGGATTAAGGATAATAGATATATAGTATGTTAAGATTTGTCTAATATGAAATGGGGACAAGGAAATAATGACTACATTGCTAAAAGAAATTAACTCTTACAAAGAAGTATTTAAGAAAAAGGCTCCTGAAGAAAAACAGAAGTTAATGGCGCAAGCAACAAGAGAGTTAGCAGAGCTTGGTGATGCTCAGGGACTAAATATAGGAGACAAAGTACCTGACTTTAAACTACCTGATGCAACGGGTAAAGTGGTGTCTATTACTGAAGAACTCGCTAAAGGACCAGTAATTTTGTCATTTTATCGTGGTGGATGGTGCCCCTATTGCAATCTTGAGTTGAAAGCCTATCAAAGTGAGTTAGATTCAATCAAGGACGCTGGTGCAATGTTAATCGCCATTAGTCCAGAGACACCAGATGCATCATTGTCTACAATAGAAAAACACGATCTTAAATTCATTGTTCTAAGTGATGATCGTAATAAAGTCGCTGAACAATTTGATTTAGTATTCAAAATGCCCGATTATCTTATTGAAATATATAAGAGCTCTGGATTAGACGTTGCCGGAAGAAATGGTAATGATGATTGGGAACTTCCGAAACCTGCAACATTTGTAATCGATCAAACAGGTAAAATCGTATTTGCTGAAGTCGATTCTGATTACACAAACCGCGTAGAGCCATCTAAAGTAATTGACATTGTTAAAAACATGTAATATATCACACTCATAAGAAGTAATTGTAAAGAAGGGGCTGTCCCAAAAGTCATTTAATATGACTTTTAAGGGCAGCCCTCTTTTCATATCGTTTCCTGTGGGGTCTTCAGCTCGCGCTTTTCTCGCTGGAAATATATTGGACGAACTGTCATTCGTCCAATATATTTGCGATGAGTTCAACCGCAGGAGCACATGCTTTCTAGCCATCTTGCACTCCAAGCAACTAAGATTGCTCGTTAAAATTAGATAAGAATATATAAATTGCCTGATCCAGTGAAATATTTTACACTTTTAAATTAAAATCAGCTGATAAACAAAGCGAACAAAATCAAAGTGACACGATTCAATACTTTGATTTTATTGTTAATCCCTTCAATTCTTCCGTTATTGTAAGTGTAAATAAAACTGTTTTCTATGAACGGAAGATATTTTCTTAACGTTTTTAAGCTTGTTCTCATAACTTGAAATAAATTAAGGGTGAAGCAGATCTAGATAGTCAATATTTCTGACACCGCATCCTTCGCAATATGTGTAGAGTTGTATGTCAATTTTCCAAGGACTTTTTTACATGCTTTCCCTTTAAAAAGTGGTTTTGATCGACTTTTGTTCTACAAGGAATCACACTTGTTTTATATATCTATTTGAACTTATGTTTCCTATATTCTCTTAGCTGATTGGAGTGCAGAGCGGCGACTCCGGTGGGATTAGCGTGACAGGTGAGACCCCGCAGGAAACGAATTGTGCACAATTCGGTTGCGACGAGTAACCGCAGGAGCATTGATTGGTTTTCGCGACGAGGAGGCCCACCGCACGCCCCACGGAACGCGTCCGCTCGGAACGAAAATCAGTGTGTAACAAGCTTTTTTTATTTCACCAGCGTCATATATTGTACAACCTATATTTTTAAAATTATATGGTTATCACTCTTGATTTTTAAACAGGTGAATGATTGTAGTGAAAGGCTTCGAAACATGAAAGAGCGTAGTAACGGAAATCGACAGCGTCATTAGACTTTTGGGACAGCCCCTTCTTTTTTTAAGATATATCGCTTATTCAATATCAGCTATGTCACTTATAGTCTGAAAATATTATAGTATTCTGTCTTTGTTGTAAAATATATAACTATTTATGGTAAAATAGGGTATCTACGTATTTATATCTCTACGGTACATCAAGAAGAATGGAGTGATTATATTGGATAAGTATGAGGTTTTTAGATCGCCACAAGTGACGATATATGGGCGGGAAGCATTTAACCAAGTAGGAAAAGAAACGTCACTTAGAGGAAAGAAGGCTCTAATTGTAAGCGATAAAATAATGGTAAGCCTTGGTTATGTAGAAACATGTATCGACTATCTGAGAAAGGAAAATATTCAGATTGAAACATACACGGGAGTAAATTCTGAACCGACCGATCAATATGTTGAAGAAGCTCTGTCTTTATTTAAAGAAAAGAATTGCGATGTCATCATTTCACTCGGTGGGGGCAGCTGTATCGATACAGCAAAAGCAATTGCTGTTTTAGCTACGAATGGCGGCTATATAGGTGATTATATGGGGGTGGCGAAATATGCTGGAAATTCTCCAGTACCTCATATCGCAATACCAACAACAGCTGGGACAGGTTCAGAAGTAACGGATGCCACTATTATAACAAATGTAAGCAATGATGAAAAAATGATGATTAAGCAACCAGCCTTTATGCCCGCAGTGGCTATTGTCGACCCGTTGTTGTCGATGTCATCACCGAAAAAGGTGACGGCAGCTACTGGAATAGATGCACTAAGCCATGCTGTAGAAGCATATTTATCAAAAAAAGCACAACCTATGACAGATATTTTAGCATTATCAGCAATTAAATTAATTGTGTCGAACATAAAGACAGTATACAAAAATCCTGACGATTTAGAAGCGAGAGAAGCGATGTCAATTGGTTCAATGTACGCAGGAATGGCATTTTCAAATGCATCCGTATGTCTTGTTCACGGGATGTCACGACCTATAGGTGCCATGTTCCATGTTCCTCACGGTGAATCCAACGCCATGTTATTTCCAGCAGTTCTTGAGTTTAGTAAAGATAAATGTAAAGAAAGGCTCGCAACTATTGGTAAATTATTTACTACACATGCAGATAAAATGGAAATTCATGAAGCTTCCAACTTTGCGGTAGAACAAATAAAAAATTTATGTATGCATCTAAATATTCCTAATTTGAAGGACTGGGGTATTAAACAAGACGATTTTGAAAACGTTATTGAAAAAATGGCTACGGATGCATTAAAAAGTGGAAGTCCAAATAATAACCCACGTATACCTAACCAACAGGAGATTGAAGAATTATATCGCATATGTTACGACTATCAATTTTCAGGGAGCACAGTTTCGTAATTAAATATTTAAAGACATAAAGTGATTACTAATTGATTTTTTCTAAGGAGGAAATATAATGACGCAAAATATATTAAAAAACTTTATTAACGGTAAATGGGTGGAAGCGAAAACAGAAAAATATAATCAAGTTCCAAATCCTGCAACGGGTGAAATTTTAGCAGAAGTGCCTATTTCAACTGTAGATGATGTAAATGATGCAGTTATAGCGGCAAAAGAGGCATTCAAAACATGGAGTAAAACTCCGGTACCGAAAAGAGCACGTATCTTGTTCAAATACCAACAGTTACTAGTAGAAAATTGGGATGATCTTGCCAAACTTATCACAATTGAAAATGGAAAAAGCTTTACTGAAGCGCAGGGTGAAGTATTACGAGGCATAGAGTGTGTTGAGTTTTCTGCTGGTGCACCGACACTTATGATGGGAAAACAATTACCCGATATTGCAACAAATATTGAATCTGGTATGTATCGTTATCCAATTGGAGTTGTTGGTGGAATTACACCGTTTAATTTTCCAATGATGGTTCCTTGTTGGATGTTCCCGCTTGCGATTGCTTGCGGCAACTCGTTTATCCTTAAACCTTCAGAAAGAACACCAATTCTTGCAAACCGTTTGGCTGAATTGTTACAAGAAGCTGGGCTCCCAGATGGTGTATTCAATATTGTTCACGGTGCACATGATGTTGTAAATAGCATGCTTGAGCATAAAGATATACCGGCTATTTCATTTGTTGGATCTCAGCCAGTGGCAGAATATGTGTACAAAAAGGGTGCTAGTCACGGTAAGCGTGTTCAGGCTTTAGCAGGTGCAAAGAATCACTCTATTGTTATGCCTGATGCTGATTTGGATTCATCAGTAAAAGAAATTATTGGTGCAGCATACGGTTCAGCAGGTGAACGATGCATGTCTTGTTCCGTTGTTGTAGCAGTCGGAGAAGTTGCAGAAGCACTTATTGAAAAATTAATTCAGTCTGCTGATGCAATAGAAATTGGTAATGGAATGGATGAAGGAGTATTTCTTGGTCCAGTTATCCGCTCGGAACATAAGGCGAAAACAGCTAAATACATTGAGGTAGGACAAGATGAAGGAGCTGTTCTTTTAAGGGATGGCCGTGAAGATGCATGTATGACTGAAGCCGGATACTTTATAGGACCAACAATTTTTGACAATGTTACAACCGATATGAGAATTTGGAAAGAAGAAATTTTTGCCCCTGTTCTTTCAATTGTACGTGTTAAAACACTTGAAGAAGCGATAGAAGTTACAAATGAATCTGACTTTGGGAACGGCGCATGCCTATTTACGCAAAGTGGGCATAGCGTTCGATACTTCCGCGAAAACATTGAAGTTGGCATGCTAGGTGTGAATATAGGAGTTCCTGCTCCAATGGCATTTTTCCCATTCTCAGGATGGAAAAACTCATTCTACGGCGACTTACATGCGAATGGATCAGACGGGGTAGAATTCTACACAAGAAGAAAAATGTTAACCGCTCGTTGGTCATAATAAGAGCAGTAAACTTTAAATGAAAAGTTGAGTTCACAAGTTCATTCAGTGAAAAAATATGATTGATATCAAATTAAGAGTCTAATAGATATATATATAGTTTAAAAATGGACCTTAAAGGTCCATTTTTAAACTTTTCTTACCCTATATAGAAATCAATTGTGTAATTCGGAAAATATGGTTCTATGACAAATGACGTTGGTGAAGAATTTTAGTCGACTTTAATTGAATTATTTATTTGTCGCGGGACTGTCCAGAAAGTCAGTAAAACTGACTTTTACGGCAGTCTTTTCTAACGATTAGTCAAGTATCCCGTTGCTTTCCGTTCCAGATGGACGCTTTCCGCGGGCACGGCTTCAGCCTCCTCGTCGCGAAAACACGCTCCTGTGGGGTCTTCAGCTCGCGCTTTTCCCGCTGGAAAGATAGTGGACGAACTGTCATTCGTCCACTATCTTTGCGACGAGTAACCGCAGGAGCACATGTTTTCTCGCCATCTTGCACTCCAAGCAACTAAAATTGCACGTTAAAATTGGATAAGAATATATAAATTGCCTGATCCAGTGAAATGCTTAAAAGTAGGATTATGCTGCTTTTGAGCGTAATTGTTTTTGTTCGCTTTGTTTATCAACTGGTTTTAATTTAAAGTGTAAAATAATGCGGTTTAAATTGTTTTGCAGCTTGGTTAATCAAGCGTTGAACAGTTGTATGTGAGACGGAACAATCTCTTGCTATAGAAGTTAAGGATTGTGCTTCAGCAGACTAAACCGTATAGTCAATGTTTCTGACACCGCACCCTTCGCAATATGTAGGATTGTCTGTCAATTTTCCAAGGACAAATTTACATACTTTCCCTTTAAAAGTGCCTTCTTTTATGAAGTTTTCTTCAAAAGTAATGTTGGGATCTATTTGAACTTACGTATATTTCCTATATCCTCTTAGCTGATTGGAGTGCAGAGCGGCGACTCCGGTGGGATTAGCGTGACAGGTGAGACCCCACAGGAAACGAATTGTGCACAATTCGTTTGCGACGAGTAACCGCAGGAGCATTGTTTTGGTTTTCGCGACGAGGAGGCTCACCGCACGCCCCACGGAACGCGTCCGCTAGGAACGGAAATCAGCGTGTATCAGGCTTTTTTTAGTTTCATAGATATTTATAAAAAAATGACATTAGTGAAATTCCATCCCTTTCTCCTGTTTTATCGAGAAGGGGATTTTATTTCACCAATGTCATATATTGTACAACCCAAAATATGTAATTACGAAGTAATTTTCATTTCGCTAAAAGTCTGTTCAATGATTTGAATAGCTTGACTCAGTTCTTCTTTTGAAACTGTTAAGGGTGGTAGTAAACGAATTACGTGAGGACCAGCACCTAATGCTAACAATCCTTTATTACGCATTGCTTCAAGTAAGACCGCTTGATATTCCCCACATTCAATGCCAATCATAAAGCCTTTGCCTCTAACTTCTGTCACAAATGAATAACTCTTAACTAGTTCATTTAATTGGTGCTTAAAGTCTTCACTTTTTTCTACAACTTCTGTTAAGAATGACTCATTAAAAATAATGTTTAACGTTGCTTTTGCTGATGCAAGAGCAATTGGATTTCCACCAAAAGTTGAACCGTGAGTGCCTGGCCCGAATGATTCTATTAAATCTGATTTTCCAATCATTGCTCCTACTGGCAATCCGCTTCCTAAACCTTTTGCAACTGTAATAATATCAGGAGATAAATTAAAATGCTGATAGGCAAACGGTTTACCCGTACGTCCAATGCCAGTTTGTATTTCATCAATAATAAATAATGCATTATAAGTTTCACATAAATGTTGAATCGTTGTTAAAAATGATTCTGTTCCAGGAACAACGCCGCCTTCACCTTGAATTACTTCAACCATAATGCCTGCAACTGTGTCATCCATCTCACTTTTTAAAGCTTCTTCGTCATTATAAGGAAGATAGACAAATTCGTTTACTAACGGTCCAAAACCATCATGAATTTTTGCTTGTCCTGTTGCTGTCATTGTTGCAAATGTTCGACCGTGAAAAGAATTTGTAAAGGTAATAATTTTGTGTTTTTTAGTGTGTTTACGTACTAATTTGATAGCTGCTTCATTAGCTTCAGCACCGCTATTACAGAAAAAGACGGCATCTCCATTTGAATAATCCGTCAATTTTTTAGCTACTTCTTCTTGAATGGATAGATGAAACAAATTTGATACATGCCAAACCTTGTTTAACTGTTCTTCTATTGCTTTTTGCACTTCCGGATGACGGTGCCCCAAGTTACAAACAGCAATACCTGAAATGAAATCTAGATAGGTGTTACCCTTTTCGTCAATAACTTGTGTGCCTGTTGCTTCATTTACGTGTATATCAAATCGTTGATATGTTGGAAATAATGAACTCATCGTTATCTTCTCCACCTTTACGATCATGTCTTAATTGCTGTACCAAGTAAATTTCCATCTTGATCTAAAAAACCATCAATACCACTAATAATATTCACTTCTTCTAACGTGTCTGACAGCGCATTTACTGCTGCTGTTACTTTTGGAATCATTCCACCGTAAATGGTTTTATCAACGATTAGCTGTTGAACTTCCCTTTTAGTAAGTTGAGGAATTAGCTGCCCGTCTTGTAAAACACCTCTAACATCTGTGACGAACATTAACTTCTCTGCGTGAACGGCTTGTGCGATTGCTCCTGCTGCTAAATCAGCATTCACATTAAAACCATTGCCATTTTTATCGGCCCCAATTGATGAAATGACAGGAATGTACTCACTCGTCATCAACAGCTCTAGTAGCTGAACATTTACGTTTACAACTTCCCCAACATATCCTAATGTGTCAAGATCAATTGCAACTGTTTCTAGTAACATCCCGTCACAGCCCGATAAACCCACTGCATTTAAGTCATATTGTTGAAGAGTCGTTACTAGTTGTTTATTCACTTTTCCAGCTAGAACCATTGTTACTACTTCTAGTGCTTCTTTAGACGTTTTTCGTAGCCCATTGATGAATTCAGTTTCAATAAGTAGCTTTGTTAAAGTTTGTTGAATATCAGGTCCACCACCATGTACGATAATGACTTTATATCCACTTTCTTTTAATTGTTTTACATTTTGAAAAAACTCACTAGTCAATTCATTAATAATACTTCCGCCACATTTTATAACAACAGTTTTCTCTATTTTCATGTCTCTATCTCCTTACGAACGGTAACTTGCATTAATTTTCACATAGTCATATGTTAAATCGCATCCCCAAGCTTTTCCGCTTTCTGTGCCTTGCTGCAAGTCAACATTTACAATCACAACATCTCGTTGTAAATAAGCTTTAGCTTGTTCTTCATTAAAAGATTGGGGTTGGCTATTTTGAAGCATTAAAATATCGCCAATGGATACATTTACTGTTTCAGGATTAATCGTGACACCGCTATAACCAACTGAACAAATGATACGTCCCCAGTTCGCATCTGCTCCGTACATAGCCGTTTTCACTAAGTTAGAGCCTACTATTTGTTTCGCAATAATATTTGCTGCTTCATGCGTAGTAGCCCCTGATACATTTACTTCTATTAACTTTGTTGCCCCTTCTCCGTCACGTGCAACTTGTTTAGCTAAGTCTTCACACGTTAAACGAAGTGCTTCATAAAATGATGCCCAATCTGAATGGTCAGGCGTTAAAGTGTTATTTTCGGCCATTCCGTTTGCTAACACAATAACCATGTCATTTGTAGATGTATCTCCATCAACTGTAATTTGATTAAAGCTTACATTAGTAATCGAGCAAAGTGCTTCTTGTAAAACATCAGATGAAATATTGGCATCAGTTGTGACAAAGCCGAGCATAGTTGCCATGTTTGGATGAATCATGCCTGAACCTTTTGCTGTTCCACCGATTGTAACAATCTTTCCATCAATTGTTGTTTCATAACAAGCCGTTTTCATCACAATATCTGTCGTTAAAATAGCGGTTTGAAATGCTTCAGCATGTTGTAAACTTCTTGCAGGATTTAATAAATTAATCCCATTTATAATTTTCTCCATATCAAGTAATTCTCCAATTACGCCAGTAGAAGCTACTGCTACGTAATGGGGTGCTACATTTAATTTTTCTGCACATGTATTGCGCATGGTATAGGCATCTTTTAAACCTTGTTCTCCCGTACAAGCGTTAGCACAAGCACTGTTTACAACAACTGCTTGTAGTTTATTTTCAACTGCAACACTTTCTTTAGTTACATATAATGGCGCTGCTTGAAATGAATTTAATGTATAAACAGCGGCACAATTTGCTGGAACTTCACTTACAATGACACCAAAATCTTTTTTCTCAAATCTTAATCCTGCATGAACACCATCAGTTGAAAATCCTAACGGTGTAACAATGGTCCCGTTTTTTATTTTCTTTATATCAGCTAAATTAAGTTCACTTGTGGTCAAATTGTTACCTCCTGTTTTGATAGTGATTGTTTATGGATAAATAGGTAGTACATTAAGCCCCGTTTGTTGGTCATAGCCCATCATTATATTTCCGTTTTGAATCGCTTGACCTGCTGCCCCTTTTACGAGATTGTCAATTACTGCAACAATCGTTACTCTATTCGTACGCTCATCAACCGTTACGTTAATATCGCAATAGTTTGATCCGCTTACTTCTTTAGTTGATGGAAACTCTCCAAGTTTACGAACGCGAACGAAGGGTGCATCTTCATAGCAATTTACATACAATTGATGAATTTCTTCAGCAGAAAACTCTTTATTTAATTGTACATACATCGTGCTCATAATTCCTCGACTCATGGGAATTAAATGCGGACTAAAGCTAATATGCCCGATTTGATCATCCCATCGTGCTAAAATTGATTCGATTTCTGGAATGTGGGGATGTTGATTTATTTTATAAATTTTCAGGTTTTCATTGATTTCAGCGTAGTGAACTATTGGCGAAAGTCCGCGTCCAGCACCTGAAATCCCGGATTTTGCATCAACGATAATAGAATTAGGTTGAATGAGTTTTTTCTGCGCAAGAGGAGCTAAACCTAATAAAGTTGCTGTTGGATAACAGCCAGGATTAGCAATAAATGTACTTTCTTTTACTTCATCTGCAAACCATTCGGATAATCCATATACCGATTTTTCTAAATCTTCTATACTAGCAGAAGGCTTTTTATACCATTTTTCATAAAGTTCTTCTGTTTTCAATCGGAAATCTCCTGATAAATCCACTACTTTTATTCCTTCTTTTAGGAGTTGGGGAACAAGCTGACTAGATACACCCGATGGCGTGGCTGTGAAAATTATATCCAATTCTTTAGCCATTTCCTTTGGTTCGATTTTTTTTAACGTATATAAAATATTTGCGAGGTGAGGATAGACTTCTGAAATTTCCATTCCATCTTGTGAGGATGAATAGACCGCATGAATTTGAAAGTGAGGATGATTCGATAATAGACGAATCAATTCAATGCCGCCGTACCCTGTTGCTCCAATAATTCCAACCTTAATTTCCTTCATTATAAAACTCCTTTTTACAAGTAACTGTTTGAATTGATTTATCCATTATAGTATTGTATAAAGATAAAATCAAATGGATATTTATAAATTTAATGATTTTTCAGTATAATGCAGCATTTTAATATGTTTTATTTACTAAATTTTAATACTTTAACGTAATTTCACTTGAAGAATTATTTTTAAAAAAGAGAAAGTGAAAAAGGGGCAAATTCTGAAAAAGTAAAGGAAATCTATAAACCAGTTTTTATCGTTCGTAACAAAAGGATGTTCCTATAAGATTTAAATGAATATGCACTCCAAACGAAAAATAGTATAGAGTTTGTAATAAAACCGTCCGAGTAGTATAGTAATAATTAAATTCTATTTATATCAAAGGAGATTCACATGGGTAGACCTACAAGAAAAATTGAGATTCTCCTTGCAGCATCTAAGATCGTCAGCGAGCGGGGCATCTTTAATTTAACGCTAGAGGCAACGGCTGCAGAAGCCGGAATTAGCAAAGGTGGATTACTTTATCACTTCCCTTCAAAAGAAGCACTAGTAAAAGGAATGGTCGAACATTTAGCCGAGAATTACAGAGAGAAAATTGCTACTAAAGTAGAGGAATCACTTGAGGAAAAAGGAAAATGGACAAAGTCATATGTTGATGTCACATTTAATAATCCTTATCAGAATAAAAATATGCACGCCGGATTATTGGCTGCAAAAGCGGTGAATGAAGAATTACTGGACCCTATAAGAGAACTCTATACAAAATGGCAGAAAGAAATTGAAAATGATGGCATTGACCCTGTAAAAGCGACCATCATCCGTCTTGCAACAGATGGAATCTGGCTGTCCGAGCTTTTTGATATTCATCATATTGGAGAAGAAAAGAAAGAAATTATTTTTCAAAGGTTGAAATCATGGGCAAACGAATAACGTCACCATATAAAAGTCACTCTATCATTAAGATAGTTTGGCTTTTTTTTTGATTAATTCTTTCTTAAAATGAATCATCAAAATAGATGTGAATTTGCAGCAGTAGCGTTTCATGTACAAAGTGAGGTTGAAATTAAACCGTCTGGATGGTACAGTTTAAATTATGTAGTAAATGAGAAACCGAATCTATTAATCAATATTCATGTTTTTATATGAGTAAATCGACTCAATCTGGGGGAGACAATATGCAAAAGAAAGTATTATTAACAGCTGCAGTAACTGGAGCAGGAGATACAACAACGAAAAGCAAGCACGTTCCTATAACTCCGAAAGAAATAGCAGATGCGGCAATTGAATCGGCAAAAGCAGGTGCAACTGTTGCACACGTTCACGCACGTAATCCTAAAACTGGAGGCATCAGCCACAGTTTGGAACATTACCGTGAAATTATAGAGCGCATCCGTGAATCCGAAACAGATGTAATCATTAATATTACATCAGGAGGCGGCGGAGATTTCATTCCTAATTTGTCTAATCCAGCGCTTGGTGGTGAAGGAACGGATATGCAGACCCCTAACCAGCGAAATGAACCGGTTGGATCTTTACTCCCTGAAATGTGTACACTCGACTGCGGAAGCGTGAACTTTGGAGATACGGTGTACATCAGTCCGACTGATTGGCTGCGTGACCAAGCTAGAATGATTCAGCAAAGCGGTGTGAAACCCGAACTTGAGTGTTTTGATACAGGTCATCTTCGTTTTGCAAAGCAACTCATTGCGGAAGGATTAATTGACGGAGACCCCATGTTCCAGTTTTGTTTGGGAATTCCATGGGGAGCAGAAGCAGATGCTGAAACAATGACTTATATGAAAAATAGACTTCCTGAAAATGCACACTGGTCCGCATTTGGTATTGGCAGAATGCAAATACCAATGCTTGAACAGGCAGCTCTTCTTGGTGGGAATGTCCGAGTCGGACTAGAAGATAATTTATATCTAGGTAAAGGGGTACTGGCTCGCAACGACCAACTTGTCGATAAAGCAGTTACGTTGTTACAAGCAACGGGCATTGAGGTAATGACGCCGAAAGAAGCGCGAATTCACTTTAACCTTAGAAACCCATACGGAGGAACAAACTAATGACAAACCAAACACATGATGTAAAAAAAATAGCAGTAATCGGAACCGGTGTAATCGGTAATGGATGGATTGCTCGATTCTTGGCACATGGATTTGATGTTAATGCATTTGATCCTGCTGAAGGAGCGGAAGAACGAACTAGAAAAGCAATTGCACAAGCATGGCCCACTTTGGAAAAATTGGGTCTCGCAAAAGGAGCAACACAAAATCGCGTGATATTTTTGCCTACAATTAAAGAAGCAGTTAGTGATGCTGATTTAATCCAAGAAAATGTTCCCGAACGTGAAGACTTGAAAAAGAGTGTCTTATCAAGTATTGATGAACATGCTAAATCGAATGCCATCATTGGATCGAGCACATCTGGTATTATGCCTAGCACTTTACAGGAAGGGTTACGGCATCCGGAGCGTCTTATCGTAGCTCATCCGTTTAATCCGGTTTATATTCTTCCGCTCGTTGAACTTGTTGGTGGAGAGAAAACAAATCCTGAAATAATTGAACGGGCAACCCTTTTCTACAAAAGTTTACGAATGAAACCGTTGATCGTTAGAAAAGAAATTGAAGGGCATTTGGCTGACCGATTAATGGAAGCACTCTGGCGAGAGGCTTTGCATCTTGTGAATGATGGCGTTGCAACGACTGAAGAAGTGGACGCTGCCATTATTTATGGTGCTGGTCTGCGGTGGGCTCAGATGGGACCGTTTCTTACGTTCCATCTTGCAGGTGGAGAAAAAGGCATGCGACACATGTTGGAACAATTCGGACCTTCCCTACAATTACCATGGACGAAACTAAAGGCGCCTATATTAACAGATGAGTTAAAAGAAAAGGTTATTACTGGTTGTGAAAGTCATGCGGGAGAAGTTTCGATTGCAGAGCTTGAAAGAAAGCGTAATGAGTTTTTAGTGGAGTTGCTTGATTTGGTCGAGTCATATTGGCCAGAATCGAAAACACTTGAAAAAGTCTAAGGAAGTTTAAGGAGGAGTCTACATGCCGAATCAATCTTTAACTTATGAAAATAGAGTAATTAGTGAATATGTTGATTATAACGGCCATATGAACGATGCAGCTTATGCGAAAATATTCAGCCTGGCTGCGGATAACTTCATAGATTTTATAGGTCTAGACGCGGAGTCACGTGCAACACAAAACTACACGATATTTACGCTCGAATCACATATATGCTACCTACAAGAGGCTCGCGAAAATGAAAAACTTCTAACTAATGTTCAATTGCTTGACAGCGATGTAAAACGACTTCATTTATTTTTCACCATGAGTAAGGCTTCAGGAGAAGTAATCGCGACGAGTGAACAGATGCTGATGGGAATTAATACGAAACAAGGAAAACCAGCCCCATTTCCAGAGTCCGTCAAAGCTTCAATTGAAGAGCTACGAGCTACTCATAAAGAACTAGCGACACCGAAACAGGCCGGCAGAAAAATCGGAATCAACCGGTAAGTAATCGGTTTTGCGATTAACAGAGGAGAATTTTAATGAATAAGATTGAAGTGAATAATTTAACGAAAATCTTTGGTTCACATCCTCATCAAGGGCTAAAACGCTTGGAAAATGGGGAAACGAAAGAAGAAATTCTTGCAAAGACTGGTATGACGGTAGGGGTTAAACAAGTTTCATTCTCCGTTAAAGCAGGCGAATTCTTTGTTATCATGGGTCTTTCGGGAAGCGGAAAATCGACGTTAATCCGACTCGTTAATCGGCTGATTGAACCGACGAATGGTGAAGTGCTGATTGATGGTGTTGATATTACCAAGATGAAAAAAGCGGAGTTAATTGAAACAAGAAGAAAAAAATTAGGTATGGTCTTCCAGCAGTTCGGCTTATTCCAGCATCGTAGTGTAATAGCAAATGTTGCCTACGGATTGGAAATTCAAGGCATGAAAAAAGAAGAACGTATTAAACACGCACAGAAAGCAATAGAAGACGTTGGTTTGCAAGGATATGAAAATAGCTATCCAAAAGAGCTTAGTGGTGGAATGCAACAAAGGGTAGGACTTGCTCGTGCTCTAGCAAATGACTCGGATATATTGCTGATGGATGAAGCTTTCAGCGCACTCGACCCATTAATTAGAAAAGAAATGCAAGATGAACTGCTAAACTTGCAAAACAAACTGGGTAAAACCGTTTTGTTTATTACCCATGATTTGGACGAAGCACTAAAATTGGGAGATCGCATCGCCATTATGAAAAATGGTGAGATTGTACAAGTTGGGACAGCAGATGAAATTCTGGAAAATCCAGCAAATGAGTACGTTTCTAATTTTGTCAAAGATGTCGATCGTTCGAAAGTACTGATGGCATCGCACGTCATGAAGAAACCGAATGTGCTAATGATTGAAAAAAATGGTGCTTTGGCAGCTGTTCGTAAAATGGAGGAGACGGGTGCATCTAGTATTTTCGTTGTCGATAAAGATAATACCTTTAAAGGATTATTGACTATTGACGATGCTATTAAAACCTATAAAAACAACCTCGCTATTGAAGACGTGTTAATAAAAGAAATCCATACTATTTCTCCAGATACCTCTTTAAATGACCTCTTTGGAGTGGCAATCGAAGCGAAGTATCCACTGGTTGTCATCGAAAATGGTAAGTTACTGGGAATCGTTTCTCGTGTTTCAATTCTTTCTGGTTTAGTTCTTGGGAAAGATGAGGTGTCTTCCTCATGAATTATTTTAATATTCCTTTAGAAGAATGGGCAAATACCTTTGTCGATGATTGGTTGCTTCCTGTGACTGGTGATTTCTTTGACACAATAAGTGATGGTCTCCGAACATTTATAGGTGGAGTAACGGATTTGCTCATTGCAATTCCTCCTGAACTAATAGTTTTGGTAATCGTTATGCTTGCATGGAAAATATCTGGGAGAGGTTTGGCGTTGTTTGCGCTAATTGGTAGCTTGTATCTGGGTTCTGTCGATTTATGGACAGAAGCGATTCAGACGGTTTCCATAGTTATGGTTTCCACACTTATTTCAATTACTATCGGAATTCCGTTAGGTATATTAGCGGCGACGAATAAACTTATGGCTGGATTGGTTCGTCCGATTTTGGACTTTATGCAGACTTTGCCAAGTTTCGTATATCTAATTCCAGCGATTCTGCTGTTTGGTCTAGGCAATGTGCCAGCTGTCATTGCAACGTTCGTTTTCGCGACACCCCCGGTAGTTCGCATGACCACTCTTGGAATTCAGCAAGTACCTGCGGATGTTGTGGAAGCTTCTACAGCATTTGGTTCAACCAAGTGGCAGTTGCTTTATAAAGTTCAACTTCCCCTAGCGATGCCTTCAATTATGGCAGGGGTAAATCAAACGATGATGCTCGCACTGTCAATGGCTGTTATTGCATCCATGATTGGTGCTCCAGGACTCGGTTCTGTCGTTTTAACAGGAATTTCGACGGTTAATGTAGGTCTTGGATTAACTGGTGGATTAGGAATAGTCGTACTGGCAATTATCATGGACAGACTTACGCAAGGCTTGGCAAGAAAACAATAAACTATGAAAAGAGGAAATATGAGATGAAAAAAACTTTATTAATGGCAATGCTTGTTTTAATCTTAACAGTTGCTGCAGCCTGTTCTTCTAATAATTCAAAGAACGAGGAAGGTACAAATTCAGAAGAAGCCAAACAGGAAACAATCACTTTCGGTGTAACTCCGTGGACAAGCACAGTGCCGCCGACAAAAATAGCAAGTCTTATATTACAGGATATGGGCTATAAAGTAGAAGAAACTAGCGCTGATGTAGGTAGTCTATTTATGGGATTATCACGCGGTGACTTGGATGTATTCATGGATGCATGGCTTCCTATGCACCAAACATATTTAGATAAATTTGAAGGAGATATACAAAGTACTGCTGTCAGCTATCCAGAAGCAGAAACAGGCTGGACTGTACCTGTTTACATGGAAGATGTAAATTCGATTGAAGATTTAAAAGGTCGTGAAGATGAGTTCAACAACGAATACTATGGAATTGAAAAGGGATCCAGTGCAGGAATAGAAAGCGATGAGATCATCAAAGCATACGAATTCGATTTTACGCAAGTAAACTCTTCTGAAGGCGGAATGCTCGCTCAAGCACAGCGAATGATGGACCAGGAAAAACCAGTAGTATTTTATGGCTGGCGCCCTCATACGATGTTTAATAAATTCGATTTGAAAGTATTGACTAATGAACAAGGTTTCTTTGAAACTTCATCCGTCGAAGTAATCACGAATACGGATTTGAAAGAAAATTCCCCAGAAGCGTATGAATTTTTAAGTAACTGGAGTATTTCAATTGATGACGTGGAAGAAATGATTGTTAAGATCGAAGAAGGGCAAGACCCTGAAGAAGTAGCCCAGGAATGGATTGACAACAACGAAGATAAAGTGAATGAAATGACAGGAAAGTAATAATAATTAAAGTCCGCTTTCTTCTGTTTAAGACAGGAAGAAGCGGACTTTTTCTGTAAAGTATTGAAAAAGTAAATCCGTAGTGATTTCAATAAATGAGTGTTGATGAATTAGATTAATTACGAACTTTCATATATTCCTACTTTTTTTGGAGGCCAAACGATAACATCAAGTTTTTCACAATATTGAAGAAGTGGGGCGGGCTCTTCAATTTGAATGCCCATACTTTGTGCAACTGTATTCATCTTAAAAGTTGCTTCAGCATGTTGTAAAGGCCATGGTTTATGATGAATATTCCCTTCATAAACACCATTTTTCTTAATGACATACAGTAGATATTGTTCGGTTAACCAATGTTCTAGCGTTCCTGTATTAGCCCTGTAGACGTCTCCAACTGGACGGTATGTTCCAGAAAAAATCCCGGTTTTTGCACG
Source organism: Paenisporosarcina antarctica (assembly GCF_004367585.1). GTDB lineage: Bacteria > Bacillota > Bacilli > Bacillales_A > Planococcaceae > Paenisporosarcina > Paenisporosarcina antarctica. The sequence goes on from NZ_CP038015.1 coordinate 700,635, forward strand.
AGAGTCAGTTCGTTGGCAATAAAAATTTACCGTTTCATTTTGTCGGGTAATTTCCATTTCGGCATGCATATAAGGTAAATTATACGTACTATTTGCTAATATTACGGCAAGCTTACTATTGGCATCCAAGCTAAAGAAATAGACGCCAGGCTTCCCTCTAAAGGTTACATATGTCCTTACATTTAACTCAGCAAACTCTGGCGTAAAGGGAAGTTCTCGTATTCCATGAATACGGATTCCGCTCATTAGAAATGGAACAATACTAATCCAAGCATTATCTTCAAAAGTGTCTATTTCGAAGCAATTTGGAATTAAAGAACGTAGAAGTGATTTTGATACCGGATAATGGGCAAACAAAAGGTGACTCCATGTTTGTGCCATGACCCATGGTTCTTTTGGGACTGGAAACGATCGATGATACACTTCATTCAGAAGAGTCAACATACTTTCCTCCTAACGCAAATAGAATTTGTGAAATATTTAATAGTTTTATCATACATACTCACTTTAACTTTAATGTGTAATTTTCAATAGTTTTAGTATATTTATTTCAATTAGTTGCTTAACAAATATCCAGTAACAATTTGATTGACCTCACTAGACGCTTTTGTTGGTAAGTGATGTGAAACACCTTTTAATGTAAACAATTGAAAATTTTTAAGGTTTTTTTTGTAAAATTTGATAATAGATTTTAGCATATATTCTTGACTCCCGTATAGAAGTAATATAGGTATTTCGGTCTTTTTTATTTCAACCATGCAATTAAAATGAAGACATTCTACATAAAGTTGTGACCACACTGTTGAATCTGATTTATACATATGCTCTTTAAGAATATTTTTATATTCCTTATTTTTTGTATGTGCCATGGAAATTACATTCGATACCAACTTTTTATGTAGTTGAACCGACAATATCCCTAATCGATGTTCAATTTTAAATGGTAAATTAGAAATAATTGGATAACATCCAGACATAATAAGTGACTTAATTCTTAAAGGATAGTGTATACATAGATATTGGGCGATGGATCCACCTGAAGAGTATGAAAAAAGAACGACTGACGATAAACGGAGGTGATCCATTAGCAGAATAATATCCTTGGCAAAGCGTGCTATGGTGATTTCTGATTCACCATTATATTTACTGTCACCTTGTCCTATCAAATCAGGAAGAATTAATCGGAAATGTTTGGTGAGTGGCTTTTGTTCATAAAAAAATTTTCTTCCCAAACCAACAGGAGGTATAAAAATAATAGGAATTCCGCTTCCAAGATCATCATATATAAGTTTTTCATTATCAATCATAAATTCCGACATTTATTAAAATCTCCCTACTTTTTGTTTATATTATTGTTTGTTTAATGGTAATTATTATGAATGGTAAATTGTACAAGATAAGATATTTAATAAATTATAGTCTCTTGTTATTTGGACTAATGTGAGTTGAAATAACGAATTGTTATATTTAGTTTATTAATACTAGTAAGTTGATTACTGATTGACAAGCAAGCTTTTACATGATAAATTACTGGAAATTGAATAATGTGAAATTTCTTCTTATAAAGAGAGGTGGAGGGACTGACCCTGCGAAACCTCGGCAACCAGTTTTATGACAAAATCCGGTGCTAAATTCAGAGGAATGTAGAGTATTCCGAAGATGAGAAGAGAGTTGCTAGGACGGTTATATATATTTAGCCCCTTTACCCTTCTCTCTTTTATTAGAGTGAAGGGTTTTTTTGTGAAAAATTTCTTAAGGAGGAATCATATTGGGAAAACGAATTTACTTGAATGCGTTTGATATGAATTGTGTAGGTCATCAATCACCAGGACTTTGGAGTCATCCAGAGGATCAATCCCACAGATATTGTGATTTGGATTACTGGGTCAAGTTAGCTAAATTATTAGAAAAAGGAAAGTTTGATGGGATTTTCTTGGCAGATGTGCTGGGCTATTATGATGTTTACAATGGTAGCAAAGATGTTGCTGTAGAACAGGCTATTCAAGCCCCAGCTAATGATCCCATGTTATTGATTCCTGCCATGGCTTACGCAACGAAACACCTAAGTTTTGGACTAACTTATTCACTCACATACGAGCAGCCATATATGTTGGCAAGAAGGTTTTCGACGTTAGATCATCTTACTAAAGGGAGAATAGCCTGGAATATTGTGTCCTCTTATTTAGAAAGTGCAGCAAAAAACTTTGGTTTAGAAGGTCAAATCCCACATGATAAGCGTTATGACATTGCTGAGGAATTCTTAGAGGTTAGCTATAAATTATGGGAAGGTAGTTGGGAAGAGGGGGCGGTATTACGTGATAAGAAAAATAAAATATACACAGATCCTAAGAAAGTACATACAATTAATCACGAAGGGGAATTTTTCAAAGTTCCTGGCGCTCATTTATGTGAGCCTTCTCCACAGCGGACACCTGTACTTTACCAAGCAGGTGCTTCTAAACGTGGAGCAGATTTTGCAGCTAAGCATGCTGAATGTGTTTTTACAGCAGGACCCACAACAGATGCAGTGAAAAAAGGTGTCAAAGAATTACGTGAAAAAACAAAAAAATTCGGTAGGAATCCAGATGATATTCTCGTGTTTACAGTGTTTACAGCTATTGTTGGTAAGACTGAAGAAGAAGCAAATAAGAAATATGAAGAACTAAAAAGTTATGTAAGCCTTGAAGGTGCTTTGGCACTACTTGGAGGATGGACTGGAATTGATTTTTCAAAGTATGAACCAGATCAGACATTAGAATATATCGATAGTAATGCGATTCAATCTGCAGTCGAAGTGTTCACGAAAGCTGACCCCGATCGCAAATGGACCATTCGAGAACTTGCCACTTTTGTAGGAATCGGAGGAAGAGGACCAGTTGCAGTTGGGTCGCCTGAACAGATTGCTGATGAATTAGAGTATTGGATAAAAGAAACTGATGTTGATGGATTCAACTTAGCTTATACGCTCGCACCTGGAAGTTTTGAGGATTTTGTAGAACTTGTCATTCCAATTTTACAACAGCGAGGTCTAGTTCAAACTGAATATGAAGAAGGAACATATAGGGAGAAGTTATATGGTAAGGGTCAGAGATATTTAAAAGAAAGTCATCCTGGTTCTGCTTATAAAAATCTTCACCAACATAATTAAAATATATGAAGTGACTGCTTTTATTGAAATTATAATTATATAAATTATTGAAAATTTTCAAAAAAATAGTTGACATTAAATTCTGAATACAATAGAATCATCAACAAGCTAGTAAATTAAAAGTGTTTAAAAAATAAAATTGAATACTCTTATCCAGAGTGGTGGAGGGACTTGGCCCTGTGAAACCCAGCAACCATCAAGGCAATCCTTGAAAAGGTGCTAATTCCGGCAGGTAGTGTATACCTGCAAGATAAGAGGAGGACTAAAGACCTTCTCTATATTGAGGGTCTTTTTCTTTTTTATGATTTATTAGAAATTTTTTATGAATTGATTACTATTTGAAAAAATGCTGACATAGTATAAGTTTATCAATTAAAGCATTAAAGCATTGCTAATTTAATAATTACTTCTTATCAAGAGTGGTGGAGGGACTTGGCCCTGTGAAACCCAGCAACCATCAAGGTAACCCCTTGAAAAGGTGCTAATTCCTGCGGATAGTGTATATCTGCAAGATAAGAGGAGGAATAGAGACCCTCTTCTTATGAAGAAGGGTCTTTTGTGTTCCTTACAGAAAGTTTTTAAGAAAATTTACACCTTTTCAAGAATTAAACCAAGTTTCCCAATAAGATTACTAAAAATTAATTACATCCTAGGAGGAAAAACAAATGACAAATCAAAACGAAGGCTACGATTTAGAAACAATATTATTGCATGGTGGTCAATCACCTGATCCAACAACAGGTTCTCGGGCAGTACCTATTTATCAAACTAGTTCTTATGTATTCCACAATACAGACCACGCACAAAGCTTATTCGCTTTAGATGAGCCCGGAAATATCTATTCTAGAATTGGTAATCCAACAGTTGATGTATTAGAAAAACGAATTGCACTTTTAGAAGACGGTGTAGCAGCAGTTGCGACTTCATCAGGAATGGCGGCTATTGCTTTGGCGGTAATGAATGTTGCTAGTGCAGGTGATGAAATTGTGGCTGCTTCCAGTCTTTATGGGGGAACATATAACTTATTTTCTACCACTCTTCCACGATACGGAATTACTGTTCACTTTGTAGATGCGACCGATCCGGAAAACTTCCGTAAGGCGATTACTCCGAAAACGAAAGCACTTTACGGAGAGATTATTGGAAATCCAAGCCTACAAGTTTTAGATATTGAAAAAGTTGCAGATATTGCGCACGAGGCTGGAATTCCATTGATTATTGATAATACATTTGCGTCGCCATATTTGTGTAAGCCCATTACTTATGGAGCTGATATTGTTGTACACTCAGCTACCAAATGGATTGGTGGTCACGGAACAACAATTGGTGGTCTTGTAGTGGATGGTGGGCGGTTTAATTGGAACAGTGAAAAATTCCCAACATTCACAGAGCCAGATCGAAGCTATAACGGGATAAGATACGCTTTTGATTTTGGAACGCTTGCTTTTAGCACCAAGCTACGTGTACAGATGTTGAGAGATTTCGGTTCATGTTTGAGTGCACAAAGTGCATTCAATCTACTTCAAGGATTAGAAACATTGCATGTTCGTATTGAAAAACATAATAAAAATGCTCAGGAGTTAGCGGAGTATTTAACTTCACATCCAGGAGTTGAATGGATTTCATATCCTGGACTCGAAGACCATCCAGCACATGAATTAGCTAAAAAGTATTTGACGAATGGTTTTGGTTCAATCGTTAATTTTGGAATTAAAGGTGGTAGAGATGCAGGTAAGAAGTTAATTGATAATGTTGCCTTATGGTCGCATGTAGCAAATGTTGGTGACGCAAAATCATTAATTATTCATCCAGCATCTACTACGCATCAGCAACTGAGCACAGAAGAACTTCAATTGACAGGTGTGACCGAAGATTTAATTCGACTTTCCATTGGAATAGAGTCGGTTCGCGATTTGAAGAATGATCTTGATCGGGCTTTGTTTGAAGCAACTGGGCTTGCGCCAAATGGCCAAGAGCAAATTGAAGTGGTTATTAATGATGAAAGTGTTATTCGATGGGCTTTGCAATCGCCAATAGTTCGTGAAATTGTAAATGGCAAAGAACAGCAACGACAAAAGACATTAGCTGTTGTTGGTCTAAGCGGAAACCCTTCAAGACCTAGTAATCGTTTAGCAAGAAAAATGCAACGTCTTGGCTACAAAATCATTCCTGTTAATCCTGTTGAAAAGGAAGTTTTAGGAGAAAAAGCTTATCCCGATTTAACGTCAGTTCCAGGAACGATTGATATCGTTCAAGTATTCCGCAGCCCAGAAGCGGCTATTTCAGTTGCAAAAGAAGCCGCACTTGTAAAACCAAGGATTTTCTGGTTGCAAGAAGGTGTTATTTCTCCAGAGGCGGCAACAATCGCAAAAGAGGCAGGGTTAGATGTTATCCATAATCGCTGTACCTATAAAGAAGCACAACGATTAAGAGGGACGATTGTTACTTATGCTTGTGAAATCTAAGTCATTAATAAATAAAAAAAGGGGGAAGAATAAGTGAAAAAAATAGTGCTAGGCTTTATATCAATTTTGTTGTTAGTAGTTATAACGGGGTGTTCAGACAATGCAAGTGGAGAGAAAAATGACAAACCGAAAAAAATCACGCTTGATTATGCTTATTATTCTCCCACAAGTCTTATTTTAAGAGAGTTTGGATGGGTAGAGGAGGAATTCAAAAAAGACGGAATTGAAGTCGAATTTGTTCTTAGTCAAGGCAGTAATAAGGCACTTGAATTCCTAAATAGTAGCAGTGTTGATTTCGGTTCGACAGCAGGAGCAGCTGCATTGTTAGCGAAAGCAAAGGGATCACCAATAGAAAGTGTCTACGTATTTTCTAAGCCTGAGTGGACAGCACTTGTGACGAATAAAGATTCTGATATCAAGTCAGTGAAGGATTTAAAAGGAAAAAAAGTGGCGGCCACATTAGGAACTGATCCTTATATTTTCTTGTTGCGTGCTCTAAATGATGCGGGATTAAGCGCAGATGACGTGGAAATTATTAATCTTCAACATGCGGATGGAGCAGCGGCTTTATCTACCAATCAAGTAGATGCATGGGCAGGACTTGATCCACATATGGCAAAAGTTGAATTAACAACCGGTGCGGAGTTGTTTTACCGTAACCCTGATTTTAATACGTATGGTGTTTTAAATGTTCGTTCAGATTTTGCTGAAAAATATCCGAACCAAGTAGAGAAAGTAATAGAGTTATATGAAAAAGCGAGAAAATGGGCTATTGAAAATCCACAGGAAGCGGCTGAAATTTTGGCTAAAGAAGCAAGTATTGATATTGATGTTGCATTAAAACAATTGGAAAGAACAGATTACTCTAACTCTCTTCCTGGGAATGAACAGGTAGAAGCCTTACAAGCTGCTGGAGAAGTGCTTCAAAAAGGTACTATTATTGATAAAGATACTGATTTAGAGAAAGTGGTTGCAGAATTAATTAACCCGGATTATGCTAAAAAAATTATTAAAGATTAATTTTGGTAAATAACATCCTCTACTACAACTTATTTGTTAGAAAGCAGCAACAAACTTTAATAGAACCTTAATAAAAAAGAATGAGGGATGACGAATGAGCAGTAAAAGTGAACCTCTATCACAGCGAGTCCAATGGAAAGTGAAAAACCGCATTCGTTTTCCAAAGAAATTGAAAGTGGCTTTATACGGAAGTGTCGTGCCAATCTTCTTATTGGTGGCATGGCAAATTCTAAGTATGGTTGGTGTTTTAGAGAGACACTTGATGCCTGCTCCAACCCTAGTATTAGAAAAAATAGTCAGCATGGTGGTTGATGGAACCTTATGGGGCCATATAGGAGTTACCTTATTACGTATTTTGATCGGTTTTTCAATAGGTGTTGGGTTTGCTATCGTCATAGGGTCAATTGTAGGGTATCTAAAAAAAGCTGAACATATGATGGATCCACTAATACAAGGGTTTAGAGCAATTCCTTCACTAGCGTGGGTTCCCTTGTTTATTCTTTGGATGGGGATTGGGGAATCTTCTAAAATTACGCTCATTGCAGTAGGTGTTTTCTTTCCCGTGTATTTAAATATTGTTGCGGGTATTCAAGGGGTAGACCGTAAGCTCATTGAAGTAGGGAAAATATATAATTTCACACCATTACAATTGGTACGTAAAGTCATACTACCAGCATCTCTACCTTCTTTTTTTACAGGGATCAGAAGCGGACTTGGTCTTGGCTGGATGTTCGTAGTTGCTGCAGAACTGATGGGTGCAAGCAAGGGAATTGGTTATTTACTTGTTGTTGGACAAAACACATACTCCCCTGATTTAGTTTTAGCAAGCATTGTTCTGATTGCTATCTTGGGGAAACTAACAGATTCTGCTATAAAAATGATTGAAGCAAAAGCTCTTCATTGGCAGGACAGCTTCGGTAAGTTGAATTAAAGGAGTGAGACTTTTGCTTTCATTAAAAAATGTATCGCGAACTTTCAGTGAAGGTTCGGCAGGATTTAAGAATATAAGCTTTACTTCTGAAAAAGGAGAAATCATTGGATTACTTGGTACTAGTGGTTGCGGGAAAAGTACGTTATTAAGAGTACTTTCAGGTCTTGACCCTGAGTATACAGGCGCTGTGAAGATAAATGATGAATTGATTAAAGCCGTTCATGAAAAAGTAGGGATTATTTTTCAAGAACCACGTTTAATGCCATGGCTTAATGTCGTCGATAATGTCGCTTTTGGACTAAAAGTAAAGAAAGATAAACAAAAGCAAAAAGAGGCACAAGACTTTGTTGACCTCGTTGGCCTCCATGGCTTTGGTAACCACTTTCCGAAAGACCTTTCTGGCGGAATGGCGCAACGGGTATCAATTGCCCGAGCACTTATCACGAACCCGGAAGTTCTTCTTCTAGATGAACCATTTAGTGCATTGGATGCTTTTACAAAAATGCAATTACAGGATTTATTATTAAAAATTTGGCACCAATATCAGTCGTCAATTGTTTTGGTAACACACGACATTGATGAAGCTCTTTACTTATGTGATCGGATTTTTATCTTACGAGGACAGCCCGGTGAGATATATAAAGAACTTCATGTACCAATGACAAAACCACGGTCACGTGGAAATGAAGAATTAGCAAAAATGAAAGCAAACATCCTTGATTTATTGGATTTGACTCAAGGAGAAAAGGGGGAAAGTCATGACAACTTTAAAGCTACAGCCAAATAAGGCTGAAAATCAATCCTATAATCTCTCCAACTATCAAGAAAGTATTGAGGGGTTTTCTTGGCAGGAAGTTGAAAAACAGTTTAGCTGGTATCAGTCAGGAAAAGTCAATATGGCTCATGAATGTATTGATCGCCATGTAGAAGATGGTTATGGAGACAAAATAGGCCTTCACTTTTTAAATGATGAAGAAGAAATTAAATATACATTTTCACAACTGAAAGATAAAACGGATCATCTAGCAACCGTATTAAAAAATAACGGTGTACAAAAAGGCGATATCGTCTTTATCTTTTTACCTAAAAATCCTGATTGCTATATTGCGATGATTGCAGCTGTCAAAATAGGCGCGGTTGTCGGTCCACTGTTCGAGGCGTTTATGGAAGAAGCCATAAGAGACAGAATTAGTGACTGTAACGGTCGGTACTTAATCACGGATAGCGATTTGGTTAAGCGTGTACCAAAAGGCGATTTGCCAACACTTGAGAAAATCTTCATTACTGCCGAAACTGAGCACTGTGAGGATGGGGAAATTTCATTGAAGGAAGAATTACGCCGTACTAAAAGTGATGAAAATGTTACGGAATGGCTTGATTTAGAAGATCGTCTTAATATTCATTATACAAGTGGATCTACTGGAAAGCCGAAAGGAATCATTCATGCTCATCGGGCAATGATTCAGCAATATCAAACTGGTAAATGGGTGCTAGATATACAAGAAGATGATGTTTATTGGTGTACAGCTCATCCTGGTTGGGTTACCGGTACGGTTTATGCTATCTTTGCTCCTTGGTTAAATCGTGCAACGATTGTATTATATGGCGGAAGATTTGATGCAGATTCCTGGTATTCAACCATTGAAAAGACAAAGGTAACTGTTTGGTATAGTGCACCAACTGCTTTTAGAATGTTAAAGGCAGAAGGAGATACGATTTTACAACAGTATGACTTAAGTTCGCTTCGACATCTATTAAGTGTGGGGGAACCTCTAAATCCTGAAGTAATTCATTGGGGTATCGAAAAATTAGGGAAACGAATTCATGACACTTGGTGGATGACAGAAACAGGTGCGCAATTAATCGTTAATTTGCCTTCTGAAGTTATTAAACCAGGATCGATGGGTCGTCCGTTTCCAGGAATAGAAGTAGCTATTCTTGATGACGAAGGAACGAAGCAGCCACATGGACAAATTGGTCATCTCTCAATCAAGGCACCTTGGCCAGCAATTATGAGAGAAGTATGGAAAAACAAAGATAAATATGATTCTTATTTCCAGTTTGGAGATTGGTATCTTTCTGGGGATTTGGCATTTCAGGATGAAGAAGGCTATATCTTCTTCCAGGGCCGTAGTGATGACATGATTAACTCTTCTGGTGAGCGAATTGGACCTTTCGAGGTAGAAAGTAAGCTTATTGAACATGAAGCCGTTGCTGAAGCGGGAGTAATAGGAAAGCCTGACCCACTTCGTGGTGAAATTGTTAAGGCATTTATTGTGCTAAAGAAGGGTTATGAAAATTCTCCATTATTAATAGACGAAATCAGAAAATTTGTCAGATATAAATTAGCAGCCCACGCTGCTCCTCGGGAAATTGAAGTATTAGAAGAACTTCCAAAAACAAAGATAAGCGGCAAACTATTAAGAAGGGAGCTTAAAGCTCTAGAACAAAACCGTTTACAATCTAACTGAAAAAAGATTTATTTCATAAAAAAAGGAAGTGTAATTTTGTCTGTTATTAAAGTAGCATTGCTTGGGTTTGGAACGGTAGGCGAAGGAGTCTATCGCACCATTCAATCACATCAAAAAGAATTAAAAGCTGTGTTGGGGAAAAACGTAGAAGTAGTGGCAGTGTTAATTAAAAATAAAGAAAAAAAGAGAGATATTAACAGTGGTGTTCTAATTACAACAGATTTTGAAGATATCATTGAATTACCACATTTGGATGTTGTGATAGAAGCAATTACAGAAAAAGAGCCGAGTTTCACTTATTTAAAGAGAGCACTAATAAAAGGCTATCATATTGTTACAGCTAACAAGGAAATGTTTTCAAGTCATGGTAGAGAATTAATCGAGCTAGCTGCAAAGCAAAAAGTATCGGTTGGTTTTGAGGCAACCGTTGCGGGTGGTGTGCCTATTATACAGACATTGCAGCAATTGTTGAAGGTTAATAATGTCTATGAGATCCAAGGGATTTTGAACGGAACATCGAATTTTATTTTGACTGAAATGCGAGAAAAGAAGCAGTCTTTCTTTGAAGCATTAAAGCTAGCTCAGCAAAATGGCTATGCGGAAGCTAACCCAAGCAATGATATTAATGGGTTTGATGCGTATTTTAAGCTTATGGTGTTAAGTGAAATTGCATTTGGTGAACAGCCTGAACAAAAATATGTCAAAATAAATGGAATTACTGACATAACAAGTGAACAAATTGAGATGGCTGAAAAGCTTGGATTACATTTTAAGCATATTGCTTCAATTGAAAGAAAAGAGGATCGTCTTTACGCTTCGGTCATTCCTACACTTGTATCAAAGTCACATCCATTCTACCATGTAGAAGGTGTTGAAAATGCAGTCCATGTAAAAACCGATCTTGTCGGTGGGATTACTTTACAGGGTCCAGGTGCTGGAATGTTTCCAACCGCAAGTGCAATGATTGAAGACCTTGTTCAAGTTTTTCAAAGACATTCAACTCTAGGAAACAGTCTGAAAAATAAGTCAATCATTAAAAAAGAAGCGAAAGATCAAGATATATCTTATTGGATAGTAAGTAATCTCAGGAACCATTTCTCTTTAAGTGTTATTACCTATTATGATCAGCTGTCAGAGAATGTTTTTTTAATTAAAGCCAAAAAGTCCCAATTACTTCAGCTTTGCGAGCAAAATGATGCGTTGATTTCTTATCCAATATTGGGAAATTATGAGCTGAAAAGTGAGCATGAAAAAGAAGCTTTACAGCTCCTAATTGATTAATTTTGCACGTTATCCTCAACTCTATAACTACAGGAACTGAAGTAAGATTAGCAGAGGATAACTGTAACAAAAATACTCGTTCAATAAATTATCTGACGACTCATATCACTTAATTAGTTTCAAAAGTATAGGTATTTCAAGTGAAACCAATCTTGACTCTTACTAAATCCTGAACACTTCCATCATTGGCACTTCTAGTATAGACTCTTAAGTCACCTGTGGAGGTTGTAGGCTCACGATCAAATTCTACATTCGTAGAAAAATAACCGTATTCAGGTCCTGCTGCACGAGCTGTGATGAAATCTTCTGGTGAAATCACGTTGCCAGCATCGTCAACGATTGAGTACAACACATTTGCTTCAAAAACCCTTGCTACACCTTCGATTAAGCTACCTGATTGAATAGTATTTCCAGGTAATGGACGATTGACCAAAATATTTCGTGAAGAAGCTAGCGGCAAAATTATATGATAACCTGGATAAAGGATATCTGGAGAAAAACTGGCTCTTCGATCATTGGCTTTTATTGTATCTTCAATTCGAATGCCAGTTTGACTAGCAATTCTGTATAATGAATCTCCAGATTGGATTTCATAAATAAAAGCAGGAACGAGTATCGGTTGGTTACGATAAATTAGATTAGGATTGGCAATTTGACTATTAATTCCTAATAAAAGGTCAAACTCGCCCGAAAATTGTTGACTTATGGATAACAATGTATCACCTGGAGAAACAATATAATAAACTTCATAACGATAGCCGTATCTACCTCCTGGTACAATGAGAAGCTGACCTGGGAAAATAAGACCCGGATCTGTAAATGGGGGGTATAGAGAATTGGCTTGCTCAATCGCAGGGACTGTACTACCTAATCGGGAAGCAATACTGTATAAGGTATCTCTTGGCTGAACAGTATATAAATAATTTGTGGTTTGTATAGCAGTCAGTTTTATACACCCCTTTTTATCCATGGTATTCGCAGTGTGTCAAATTAATGTCTATAATATTGTTATAAACCTCTTTCAATAAACGTCCTCAGCTTGGATAGACGACTATAGCGATCGATTATGATCAACAACCCTTTTTCAATTCAAAAATAAAAGCACCGAATTTTCAGAAAAAGGTTGACTTCTTATTGCAAACTTATTTATAATCCTTAACAAGAGACTTTGAATTACCAACTTAATATACTCTTATCCAGAGTGGCGGAGGGAATAGGCCCTGCGATGCCCGGCAACCAACGAATTTTATCCTAATTCGGCAAGGTGCTAATTCCTACAGATTGAAGTTGATCTGAAAGATAAGAGGAGGATCTCAGGAACCCCCTCTTCTTATGAAGGGGTTTTTTAATTCCTTTTTTTAAACTTATTGACTTTTCACTGTAGTCACTAGAAAACTAAAAACATAAAAAAAGAGGAGAGATTAAAGATGACAAATTCAACAAACCCTTCTGAAAACTATGGTATTGAGACATTACTTCTACACGGTGCAACGAGCCCAGATCCAACAACTGGTTCACGGGCAATTCCGATTTACCAAACGACTTCTTTTGTTTTCGACAGCACTGATCATGCGCAGAAGTTATTTTCACTTGAGGAAGCAGGAAATATTTATTCACGTATTGGTAATCCAACAGTTGCTGCATTTGAAGATCGTATTGCATTGCTTGAAGGCGGAGTTGGAGCGGTTGCTGTTTCTTCTGGGATGGCTGGCATCACGCTTGCTATATTAAATCTAGCCAGTGCAGGTGATGAGATAGTAGCTGCAACAAATCTATACGGAGGAACGTATAACTTATTTTCATCAACGCTTCCACGCTATGGAATTAATGTGAAATTAGTAGATCCATCTGATCCTGAAAATTTTAGGAAAGCTATTACAGCAAAAACAAAAGCAGTATTTGCTGAAATAATCGGTAACCCAAGTTTAAATGTGTTAGACGTTGAAGCTGTCGCAAAAGTAGCGCATGAAGAAGGTGTTCCATTAATCGTCGATAGTACATTTGCGACACCTTATTTAAATAAACCGATCGAGCATGGTGCAGATATCGTGATCCATTCTGCAACAAAATGGATCGGCGGACACGGGACAACGATTGGTGGGGTAGTTGTTGATGCAGGGAAATTCAAATACGATAATGGAAGATTCCCAGATTTCACAACACCGGATACAAGCTACAATGGACTTCGATTTGTAGATTTAGAAGAAGCGGCATATATTGCAAAGTTCAGAGTTCATTTATTGCGTGACATTGGCGCTTGCTTAAGTCCACAAAGTGCATTTTTACTATTGCAAGGCCTTGAAACACTGCATTTAAGAATGGAGCGTCATGTTGAAAATACGCAAGTTGTTGCAGAGTATTTAGAACAACATCCAGCTGTGGAATGGGTGTCATATCCGGGCTTAAAAAGTCATGCATCTCATGAATTAGCAAAAAAATATTTACCTAAGGGTGCCGGTTCAATCATTGTATTTGGTATTAAAGGCGGTAGAGAGGCTGGACGGAAAGTAATCGATCACACAGTTTTATGGTCTCATGTTGCAAATGTTGGAGATGCAAAATCTCTAATTATTCACCCAGCATCAACTACTCATGCACAATTATCTGCTGAAGGTTTGGTGGCGAGTGGCGTGTTAGAGGATCAAATTCGTTTGTCAGTTGGCATTGAAAATGTAAAAGATTTAATTGCGGACTTAGATCAAGCAATTAAACAGGCATCTGAAATAGCTGTTCATTCTTAATTTTGTTTAACTATACTTATATGAAAGAAGTTGATTCCCCGTGAGTCACAATGGATTGAAAATTGAGATCGAACGGAGAGAAGATACAGTTCACCTAGATTCAATCACACTTGAATCTGGAAAGGTTCTCAACAATGTTTCGCTTCGTTATGAACGAGTCGGAAACAAGGATCTTCCAGTGGTTCTTATCTGTCATGCATTGACTGGAAATCATGTCACTGTGGGTACAAGTGAAGAGCCAGGGTGGTGGAATGGATTTATTGGATATGATGCACCTGTAGATCTTAATCATTATCAAGTGATTACGTTTAATATATTAGGTGGATGTGGTGGTTCTACTGGCCCTGCTTCACCCCTAAATGAGGAATTAAACTATCGTTTAACCTTTCCTTTCGTATCCGTCCGAGACATGGTGACAGCTCAGCATCAAGCACTTGAAAAGCTCGGAATCAATAAAGTTAGAGCAGTTATTGGAGGGTCGTTAGGTGGAATGCAAGTACTAGAGTGGGGTGTGTTATTTCCCAACTTCATGGATCAACTATTTGTGTTGGCTGCTACTCCATCACTAAGTGATTATGGTATTGCGTTTAATCGCATAGGAATTCATGCAATTGAACAAGACCCTCGTTGGGATGAGGGGAATTACGTTAAGTCGAGTGATGTAAAAGGATTTGAAGTAGCAAGAATGGTAGGACTCGTGTCGTATCGTAGTCCATCGCTCTTTACAAAACGATTTTCGAGAGAAGAGAAGGAGATAGAGGCAGACGAGTTTCCCTATTATCAAGTGGAATCTTACTTGCGCTATCAAGGTGAAAAAATTACGAAACGCTTTGATCCTAATAGTTACTTGTATTTGCTTTATGCGATGAATGGTCATGATCTCGGTCGTGGACGAGGTGGAATTGAAAAAGCAGCAAATATCATTGAAGCAGAAGTAATTGGTCTAGGCTTTACAGGAGATCTATTGTATCCTCCAAAGGATATTAAATCATTTATTGACTTAACTTCTCGAGGATATTTCCATAAAATTGAAACAGCATTTGGTCATGATGGGTTCTTGGTGGAATATGAAAAATGGGGACCAATTATCCGAGGTCATTTGGCTGAACGAATTCCTAACTAAATATTTATCAAAGTTTCGTTAGAACAATTCCCTCTTTGCTTACGAAGAGGGAATTGTTCTTTATTCTTTTACTTTGTCTATTCAAGTTGAATGTTATATAGTGAAATTTGTTGAGCATTGAATTTTCAAGTGTACACATTTTCTTGTATAATTATAATATAGATATTCGAATTTAAAAAGGATGAGAAGCTTGTGAAATATGATGTATTATTATTTGATTTAGATGACACGTTGTTTGATTTTAGTGAGACTGAGAAGCATGCCCTCGATAATTCATTTCATGCATTTGGTTTACCTAATGGATTAGTGGACTACAGAGCAAGCTATAAAGGCATAAGTAAGGGCCTGTGGAATGATTTGGAAAATGGGCTTGTGACGCTTTCAGAACTAAAAGTGGAGCGATTTAAGCGTCTATTCCTCCAACATCAACTGACAGTGAATCCTGAAGATTTTGGTCAAACATATATAGAGAATTTAGGTAAAGAAGTACATGTTATTGATGGAGTAGAGGACATGTTGAAAAACCTTTCTAGTTGCAGACTTGTTATTTTAACGAATGGTTTCCAAAAGGTTCAACATGCAAGAATTGCTCTTTCACCCCTAAAACACACATTTGAAGCTATTTTTACTTCGGAAGAGTCAGGTTATCAAAAGCCGCAAGCTGAAATCTTCGAATACGTCTTTAATAAACTGCATATTTCTTCGAAGAAAAATGTATTAATGATAGGGGACTCTTTAACATCAGATATTCAAGGTGGTAATAATTTCGGAATCGATACTTGTTGGTTCAATCCGCGTCAAACAGAAAATGTAACAGCTATTAATCCTACTTATGAAATTCGTGATTTTGCTGAATTAGAACAACTTGTAAAGCAAAATGTTTTAGTTGTTAAATAAAACATTGTACGTTTTTACGTATGTAAAAAAGTAAAAGCCAGCCAAATTCGGCTGGCTTTTACTGTTAATAATGATTAATTTAACTATTTTCTGCGTATTTATCATTCGGAATCTTGTTCAAAATAACATAAAGACTGACGCGTTCTGTACCATTATTGTTAAATGAAAGCTGCTCTTGATCACTACAATGTACAAGGTCATTTTTCATAACGTTTACTTCTTTACCATCAATGGTAAATACCCCTGTTCCTTCAACTGTCATGATAAATACGTCACTACCCGGATGAGTATGGGAAGGCAGTTGTTGATCAGGCAAGAAATTTAATACGAAGGCAGTGCTACTAGATTTTTTGAAAATAATTCGCTTTGTAAATCTATCTTCGCTAAACTCTTGATACTTTTGAAGTGACTGTTTTTCCATTATATATTCCCCCTAATTGATTGTTATCTTTATCATAATCTACTTGTAAATATTAGCAACCCTATGACCTTATCACTCTAATAAATACGTATTAGATTGGTATTCAAAAAGTAAAGTAAAAAAAGAACCGGTAGAAGCGATTAAGCTTCTACCGGTTCTTAACTTTTAATCTTGTCTTTTTTCTAAATAAGTAGGTCGGATGGTACCCCATGGAGCAACGTCAAGGAAAATCTTAAGTTCACGAGCCTCTTCAAGATCTGGACCCGTTCCTTGTTCAACATAATATTGCTCGAGTTGCTGTGTTGTAATTCGATTATCATAATATGTCCCTTGTATTGCACCAGGGAAGGTTTGATTTTCGATACGATCTATAACGGCATAGCCATCATCGCCTTCTTTTAAAGTAAAATATACATCACCTTGCTGTAAGGAAGACGACGGTTTCAAATCAGGGTATTGCAAGCGTACGTATTCACCATAAAATGGGTCAAACGGATCGAACGGCTCCGCGCGTAAAATGAATTCTTCACCAAACCAAGAGATGGCATAAAAACTCGTAGCAATAACAAGTACAAAAACTGTCTGCAGGAAGGGAAATAATATTGATTTCAAGATGAGACACCTACTTTCTTACGATTCATTCTCCAGGCAATGCCAGACAATGCGAAAAGTAAAAGCGCTCCAATAAGGAAGAAGAGAGACATATCAAGTCGTTCCCACGCATAGATGAAATACAGCACAAACTGTACAGCAATGAAATATACAAAGCCAAGTGCAAGTGGCTTTTCTTGTCGATGTGTAATGATTAAGTAGGCAAGTGCAACTACTTCCGCTAATATAGCAAGACCAATTGCAGTATCGTCAAAGAGCAGAACTCCAACAAAACCCAGTACAGAAATCCAAGTAATTGCTCTGAAACGAATATAGCACAGTGCGAGAATACCTGTGGCTACAATTATAAGTGAAATCGATTCAGTTAAGTTTAGTTCAACGAAGGATAGCGGTGTTTCACCTCGAACGGCCAAGTAAACGACCAACTGAATCCCACCAATGATAAGATAGAGCGGGCGAAGAATCCGTTCTTTTTCAGGTACAAGAAAAAGTAACACGACTAATGCAAACAGCGTCCAAACGGGCCAGAGAACACTCTTATAGTCAATGAGACTCCAAAGCATTAGACCTGAACCAAACAACAAAAGCCAGCTAAACACCATTGGTAGGGGATTACGACTAAAATAAAACCATACTAGTGAAACGATGATGAAACTACCCCATTCTAACCAACCTATTGTGGGAACTGATGTAATTAACACTTGTGCCCCAAAAATAAACCCAATAATAGCATAGGATTGATGGCGCCAGTAAAAATAATGTGCAAGTGCAGCAATAAAAATGGCCCAAGGTAAAATTGAATTAGAAATGGAAAGATGAAAAGTTTGGATTGTGATGATAATACTAGCGGCAAACATGCCAAGCCCAATGAGTCGGAAAATAAGCGGCTGCCCAAATTTTTTCTGTTCAGATAAATAGCCGAATCCGTAAAACATCCACATTAATAATAAAACTAGCGTAATTCTTAGCATATCAGGCATGACTTGCCAATTTGCTGCGATGAAACTGAAAACGGCCAGTGAAAAGAAAATAAGTCCAATGATTAAGAGGAGAGGGAGTTTCTTTGGCTTAGGCTGTAAATGCTCGAAAGCAAGAATCTGGTCGACTGTCGTTTGGTCGATAAAACCTTCGTTTTGCCAACGCTCTAATTTCCGATTTATTTCCATGTTGACACCTCCTTATCTTTACTTCTATTATAATCCTTCTTTATCAAAATAGACAGATAACTCAAGGTTTTCAAGTACCAAAATTGATGATTTAACAAAAATAATGACAGCCCTAATTTTTAGGGCTGTCATAGGCATTGATATATATAATTCTTACCATTATCAAGTTATAAATAATATGAATAATCCGACAGCGAAACAATAATAGGCAAAGTATTTTAAGTTTCCACGCTCCATAATTCCCATGAACCATTTAAGAGAAAAATATGAAAATATGAGAGACAAAATAAATGCAACTGAATAGGGAATTAATAATTCACCAAAATCCATATCAGTTATTTTTAGGATAATAGTCCCCAGACTTACAGGAATATAAAGTAAGAATGAATAACGTAATGCTGTCTCCTGTTTCATTCCTAAACCCATAGCTGCGACAATAGTTGCTCCCGATCTGCTTATTCCTGGAATTAAAGCAATCGCTTGTGCAAATCCAACAATTATGGCATCTCGAACATTTAAGTTTTTATCGCTTTTTCTTCCTTTTAAGTTTCTTATTAACCAAAGGGCGACCCCGGTTACTAACAAGGCGACCGCAATTGTAGTAATTCCTTTTAAATTTTCTGAGATCATATCTCCAAATAGTATGCCAATAATGCCTGCTGGAATTGTTCCTATTATTAAATAAACTATAAACATAAAATCATTTTTATGGACTTCATCACGCTTCACAATATATTTCAGACCATTTTCTACTAATCTAATTAAATCAGCTCGATATATTAATACGACTGCTATCAGTGATGCAAAGTTCATTAATATCTCAAAGCTAAGATCACTTTCAGCTACACTTATGCCGAAAAATTCTTGCGCAAGAATTAAATGACCACTGGATGAAATAGGAATTGGTTCAGTGAATCCTTGTAACGCACCTAAAAAAGCGTATTTAATAATAATTATTAATTCTTCCATTGAATCACTCCTATACTTAACTTAAATCAATTATTTCAAAATAGCCCTCAAATACTTGATTGTATATTATATAGAAGGAAGTTTGAGATACATTAAATTTATCATGCTATTTCAATAGTATATACCAATTAAAAGACCTCGTAAAAAAACAGTTAGCTGCATAAATTTCATCATTTCAATAATCATATGTTTAATAATTTTCAATTAAACTACAGCAGTATTAGCTTCTGTCTTTTAAACAGAGCGAATCAGAGACGGTTAAACGGAAATCATGATAAGGTATACTGTGAACTTGGCTAATCATTCAAATGAATGTTTAGTTGAACTCAATGAACATTTCTAGGTAGTTTATCCTGACATAGAATCTCTGTTAATTATTGAGGTGGAAACCTAAAGAATTGAAAGATATAAAAAAATGAGGTGTATAGATGAATATATTCTTACAGCACAATCCGACGAAATTGTATTTTGGTAAAGGACAAATTAGTCAGTTATCAGGAGAAATCGGTCAGAAGAAAGTCCTTGTTGTTTATGGAGGAGGAAGTATTAAGCAAAATGGTGTCTATGAAGACGTGATGACAGAACTGGAAAAAGCAGGAGCTACTATATATGAATTACCTGGCGTCGAACAAAACCCACGTCTAACAACAGTGCATAAGGGTGTTGAAATTTGTAAATTTGAAGCAATTGACATTCTTTTAGCCGTTGGTGGAGGAAGTGTGATTGATTGTACGAAAGCAATTGCTGTTGGGGCAAAATATGACGGAGACGTTTGGGATTTAATAACTCAAAAAACTCCTATAGAATCAGCTCTACCAATTGGAACCGTTCTTACTTTAGGAGCAACGGGCTCTGAAATGAACCCCATATCGGTTATTTCAAACTGGAAAACAAAGGACAAAATTGGTTGGGGATCCTCACATGTATTTCCAAGGTTTTCAATTTTAGATCCAACTTATACGTATTCGGTGTCCCGTAAACAAACAACTTATGCAATTGTCGATAGTATGTCTCATGCACTTGAACACTATTTCCATCGAACAAAAAATACACCTATGATTGATGGTTTCATTGAATCATTACTTCGAACAGCAATTGGAACAGGTCCGAAATTACTTGAAGATTTAACATCTTACGACCATCGTGAAACGATGATGTACATTAGTACAACTGCCTTCAATGAAACCTTATCGAATGGAACAGATGGTGGTGACTGGGCAACTCATCGAATTGAGCACGCTATCTCCGCAGTTTATGACATTCCACACGGTGGAGGCTTAGCCATTTTGTTTCCAAACTGGTTAGAGCATGTACTTGAAGAAGATCCTTCACGCGCGAAAATGTTAGCCATGAACGTCTTTGGAATTTCTGATGAAGGAAAAAGTGACTTGGAAGTTGCAAGAGAAGGAGCCAAAGCACTTCGTTCATTCTGGAATTCTCTTGATGCTCCAAATCGTTTAAGCGACTATGACATAGACGACCATGATATCGAATTGATTATCGATAAAACATTTGTCAAACCAGGTGTTGGTACGTATAAAGAATTAGACCGTGACAATGTCAGAGATATTCTAACTCGCTCTATGTAGATATAGTGTAATAAATTAGTAAACATCATTATCATTGCATACAAAAAAAGACATCACTCGTAATTTAAATAATTACTAGTGATGTCTTTTTCATGAAATAGAAAGTATATAAATTTAGTGAGCCATGAATCCAGTATTCCCGGTATTTTAAGGAGTAGGTTCTAGTAATACCGCTGATTTGCGCTCCAATCCCGTAGGAAAGATATTGGACGAACTGTCACTCGTCCAATATCTTTGCGACGAGTTAACCACAGGAGCACATGGAACGAAGACTAAGAACGCCACGTCGTGTGGCAACGTCTTCGTGACCAACATCCTGTTGGCCCGAGGAGACTGAAGCCAAGCCCGCGAAAAGCGTCCACCGTAGCGGAAATAAACGGGTTTCTATGGTTACCCATCTTAAAGGACCGGGCATTCTTTGTCCGGTTTTTCTTATGCATATTTAATAAATTAAGTTAGTCATACTGCCACGTTTCATCAGAGATTTATGAGATTTCTCTTCCCATAGCGACTTGTAATATGTCAAACCACTGATCTCTTGTTAAGGGTAAGTCAAGGGCTCGAATTGCAGACTCAATACGCTCAAAATTGCCTGATCCAACAATCGGCATAATGTTTGCAGGATGGATCAGTAACCATGCATATAGAACTTCATCAATTCCCTGAGCACCAATATCTCCAGCAATTAATTCTAACTTAGACCGCAAATGCTTAGCTCTTTCATCATTAGAATTAAAAATTTCTCCTCCTGCCAGTGGAGACCATGCCATTGGAGAAATTTTTTCTTCCTGACAAAGATCAAGCGTTCCATCCTCAAAGTTCTCAAGATGGTAAGCAGAAAGCTCAATTTGATTTGTTATAAGCGGGAAATCTAAATAAGATTGTAGCAATTTAAACTGTGAACGTTTAAAGTTTGAAACACCAAAGTAACGGACTTTTCCTTCTTGTTTTAACTGAGTGAACGCCTCTGCTACTTGTGATGGGTCCATAAAAGGATCAGGACGGTGAATAAGCAAGACATCTATGTAATTTGTTTGAAAGTTTTTAAGCGACTGATTAACTGAAGATAAAATATGTTCTTTACTAGTATCATAGGATTTAATGCTGTGTCCTGGACGATTATGAGAAACAAGCTTAATGCCGCATTTTGTGACAATTTCCATTTGTTTACGAAGCGCTGGTTTCAATGCAAGGGCATTCCCGAATTTTTTCTCGCATGTATAATCCCCGTAAATATCTGCATGGTCAAAGGTAGTAATGCCAGCATCTAAGCAATCCTCAATTAGTTTAACGACTTCTTCATTTGACTTATTCCAGTCAGAAAGACGCCATAGCCCATGAATGATTCGTGAAAAAGATAAATCCTTAGTAAGTTGTACTCGCTGCATAATCATTCTCCTTTTTTTATAGTGTATAGAGAAGCAGTTTATTTTCATACTAAACTGCTTCATGTAAAAAAAAATTAACTCCTTAACATGTGTGCAAGAAATGAACTAATATTCGTTAACAAGCATAAATAAGGGGAAAGGGGCCCTCTTAATAAATTTTTATGTTAATTCTCATGATATAATAATTATGGTTTCAAACACTAACTTTAATAAATGTTCGCAATGAATTTAACATTATATAAGTTATACAGAAGAACTAATTTTGAAGAATTATAAGGAGAAGAATATTATTTTATGAAGATTCAACTCAAAAGTTTTATCGAAGGTTCAAAGTTTACGCATTTTATTACAGCTATGATTCTCATTAATGCACTACTCGTAGGATTAGAAACCTATCCAAGCATTGCTAAGGAATATGAATTATGGTTTTTCATTATTGATATAGTTGTTTTAAGTATATTTACAGTGGAAATACTACTGAAACTCATTATTTACCGAGCAAGTTTTTTTAAAAATGGTTGGAATAATTTCGATTTCATTATAGTTGTGGGAAGTTTGTTGTTATACGGTTCATCATTTGTTAGTGTGCTTAGGATTTTCCGAGTGCTGCGGGTTTTACGAACGATCACTACCATACCGACACTTCGACGAATTGTAACTGCACTTTTCATGGCTATTCCTACAATCAGCAGTGTCATGGTGCTTATGTCGATTATCTTTTATGTATATGCAGTGATAGGGACGTTCTTATATGCAGAGGTTTCTCCGGAATTCTTCGGCGATTTGGGCTTGTCATTCATTTCGTTGTTTCAAATCTTCACATTAGAGTCCTGGGCAAGTGGTATCTTCCGTCCGATTTTTGCGGAAATTCCGTGGTCATGGATCTATTTCATGACATTTATCGTGATAGCTACATTTATTATGATTAACTTGATTGTTGGAGAAATCGTTAACAATGCCCAAAAGATATCAGATGAAATTGAATCAGAAACAAAAGAAATTAAAGAAATTAAAGAAGATACGAGTGAAATTGAAGAACTCAAAAAAGAAGTTGGAGAGCTTAAAACCATGCTTCAAACATTAATTGATAGAAAATAAAAAATACCGACACTCCTTTTAGGAGTGTCGGTATTTTTGGTTTGCTTTTGTTGACAACTTTTCACTTTGTAACGAATAAAGCGAACGTAAAAAAAGCCCATAGAGGGCAAGTGTATAATTTCGATTATCATTTATTTAATTACTAGAGTTACGCCGGCGGATTTCAGTTTCTAACATACTAATAAATTCTGGACTTAGCTTTAATCCTTTTGCTTTAACATAGGACTCCATCAACAATGCAGTTGATAGTTTACTCATGGGTTAATTCACCTCCGATTAATTAAAAAATGTGTTCTATTATTCAACAGTTATGACTATATTAATAAGTATCCTCGATGTGTACTTTAAATCTATCAGATAGTTTGATTCGGAACAACCGTTCGGTTATCCACAATATAGAGTGGATAACCTGTGATTAACTTGTGTATAAAACATAGAATTGTATACAAAGGAGTCGGTATAATGTGAGTAACTTTATCCACAGATGATTAAAATTGAAAAATTTGTCGAAACATTTTATGGAAATATCCTTAAAACAGGCGTCAATACCTATTAAATGAAAAGCGTATAGTATTTTAGAAATTTCATTCATTCATTATCTGTTTAACAATTCTTGTACCTTCACGACGTCTTGGTTCTTGCAGTTTGCTTTCTTGGAATTGGCTTTTTCTTTTTAGTTTTATCAAGTGAGGCTTGGAGTGCTGACATTAAATCCGTCACATTAGATGGTGCAGCGGGTTGTTTTTCGCTTGTTGTTACAGTATTATTCCCCGCTTTCTTCTCTTCAATTAATTCCATTAATGCTGTGCGATAGTCATCTGTATATTTCTCGGGTTCAAACGTTGTAGTTAATTGATCAACTAACATAAGAGCAGTATCGAGTTCTTTCTGAACAACTATTGGTTCACTTGGTATATTTGGTACGTCTCCGGCACTTCTAACCTCGTCTGGAAAATGGATTGTTTCCATTATTAACGTCTCTTTATATACACGAACAACTGCCAACTGTTCTTTTGAACGAATCATGATTTTGGCAACGCCTATTTTACCGGACTCCATTAATGCCTTTCTCAATAGCGAGTAGGCTTTAGCTCCGCCACTATCGGGTGCCATGAAATAACTACGTTCAAAGTAGATAGGATCAATTTCCTCTAACTTTACAAAGTCGATAATTTCTACTGCTTTATCTTCATTTTCTTTTTTTAACTTCTCCAGTTCTTCTTCATCCAATACAACAAACTTGTTCTTGGAATACTCATAAGCTTTTACGATATCTTCACTTTGTACTTCTTTATTACAGCCTGAACAAACTTTTTGGTAATTAATTGGTGTATGACATTCTTTGTGTAGTTGACGTAACTTAATATCTTTATTTTCGGTCGCAGTGTGAAGCTTAACTGGAATATTTACAAGCCCAAAGCTAATACTTCCTTTCCAAACTGTGTGCAATTGCTTTCACCTACTCTTTCTTTTCCTTACTATGCAATGTTTTGTTCCTATTTATGTATCAAGAGGGGAAAATAATCAAAAGCTAGAACAAAACAACCGAAAGTAGGATAAAAATTGAAGCCAATGCTTTTAACTGCCGCAACGGATATTCCCCTAGGAAAAGAATGGGTGTACGAAG
The DNA here is from genome assembly GCF_004367585.1 of Paenisporosarcina antarctica. Taxonomy (GTDB): domain Bacteria; phylum Bacillota; class Bacilli; order Bacillales_A; family Planococcaceae; genus Paenisporosarcina; species Paenisporosarcina antarctica. Next base: position 725,582 of record NZ_CP038015.1, read on the forward strand.
CTAAATATGATGGTTTTCGTTGCATATTGGACTGGGAGGTAGACGCTACTCCCATTCTTAAGAGTAGAAATGGGAAAGTGCTTAATCAGATGTTTCCAGAGATTATTAGCTTTTGTCATGACAATCAGAAAAAAATCAGTTCTTCTTTACCATTAACATTAGATGGAGAGTTAGTGTATTTAACGAATAATTTTCAAAGTACTTTTTCCATTGTTCAATTAAGAGGTCGAATGCGGAATCAAGATGTAATCATGAAACATGTTAAAGAATTTCCGTGTCATTATATTGTGTTTGATCTTTTGAAAGTTAAAGGAGAAGTTCAAACAGATCTTTCAATCACAAAACGAAAACACAAACTACAAAAATTTTTTCAGAAGATAAAGCTTCCAATTTCAATAAGCTATGAAGACATAAATCGGATTCAAGCAATAGATGTTTACCAAGACAATGAAGTGTTGTGGAAGCATATCAAGGTAAGCAATGGGGAAGGAATAGTCGCCAAGCAAAAAAACAGTAGTTGGATTAGTGATAAACGTACCGTCCAATGGTTAAAAATAAAAAACTGGCGATATGTCACTGTCATCTTAACTAAATATGATAAAAGCAATGGGTTTTTTCATGGGGCTATTTATCATAAGAAGGCTCTTGTTGAGATTGTGACTTTCCGTCACGGTCTTAAAGAAGAAGAGTTAAATACATTAATAATGCTATTTCAATCGAGTGGAACTAAGTTAGCCGAAAAGGTTTGGGCACTAGAACCATCAATTTGCGTGGAGATTGCCTGTATTGATTTCGATGGAAAGTATTTAAGGGAACCAAGGTTTCATGCATTTAATTTTGACAAGGAGCCAAGCGATTGTCGGTGGCAGCAAATGCAACGACAGCTTTTTCCACTTCCAAAAATGATAACAATAACCCACCCTGACAAGCCTATATGGCCGGTAAATAGTATACAAAAAGATGATTACTTACTGTACTTACAAAATATATCTCCCTATATTCTGCCTTTTTTACGTGACCGCCTTCTTACGGTTATTCGTTTTCCACACGGTTCAATGGGTGAAAGTTTTTATCAAAAAAATAGCCCAGTTACTGTTCCTGATTTTGTGACAACTAAACTGGTAGATGACATCCGTTATATTGTCTGTAATGACGTTGAATCTTTACTGTGGCTTGGAAACCAACTTGCGCTAGAGTTTCACATTCCTTTTCAAACGATTAAAACGAATCAGCCAACTGAAATTGTTTTTGACCTTGACCCTCCTTCAGTTCATGAGTTTTCTTTAGCCATAGAGGCGGCATTGCGAATGAAAGCTATTTTTGACCAATTCGGAATTCAATCTTTTGTGAAAACCTCTGGTGGAAAAGGGATACAAGTTTATATTCCATTACCTATGAACACTTTTTCTTATGAAGACACCCGGGTATTTACAAAGTTTGTTTGTAATTTCTTATGCGAACAGGAGCCGCAATGGTTTACCACAGAGCGACTTAAAAAGAATCGACATAATAAATTATATTTGGACTATGTCCAACATGATGAAGGGAAAACGATAATAGCTCCCTATTCTCCAAGAGGTAACGAACAAGGGCTAATCGCGACTCCACTATACTGGAATGAAGTATGTAATTCATTGAAACCAGATTTATTTTCCATTCCCTTAGTTATTGAAAGGTTAAAGAAACAAGGAAATCCATTTCGTAATTTCCAACAAGGAATAGAAGAACAGAAGTTTGCAGATGTCCTACAACAACTAAAAGAACTAGTGAAAATCTCTCATAAATAATTTTAAAACGAATTTGGTCATTATCTTGAATCACTATAGCTGGATTGAAGAAATAGGAAAGAAACAAAAAGGAGAATTGTTATGCCAATCGAAAATCCGATGATAACAGGTGTGGGTTTACCCTCAGATCCACAACAAGCGATTGTCGTATACAACTGCGACTATTGTAATGGAGAAATATATGAAGGAGATTCTTATGTAGTTTATGAAGGATTAACATTTTGCGGTAGCGATCACTTAGGAGAACACTTGGTAAAACAAAGTCTTGCAGAAGAATTAACAGCACAAATTGAGAAGTTCCAGTAATTTTAAACAATTTCTGCAAAAAAAGATATTGCATTTAATAAAGTAGTGCGGCCGGAAAGTGGTTGCACTACTATTTTTATTTGGTAGAAGGATTGAAAAGAAGTCCTTTAAAAAATCTATTAAAGAAGTAACCATTCTAGAGAAAGAGATTTATTCAAACTCTAAATCAACTGTAATAAAAGAGAGAAGAGTTCCTTGAAAAATTTAAAAGTATAAATATATATAGGTAATTTCATTCATTTCATAGTAGGTTTGTCTAGTTCTACAAACGAATTTGAGCACTTTAGTAGTTTAATACTTAGAATATTAAAACAAATCCCTTAATTATTTGGTATTTTCGAACGGTCCACATCATAGAGTTAAGTAGACTATTTTTTATTAAATATCTATTAAAGGGGGATAGATTAAACTAAATAGTATTTTCATTAGAAAGTTACTATAAAAATAGGGGGCTGGATTAAAATATGAAAAAATATTTATTCGCAATTTTAAGTATGTTACTAGTTTTTTCGGTTATCTTAGCTGGATGTTCAGAAAAATCGGATGAGGAAATTAACACGAAGTCACTGCTAGAAGTTATCAAGAAGCGAGGGAAATTAGTTGGTGGTGTTAACGCTACGATACCTGGTTTCGGTTATGTAGCTTCAGATGGAAGTTATGAAGGAATGGATATTGATATTACGAGAGCAGTTGCAGCGGCTATCTTTGGGGATCCAACTGCTGTTGAATTCAGACCATTATCCGCAGAGGAACGTTTTATTGCTGTTCAAACGGGTGAAGTGGATGTATTAGCAAGAAATACCACTCATACAACTTCTCGAGACGCGTCAGTAGGTCTTGCATTTGCACCAGTAACTTTTTATGACGGACAAGGCATGATGGTACGTAAAGATAGCGGAATTGAAAGTTTAGCAGACTTAGAAGGATCTCGGATTGCTGTTGAATCAGGAACTACAACAGAACTTAATTTGGCGGATCAAATGCGTAAGATAGGAGTCAGTTATGAGCCTGTAGTATTTGATAATCAGGATGCCGCAATATCTGCATATGAACAAGGCAGTGTGGATGCATTCACAACAGATCGTTCTGGACTTGTTTCTCGACGATCTACATTATCCAAACCGGATGATCATTTTATCTTAACGGAGGTATTGTCTAAAGAACCTCTTGCGCCATCTGTGAAAGATGGTGATTCTAAATTCGTTGCTGTTGTATCATGGACTGTATACGCGTTAATTCAAGCTGAAGAGTATGGTATTACTCAGGGGAATATTGAAAGTTTCATGGATAGTGATGATCCTGAAATCCGTCGATTCCTAGGTGTTGAAGGGGATTTGGGCGAGCAACTTGGATTAGAGAAGGACTTTGTTGTTCAAGTAATTAAAGCTGTAGGTAACTACGGTGAGCTTTATGATCGTCATCTTGGTCCAGAAACCGTGTTTAATTTAGAGCGTGGTCCAAATGAACTTTGGACAAATGGTGGCTTAATGTATTCACCACCTTTCCGATAAGGTACCAATTATAGCTAAATTGAAAATAGGTCTGTATACCTTCTAAGCTAGGGACAGACCTATTATCGTTTATAGGGATAGTAAAACTACTGTGAGGTGAGATACGTGAATAAACATTCATCTTCAACGTCAACTCCTTTTTGGAGAGACAAAAGAGTCATCCCCATTCTTCTACAAGTTATATTTGCTGTGATAGTTGTTGTTGCTGGAGTTTTCTTTTTTTCCAATGCTCTTGCAGGCATGAGGCAAATTGGGATGGTCTTTGGGTTCGACTTTTTAGGAAAAATGGCTGCATTCGATATTGGGGATAAGGTGATTGATTTTTCCTCAAAGGATACCTATGGAAAAGCATTTATTGTAGGTATTCTAAATACGATAAAAGTGGCTTTTATTGGAATTATCTTAGCAACAATCCTAGGTTTCATAGTAGGGGTTTCTCGATTATCTACTAACTGGTTAGTAAGAACTGTGGCGGCTGCTTATGTCGAAATTTTCCGAAACACCCCTCTTTTAGTTCAAATTTTCATTTGGTTTTATGCTGTATTTTTAAGCTTCCCTGTTATTGAGAAAAGCCTTGATGTATTTGGATTATTCTATTTTAGCAATAGAGGAGCTGTTATCCCATGGTTAGGGTTGACTCCTTCTTCCTTTATTTGGTTGATTGCATTCCTTATCGGTATTATTCTTTCTTTTGTTGTATGGAAAATTAGAATCAAACGACAAGTAGAAACAGGTCAGAGAAAATATCCTTTTTTCTGGGCAAGTAGTTCGATTGTTAGCTTATTAATAATTGCTTGGTTTGTCACATTGGAGTCACCACTTCTATTAAGTATCCCAGAAATTGCAGGAAGGGGTTACTTAGGTGGTTATACAATTGGACCAGGATTTGGTGCACTTTTAGTTGCACTCGTTATGTACACTGCTTCTTTTATTGCTGAAATTGTTCGTGGAGGTATTTTGGCCGTTCCAAAAGGACAAGTTGAAGCAGCAAAAGCATTAGGCTTGAAAAGCCCAACCATCTTAAGACTCGTAGTTCTACCCCAGGCTATTCGGATTATTATTCCTCCCCTAACGAGTCAATATTTAAATCTAATAAAGAATTCAAGCTTAGCCGCAGCTGTTGCCTATCAAGAACTAGTAGGTGTTGGAATTACGATACTAAGTCAAACGGGTCGAAGCATTGAGGTTATTTCTATTGTAATTCTCGTCTACTTATCAATGAGCTTATTCACGTCACTTTTGATGAATATATTTAACAAATATTCGCAACTGGTAGAGAGGTGAGCAAAATGGATAAAGATGAATTAAAAATAAAAGAACTAGTACGAACAGAGATAGCTCCACCTAATTCATCAATAGGTGTTTTAGGTTGGTTAAAAGAGAATTTATTTAGTAATTGGGTAAACGTGGTTCTGACGATCGTCTTTGCGTCCATTACGTATTTAGTTTTAAAAAATTCAATTGAATGGATATTCTTTAATGCCAATTGGCATGTTATTTCAGCTAACTTTAGGTTACTCGTAGTGGGTCAATACCCGGTCACAGAATTATGGAGGGTTTGGATAATCTTAACTCTTATTTCTATTCTTATGGGTCTTTCCTGGGGGATTTGGAAGGGAACAATAGGACATTTATCGACGATTGTGACTGGTTTGTATATCATCCTAGCTAGTTTACCTTTCGTCATGATAGAAACACGTATATGGTTGTTAATCAATATAATTGCGATTGTTGCTACATGTTTAGTAGGAAGAAAAGGATTAAAGTTGAAGAAATTTATCCTCGTAGGATGGTTCATGATGTTCCCAGTAATTATTTTTCTTTTAAGTGGATTTGGGATATTTAATCATGTTGGGACAAATTTATGGGGTGGCTTCTTATTAACTTTACTAATAGCTATTGTAGCGATTGTTTTTTCCTTCCCTTTAGGTGTTTTACTTGCTCTAGGGAGAAGAAGTAAACTACCTATTATTCGTTGGTTCAGTATTGCTTATATTGAATTGATCCGTGGAGTTCCGTTGATTACGATATTATTTGTTGCTCAACTGATGTTACCCTTGTTTTTGGGTGAGGGGATAAATATTGATAATGTCGTTAGAGCTATGGTTGGATTCACCCTATTTACTGCCGCTTATTTGGCAGAGAATATACGTGGAGGATTGCAATCAATCCCTCGAGGTCAATTTGAAGCTGCAGAGGCACTTGGATTAAATGCAACATTTAAGATGACTTTTATTATCTTGCCGCAGGCGTTACGTGCTGTTATCCCAGCAATTGTTGGCCTATTTATAGGAATATTCAAAGATACCTCACTCGTAGCCATTGTCGGCTTAACCGATATACTCGGTATAGGTAAGAATATAATTTCCAATCCCGAGTTTCTTGGGACACAGATGGAAGTATTTATATTCATCGCCGTAATCTTCCTTATCTTCTGTAATATGATGTCCTATGCGAGTAGAAGGATAGAAGGAGCTTTAGGCGTAGGTAAGCGATAAAAAAAAAATCCTGCATTTAAATCCAAAGGAGGATCATGTATGTTTGAAGACTTTAACGTAGAGATACCTCTCGATCAAAGAGAAGATATAGTAGTATGTAGTAACTTAAATAAATGGTTCGGTAGTCTCCATGTTTTAAAAGACGTATCGTTAAATGTAAAACAAGGAGAAGTCGTGGTGATATTAGGTCCTTCCGGTTCAGGAAAATCTACATTTATCAGGACCGTGAATGGTTTAGAAGAAATTCAGAAAGGGGAAATAACCGTTGACGGTATTCCTCTATCCAATGATGTTGCTGATATCGAAGCCATTCGTATGGAAACAGGGATGGTCTTTCAATCATTTAACTTGTTCCCACATATGACCATTTTAAAAAATATAACTCTAGCACCTATTTGGGTCCGTAAGTGGTCCAGAGCCAAAGCGGAAAAAATAGCCTTGGAGTTACTAGAACGGGTCGGTATTCCTGAACAAGCCCATAAATACCCGGGGCAACTTTCAGGGGGACAACAGCAAAGGGTTGCGATTGCAAGAGCATTAGCTATGCAACCTAAAATCCTGTTATTTGATGAACCAACTTCTGCTTTAGATCCTGAAATGATTAAAGAAGTTTTGGATGTTATAAAAACGTTAGCTGGATCCGGAATCACCATGATGGTTGTTACACACGAGATGAACTTTGCTCGTGAAGTAGCTGACCGTATTGTTCTGTTTGATTTTGGAGAGATTATAGAGGTTGGACCTCCTAGTGAAATATTTGATAATCCAAAACATGACAGAACCAAACTTTTTTTATCTCAGATATTATAGAATTTGTAACTGATTCTTCATATAAAATAAGTCATCGTATGAAAGAATATATAGATTTAATTAAGAATCCAGCAATTAGCAAGGTGCTGGATTCTTCATATGCTTTACATAGTGCTTCTAGTGGGCTTCAAAAAATGAAATTTATACCAACAATTCTTTTAATAGGGATTGTTATTTTTTATATCTTTTAAGCTAATCGCTGAAACAGTCATTTACCTCTGAATTGAAAGTGGAAAATAACAACCTTTTAAAAAATGTGCGATTATTTTGTAATGAAAAGACCTCTATTTTAATAGAATTATAAAATTCGGTATTTTTGTAGGAGAAACCTTTAAAAAAAAGGGGGAAGGTAATGGTCTATTTAGTATTTGGGTTGGCGGCAATCGTTACGATTTTAGCGGCGATTGAGCTGTCCAACAATGCAGATGTATTAGGTGGAAAAACTTCTCTTGGTGGATTACTTGTCGGTACAGTGCTACTAGGAGGTGCGACTTCACTCCCCGAAGTAACGACAAGTATTTCTTCTGTCTTAATTGAAAATCCAGATATTGCAATAGGGAATATGTTAGGTTCAAACATGTTTAACCTCTTCATTATTGCATGTTTTGATGTTTATTATAGAAAGAACCGATTGCTTCAACAAGCAAATAAAGGCCACTTATATACTGCAGGATTAGGGCTAATTTTAACTACAATGACCCTTATTGCGTTAGTTCGTAAATTAGATTATGTGGTACTCGGTGTGGGGATTGATTCACTGTTGATAGCTATTGTTTACGGGACAGGCATGTATGTAATAAGCAGAATATCAGAAGGATTACCTGATAATCAATTAATGACTCATGAATTTGATGAAAAAGTGATAGGTAATTCAAAGGTGAAAAAACCAACAACAACCATACGAAAAGCTATAATAACTTTTCTTCTTGCTGCGGTAGCAATTATGATAGCAGGGACTTTGTTGTCCATATCCGGGGATATAATTGCAGAGAAAACAGGACTTGGATCAACTTTTATTGGTAGTTTTCTTATGGCAGCGACTACATCATTGCCTGAAGCGGTGGCTGTATTTGTTGCGTTAAGATTGAGGAATATAAATATTGCAATCGGTTCAATTCTTGGAAGTAACATTTTTAATATGTTAATTCTTATGGGAACGGATATCGTTTATAGACAAGGTCCTATTCTTTCAAATGTAGCGCATTCACATGAAATTACTGCTATGACAGTAACAGTTTTATCTGTATTGGTTATGATTTCGTTAATGCGTAAAAGGGTTACCACTACTTTTTCTTACATGATGCCTTCATTATTAATCATGCTTGGTTATTTGATTACTTCCTATCTGATTTTTAAAGGTTAAAAATTATACATAAAAAGTAATTCCATGCTAAAAGCAATTAAAATAATAAAAGCCTATAGGTGAACCTTACCGGTTGACCTATAGACAGTTTTAAAAATTGCTAATTAATTATTAAATTTTTAGAATTAGAAACAAATTAGTATCCTTGTTGTTTTGTTGAATTTTCAGTTTTAGGGTTATTAGGCATTCCTTGCATTGGCTTTGCCATATTCTGCATTCCTTGCGCCATCCCTTGCATTGGTTGTGCCATCTGTTGTAAATTCTGGGCATTTAATTTAGTCGGCATGTTTTTCATCATTTGCTGAAAAGTTCCGTTTTGTATTCCTCTGACTACTCCAAAAATAGTAGCTCCAATTGCGCCCCAAGTAATAAATCTCATTTTACAATCAGTCCTCCTTTCATGTATTAAACATCTTTAGTATTCGGTCTACCTGATGAATTATACTGAACATTATTTTCCTTAATCATTTAAAAAATTCCACTAAATTGCATATGTAATACTGTTGCTAAAATAAAATTTAATAATCCAGGTATATGTAAGCGTTTTATAAAAATTTACAATCTTTTTATTAGATTATATTTAACCTATTAAAACAACAATGAAAGCGCTATCTTAAATAATTATTATATAAAATCTCTAATCTTTTAAGAAATAAGTAGTTGATTCTGAATATAAATGTTGTATGATTAACTTCAACAACTAAATTTCGGATTATTCAGAATTTAATTCGTGTTCAAAAAAACGCTTAATACTCTTACTGAAGTTTGAGAGTTGTTAAAGAGAGGAGTGGTTATGTATGAGCAATCAATGGATTTTCTTAGGTGGTCAGTTTGTAAAGAAAGAAGATGCAGTCGTTTCAGTCTACGATCATGGATTTCTGTATGGAGATGGGGTATTCGAAGGCATTCGCGTTTATAGTGGAAATGTTTTTAGGATGGCCGAACACGTTCAACGTTTATATGAATCTGCACAATCCATCATGTTAAATATTCCATACACGAAGGAGGAAATGGTGCAAATTATTGTGGACACCATTAAAAAAAATCAACTCGATAGTGCCTATATTCGTGTTGTTGTCTCTCGAGGTATGGGGAATCTAGGCCTCGATCCAGCCTCTTGCTCACAACCACGAGTTATTGTTATAGCTGAAAAGCTCGCTCTTTTCCCTCAGGAACTATATCAACGGGGACTGCGAATTGGCTCTGTAGCATCACGAAGAAGTAGCCCAGATGTATTAAGCCCGCAAGTTAAATCGCTTAATTATCTTAATAATATACTTGTTAAGCTAGAAGCCAATCAGGCTGGAGTAGATGAAGCACTTATGTTAAATGCTCAAGGCTATGTAACAGAAGGATCAGCAGATAATATATTCATTGTTAAAAATGGCGTAATAATTACACCGCCGGTTTATCTTGGTGCCTTAGATGGAATTACACGAAATGCCATTATCGATCTTGCCAACAAAAACGGCTATGAACTAAAAGAAACACCATTTACAAGACATGACGTATATGTGGCGGATGAAGTTTTCTTAACTGGAACAGCTGTAGAGGTAATTGCTGTCATTGAAGTGGATGGTAGAAAAATTCAGGATGGTAAACCAGGTCCAGTCACAAATTATCTGTTATCAGAATTTAGAAAACTAGTAACAACGGATGGCGTTCAATGCTATCCAACAGCTACAACACATGCTGTTGTAAGTTAATTGTATAAGTAAAATAAAAGTATAGTAAATAAATCCAGCAGGCTAAGCTAGTTGCCTGGGTTTTTTTGTGTAAAAAAATAGGTAACAAAATTTTAATAACAAGAAAAAAGGGGATAGGGAAATTGAATATAATTGATTTGCATTGCGATGTTTTATTAAAGCTCAATAACTCACGAGGAAAAATGAAATTTAAAGACGCAAATGAACTCGATACGAATATGGAACGACTGAAAAAAGGGGAAGTAAAAGTTCAAGCTTTTGCAATTTTTGTGTGTCCTGATATTAAAACAGAACAAAAATTTCAAGTAGCACTTGATCAAATCCATTATTTTTACACAGATGTTCTCGAAAATAACCCGGATATGAAATTAATAAAAGAGTGGTCAGATATTGAACGATTAAAAGAGAACGAGATAGGGGCATTGCTAACGCTTGAAGGAGTAGATGTAATTGGCAATGACTTGCATAAACTCTCCATATTATATCAATTAGGTGTACGTTCTGTTGGCCTGACATGGAATAATACAAATTTGGCAGCTGATGGGGCAGGAGAAAAGCGTGGCGCTGGTCTAACATCGTTCGGTGAAGAAATCGTTGAGTTTAACAATGACCACAAAATACTTACAGATGTATCGCATTTATGTGAACAAGCTTTTTGGGATGTTATTGATAAAGCAAAATTTCCAGTTGCCAGTCATTCAAACTCTAGGTTTATCATGAATCATGTTAGAAACTTAACTGACGAGCAAGCAAAAGCTATGTTTGAAAAAGATGCAATGGTCCATGTGGTGTATTGCCCTGAGTTTATCAAGGAAAGGAAGAATGTAGAAATTGGTGATTTAATTGAACATATCGATCATTTCTGCTCCTTAGGTGGGGAAAATAATATTGGTCTCGGTTCTGATTTTGACGGAATTTCAGCAAAAATAGTCAATTTGGAAAATGCCTCAATGCAACAAAATCTATTAAATGAACTTTTAAAACATTACTCGGAAGATCAAGTGAAAGGTTTTGCATTTAAAAACTTTGTACGCCATCTTCCTAAATAAAAGAAAAGATTGAAACGGTCAAACTGATAACACAAAATAGAATGCCTATTTCAAAGAAGTTTTTACGTGATGGGAAATTCTTACGATAAATGACTGTGTGATTCGGTCTCTTTTCACTTTCACGTATAACTTGTTCTTTTTTGCTCATACGATATAAAAAATGTTTGGAACTTTTAATGAATGCTGTAAAAAAATCGCCTTCAATTAAAATCATGATTGAACAAATGATTAGTAGTAATAGTCCAACTAAAAAAAGTGAATCTATCCATATACTGATGCTCCAAGATTTATAAAGTATGAAGGGCACCATCAATGAAACTATTATTGACGTAAAAAGTAATTTGTTTCTAGATATCATAAATTGACATTCCTTTCATCTTATCTTCTATTGAAAGATTATCACATTATTATATTGTTTGAAAATTAAAATATCTTATTGCCAAATAGTAAAATAGCATTTATGATGTAGAAAATAAGAAATTTAAAGGGGATAAAAATATGAGAAGAAAGTTAAAAAATTCAGCATTCATCCTTTGTATGGTATTCGCACTAATATTATCTGGATGTAACTTTAGTTCTTCAGAAAAAACGGATGAAAAGACTGAAGGCAATAAAGATGCTAGCCAAGTCCTAAATATTACAGAGCCTGCTGATGTTCCTACTCTCGATTCTACAAAAGCGCACGATGGTATAGCATTTACAGTATTAAACAACGTAAATGAAGGATTATATCGCCAAGATGAAAATAACTTACCGATTAAAGCTTTAGCTACTGAACATGTAGAAAGCGATGATAAAATCACCCACACATTTACATTACGTGACTCAAACTGGAGTAACGGAGATCCTGTGACAGCACAAGATTTTGAATTCGCGTGGAAACGAGTAATGAAGGAAAATAGCGCGTATGGCTTCATGTTCGTAACGGCAGGTATTAAAAATGCCGAATCAATTTTGAATGAAGAAAAAGATTCAGATGAACTTGGTATTAAAGCAATTGACGAAAAAACACTTGAAGTAACGCTAGAAGGACCAAACCCACTATTCCAAACGTTATTGACATTCCCGACTTTCTTACCACAAAACCAAAAATTTGTTGAAGAACAAGGTGATCAATATGCCCTTGAATATGACAATATACTATTTAACGGACCATATAAACTTGTTGAATGGACGCATGAGCAAGGTTGGAAATATGAAAAGAACGAAAAGTACTGGGATGCAGATGCAGTAAAGTTGGATAAAATCAACGTTTTTGTTGTAAAAGACCCATCAACTGGAACGAATTTGTATGAGACAGAAAAAGTAGATCGTGTCGAGTTAAGTTCTGCCTTAGTCGATCAATATAAAGATGATGAAAACTTTCAAACTATGAAAGAATCAGGTCTAGTCTTCTTGCGTTTCAATCATAATCATCCTGTATTAGGAAACAAAGACATTCGTAGAGCGATTAATATGGCAATAGATAAAAAAAGTTTAACGGATGTTATTTTAAAAGATGGGTCTACACCTTTAAATGGAGTTGTTCCAGGTGGTTTCTATAACTCACCTGACAATAAAGATTTCCGTGAGATAAACGGAGACTTTAATACAGGAACAATTGAAGAAGCCCAAAAACTATGGGAGCAAGGCTTAAAAGAAACTGGTCAAAAAGATTTAACGGTATCCATTAACATCGCAGATTCAGATGATCATAAAAAAGTAGCTGAATACATTCAAGCGCAGCTAGAAGATAATCTACCTGGATTCAAATTGGATATTAAGGCAGTTCCTTTTGCCCAACGTCTTGTTATTGAAAAAGCAATTGAATTTGATTTATCTCTATCTTCATGGGGACCAGACTACAGTGACCCGATGACATATCTGGATATGTGGTTGAAAGATGGATCTGCTAACCGTATGGATTATTACAATCCGAAGTTGGATGCATTAGTCACAGAAGCTAGAAATGAAACTGATCTTGCAAAACGCTATGTAATGCTCTTAAATCTTGAAAAAATCTTATTGGAAGAGGATGCAGCAATTGCACCACTTTACCAAGAGGGTGAATCCATCTTAATTAGAAAGAAAATTAAAGATGTTCTAGTACACCCAACTGGTGCTGAGTTTAGTTTCAAGTGGGCATCCATCGAAGAATAATTTAGAGGTTATACAGCTATAAGTACGAGGGTGTAGCCGAATTGTGGCACCCTCGTACTTTTTTTATTAAACTTTTTTCTTTCAGAAGGGGTGTTCGTATGAAGCAATACCTTATCCAGCGAATTGGCTATATGTTACTTACTCTTTTTGTAGTCGTTACGATAACTTTTTTTCTAATGCAACTTCTCCCAGGGACACCTTTTACAAATCCTGAAAAGTTAACAGAACAACAAATGCTCATATTAAATGCAAAATATGGACTTGATCAACCCGTCGGAATTCAATACATACGGTACCTTGGGAATTTGGTACAAGGTGATTTAGGTTACTCATTTCAAAATGCAGGTAGAACTGTCTCAAGTATAATTAGCGACCGTATAGGTCCTTCTGCTTTTATCGGACTACAAGCACTTATCTTTGGTGCAATAATCGGCTTAGTGCTCGGAATCGTATCTGCATTAAAACATAATTCGATTTTTGACTATGGTTCTGTAACGTTAGCTGTTTTAGGTATGTCAATCCCATCTTTCGTTTTTGCCGCACTGCTTCAATATTATGTCGGTGTAAAGCTTGAATGGTTACCTGTAGCTCTATGGGAAGGATATTCCAGTACCATATTACCATCATTTGCATTATCAGTTACGGTTATTGCAACTGTTGCTAGGTTTATTAGAAGTGAGATGTTGGAAGTACTCGGTCAAGATTATGTAGTAACTGCGAGAGCAAAAGGGGTAACTGAAAAGCAAGTAATCGTAAAACATGTTATTCGAAATGCACTCATTCCAGTTGTGACTATGTTAGGACCACTTGCCGTGGCAATAATGACAGGGACGTTAGTTATTGAAAAAATATTTGCTGTACCGGGTCTCGGTGAACAGTTTACGTTGTCTATTCTGGTTCTAGACTATAGCGTAATTATGGGAATTTCGATATTTTATAGTGCATTATTTATATTTGTCGTTTTTTTAGTCGATATTATTTATGGATTTTTAGATCCCCGAATTAATTATAAGGGGGAATCAGCATGAAAAATTCAGATAAAGAAGTCCGTATAGAAAATGATAATCAAATAAAAGAAGAATATAATTCAGTTGAAATCACTGCGGATTTGTTTGTAAAGGCACCACTAGATCAAAAAAAGAGTGAGGAAATTGGATCACCATCTGTTTCTTTCTGGAAAGAGGCTTTTCAGAGACTAACAAAAAATAAAGGATCAATGATTTCACTAGTTTTACTTCTGATATTAATAGCCACAGCTATTATCGGACCTAGTCTGAACGACTATACTTACCGAAGTCAAAATATTGAACATTCCAACTTGCCACCTAAAGTACAAGGTTTAGAGTGGTTAGGTTTAAACGGAAGCGATTCAAAGGGTATCGACCAATATGAAAAGCGAGAAATTCAAGTGAATTACTGGTTCGGAACAGATGAATTCGGTCGCGATTTATGGACTCGAGTTTGGAAAGGGACACAGATTTCTCTTTTCATCGCTTTAGTTGCAGCAGTGCTCGATTTAATCATCGGTGTAATTTACGGAGGGATTTCATCATTTTATGGTGGGCGTGTAGATAACATTATGCAACGAATTATAGAAGTACTTATGGGTATACCTAATTTAATTGTTATCATCCTCTTTATCCTTATATTAGAACCCGGTATAAGGTCAATTATTTTAGCGATGATTATTACAGGTTGGGTTGGAATGGCACGAGTTGTTCGAGGACAAATTTTGCAATTGAAAGGTCAAGAGTTTGTGTTAGCTTCGAAGACGCTCGGAGCATCTAACTCACGACTTATATGGAAACACTTATTGCCAAATGTTATGGGTCCAATAATCGTTACAGTTATGTTCACAATTCCGACGGCAATTTTCTTTGAAGCATTCTTAAGTTTTATCGGTTTAGGTTTACAGGCACCACTGGCATCTCTAGGTGTGTTAATTGAAGATGGTTATAAGTCGATGCGTTTCTTTTCATATAAGTTAATTTACCCAGCGGTGATTATTAGTACAATTATGATTTGTTTTAATTTACTTGGGGATGGATTACGAGATGCATTAGATCCGAAAATGAGAAAATAGGGGAGGGTCCAAAATGGAGAGAAATATACTGAAAGTTGTTAACATGCATGTGTCATTCAAGACCCAAACCGGAAGAATTACAGCTGTAAGAGGAGTTAGTTTTGAATTGAACAAAGGTGAAACACTCGCAATAGTTGGTGAATCTGGGTCGGGAAAATCAGTCACAGCGAAATCGATTATGCGTCTGTTACCGAAACATAATTCGGAAATTACAAAAGGCGATATTTTATATGAAGATAGAAGTTTATTAAAACTTTCGATAAAAAAAATGCAGGAAATACGTGGGTCT
Organism: Paenisporosarcina antarctica; assembly: GCF_004367585.1. GTDB lineage: Bacteria > Bacillota > Bacilli > Bacillales_A > Planococcaceae > Paenisporosarcina > Paenisporosarcina antarctica. The sequence goes on from NZ_CP038015.1 coordinate 741,123, forward strand.
GAAATTTCAATGGTTTTCCAAGACCCCATGACATCTTTAAATCCGACGATGAAAGTTGGAAAACAAATTATGGAAGGTTTACAAAAACATCAAAACTTATCTAAAACGGTTGCTCACAAACGTGCACTGGAAATGATGAAGTTAGTGGGTATTCCAAGTGCTGAAGCAAGGTTAGAAGATTACCCACACCAGTTTTCAGGAGGAATGCGACAACGTGTAGTCATTGCCATGGCACTTGCTTGTAATCCAAAAGTTTTAATTGCAGATGAACCTACAACTGCACTTGATGTAACGATTCAAGCACAGATTTTGGATTTAATGAAAGACTTGCAACAAAAAATGGATACAGCCATTATATTAATAACTCACGATTTAGGAGTAGTAGCGAATATGGCGGACCGTGTAGCTGTTATGTACGCTGGGAAAATTGTAGAGCAAGGAACGCTTGATGAAATTTTCTATAACCCGCAACATCCTTATACATTAGGACTATTACAGTCGATGCCAAAGTTAAATGAAGATCGGTCCAAACCTTTATTGCCTATCTTAGGCTCACCTCCTGATTTAGCGACTCTTGGTGAAGGTTGTGCTTTTGCCGCAAGATGTCCGCATACGATGAAGGTGTGCCATAGCTTCACACCACAAGATACGGTAGTAGAAGATAAACATACGGTAGCATGTTGGTTACAAGATGTTAGGACACCTAAGGAGTATCTTCCTGAAACAGTAGTAGCAGTTAATTCTCAATAAAGAACATGTGAATTTCTCTTATGGTTAAAGCTTGTCACTCGTGACAAGCTTTTTTAACCTTTAAATTTAGTAAAAGTAAAAAGAATTCTTTAATTTGTATAATCTTACCTCGATTACAAGATTTAGAAAGATTTGAAACGCTATCATTGTGACGAATATTAAAAATTCTTTAAAATAAGTATTTTTAGTCAACTAAAAAATAATATAAGTTGACGTAAATAGGGAATCGCATTAGTATATAAATGTACAGGAATCATTTTATAAAGAGGGGTAAGTTTAATGAAATTAAGAGATATGATGCTAGCCTCAATGTTTGCAGCAGTAATAGCTATTCTAGGCTTTCTACCTGCATTGCAAATTCCTTTTTCACCAGTACCAATCACGGCTCAAACGCTCGGTGTCATGCTCACAGGCGCGGTATTAGGAGCAAAGCGTGGTGCACTAAGTCTGGCTATTTTTCTATTACTTATTGTTATTGGTGCACCAGTATTGCCGGGGGGAAGAACAGGAATTACCGTATTTATGGGACCATCAGGTGGTTTCTTGCTAAGCTGGCCAATCGCCGCTTTTGCAATTGGATGGTTTGTTGATCATACTAAAGGGAAAATAAGTTTTTGGAAACTTATGCTATACACATTTATCGGTGGTATTGTGATTGTGTATTTAATTGGTGGTGCCTATATGGCATTTGTTACTCAAATACCATTAGCAAAAGCATACATCTCGTGTTTAATATTCATCCCAGGGGATGTTATAAAATGTATATTAGCTTCTCTTTTTGCTTCTCAATTACACAAGAATTCTGTGATGATGCGCATGGCATCAACTCAACGGAAAATAAGAACAAGCAGCTAATCAATACTTAAATCTAAAAAACAGGCTACTGTAGCCTCTTTTTTTAAAAAATAAGAAAGCATATAAATTTAGTGAGCCTTGAATCCAGTATTCCCGGTATACCAAATTGCCTTTGGTCCTATTCTTTGTGACGAAGCTAGCGCAGCGATGCAGAGGATTGTAGAACAGTGGTTTGCATGATGAACACTGAAATTCTGGTATTTTGAGCAAGTATTTCTCTTTTTAGAAATAGGGTAGAAGAAGTATTCCTTCTAGCTGTGTATCGCTCAATATTTCAAATAATTGTGACTAAAAATAGAATTTGTTGCAAAGATGGATAAATTCAAACTAGTTGATTGAATCGCAGGTGGCGACTTCTGCGGGAAAAGCTTGAGCTGAAGGCCCCGCAGGAAAGATGCTGCCCAAAAGCCAGTGTCTTTGCAGTGACGAGGAGACTGAAGCCAAGCACGTGAAAAGCGTCCACTGTAGCGGAAATAAACGGGTTTCTATGGTTACCCTTCTTAAAGGACCGGGCGTACTTTGCCCGGTTTTTCGTATAGTATAAAAATGTAATACTTACGTTTCATTTCATATGGAAGAGTTTACTTATAATAAGAGAAAAATGAATTCTGAAAAATAAACAACTAGATGGAGCTGTAGAATATGTTAATCACGGATACCCTTGGAAAATGGGCTTCATTGAAACCGAGCTCAATAGCTATTCTAACAAAAACAGAACAGTTTACATTTGAAGAACTCAATCAAAAAGTTAATCTAGTATCTTCGTATTTTCAGTCACAAGACAATAGTAAATTGATGAAGAAGGTCGTGCTTTTATTACCAAATACTGTTGCTTTTTTACATATGTTTTTAGGTGCGACAAAGGCTGGCTGGGTAGCAGTACCCTTTGACATAAAATGGACGAGAAAAGAAATAAAAGACCGACTTGATCAATGTTCTCCAAATTTCATATTGACAAACCATGAATATTATCAAAAAGTGTTTGGCCTTTCCTCCACTATTATCTTACTATCAGAATTAGACCAAATACTAGATGAAAGCGAATATCACTCTTCTGATATTCAAATTAATGAAGAAGCACCATTTTATATGGGGTTTACTTCAGGATCAACAGGTGCTGCTAAATGCTTCATTAGAAGCCATAAATCTTGGGTGAAGAGCTTTGATTGTAGTGCGACTGAATTTGGTATCACTCATGAAGATCGTGTATTAGTTCCTGGTCCTCTCGCACATTCATTATTTTTATACGCAGCCATTAGCACGTTGTTCCTAGGTGGTTCCATCACCCTTATGGAGAAATTTTCAGTAAGTGAAACGTTTGAACATTTATCAAAGTCGAGTATTACAACACTGTATGTAGTTCCAACGATGTTTGTCCCATTAGTAAAAGAAGCTTGGACGGGCAGTGATAGACAAAAATTAATAAGATTAATTTCTTCTGGGGCAAAATGGGAAGAAGGATTGAAGCAAAAGGTCCGAAATCAGTTTCAAGAAGCACAGCAATATGAGTTTTACGGAGCATCTGAATTGAGTTTTGTTTCGTATCTTGAGAACGATGGGAATGAACAGAAGACAGGATCAGTAGGGAAACCGTTTCATAATGTTGAGATTTCGATTCGTAAAGATGGAAGTGAAGTGGATGTTGGGGAAGTTGGTCTGTTATATGTGAAGAGTGACATGATTTTTATGGAATATTATCAAAATCAGTCTGAAACAAACCGGGTTTTTGACAATGGATGGGCAACTGTAGGGGATTTAGCTAAACAAGATGAGGATGGATTCCTAACAATCATTGGTCGAGAAAATAACATGATTATTACGGGAGGGCTGAATGTTTATCCTGAAGAAATTGAAAGTGTTCTTTATCAAATGGAAGAAATTGAAGAGGTAATGATTCTTGGAATGCCAGACGATTATTGGGGAGAAAAAATTGTTGCAATTATAAAAACAAAAAGTAATCAAATTCTAAAAAAACAAGTCATGACATCTTATTGCAGAAAGCAATTAGCAAATTATAAAGTACCTCGAACTTATCACTTTGTGAATTCATTTCCTTATACGTCAAATGGCAAAATAGCACGTGCAGAGTTGAAGGAATGTCTTATTCGAAAGGAACAATTGAAATGAATATACCTGTAGTTGTCAATTCGAAAAGAACGATTATTGGGAAAAAGGGAGGAGTTTTAAAAGATATTCCACCTGAGCAAATGGTTTCAAAATTGATTAAAGCTCTCTTACTAAATACTGGTATTAAACCTGAAGATGTTTCCGATGTTATTCTCGGAAATGTTGTAGGACCTGGTGGGAATTTGGCGAGACTCTCTGCCTTGACAGCTGGGCTTCCACTAGTGGTTCCAGGATTAACCGTTGACCGTCAGTGCGGTTCAGGTCTTGAAGCGATTAATCTTGCTTGTCGACTTATTCAAGCAGGAGCAGGAGAGATTTACTTGGCAGGTGGGGTAGAGAGCACAAGTTTGTCGACTTTTCCAAAGCGAGCTCGTTTTTCGCCGGATTCAATCGGAGACCCTGACATGGGAATCGGTGCTGAAAATGTAGCAGAAAAATATGGAGTAACTAGAGATGAACAAGATACCTTCGCAGCGTTAAGTTATGAGAGAGCGTATGACTCTTTACATAAAAACCGATTTGTTAGTGAACAGATTTCAATCGTTCCTTTTGACCGAGATGAAGCATTAAAACCAGGTATGAATTATCAAAAACTCATTCAACGAGCACGACCTATTTTCATAGAAACAGGTACTGTAACAGCCGCAAATTCGTGTGGGCTCAATGATGGCGCTGCGTTATCGCTCATTCTTTCTGAAAAAAAAGCAAAAGAACTTGGACTTTCGATACATCTGAAATTTAAAGATGCAGTTACAGTAGGTGTCGATCCGAATACGCCTGGTATTGGACCAGTTCTAGCAGTGAAAAGACTCCTTTTACAATCTCAATTAACTATGGACGAGATTGATATTGTCGAATTAAATGAAGCTTTCTCAGCCCAAGTTGTGGCTTCTGCCAAAGCACTTCAAATACCTTATGAAAGACTTAATAAAGGTGGGGGAGCGATTGCCTATGGTCATCCATATGGAGCTTCTGGAGCAATTCTTGTTACTCGACTTTATTCTGAAATGAAGTCTATTCAATGTCGTTATGGTATTGCGACAATCGGAATAGGCGGCGGACTTGGAATAGCAACCTTATTTGAAAAATATAAGGAGGAAGAATGAATGGATTACTATTCCTATGAAGGATTTACAACTTCTTCCTTTAAAGTAGCAGTCACCAGAGAAATGATTGCTGATTATGCACGTTCAATCGAAGAAACCGAATCGCTATTTTTCAATTACAAAGAAGCTATTAATAAAGGGTACGCTGATATTCCAGCACCACCCTGCATGCTTATGATTTTTTGGCAAAATATTAAAGTACCTTGGATGAATGGAGGTGACTCTTTTATTCATAAATATCAATCAATTAACTATAATGAACCAGTGATGGCGGGCCAAACTTATATGTGTATGATCACGTTAAAGTCGGTTAAATCTAAACGCTCATTCCTTGTTTTGGATAATGAACTAGTTGGTCAAAATGAAAAAGGTAAAGTCATCTTCACTTCAAACTCTACACTAATTGGGGAGATGAAAAAGTGAATACGTTATTTGATATAGAAGTTGGTCATTCACTCGAGACGATCTCAATTAAAAACGTTCCTTCGATTTGGATTACAAGATATGCAGAAGTTTCAAAAGATTTCAATCCAATTCATATAGACCAAGAGGCTGCACAACAAAAGGGATTTGATCAGCCCATCGTTCATGGAATGCTCACTATGGGTTTCACAGGTCGAATACTGTCGTCTTATATGAATGCCCACTTACTGATAGAACAAATGAATGTCATGTTTCTTGCACCTCTGCAGGTTGGAGAAGGAGTGGAATTAACAGGCGTTGTCAAAGAGAAATCTGTTGCTGAAGTTAAGGTAGAAGTAACAGGTATGAGCAGTAGTGGACATAGAGTGATTCGAGGTGAGATAGTAGTTAAGAATAGAAAAATAAACTCATAGAATATTAATTCAATCGTTTCATGACATATTAGAATGGAAAAGAAACCAAAACATGTTATGATGGTTACGAACAATTGAATAGTAATATCTTCCACTAGGGGGACCTTTCTATAAGTAAATAGAAATTATTTACTTACTTATATAGGTTGAGATTAAAGTAATACTTTAAGACCCTTAGAACCTGATCTGGTTTACACCAGCGTAGGAAAGTGGAGTTGCGGAGCAATACGTTTCTACCTATTTTTCCAATACAACCACTTTCTTATGATTATTAAGAAAGTGGTTTTTTATATGCAAAAATATGAAAGTATATATTTTTAAGAGTATTTTCTTAATTCGAGCTAGTGTTGAGCTTTGCGCTTTTCTTATAAATCAGGGATTACTATTCGAGTAAAATTATTGAGGAGGAAGTATTCATGACATTTTCTAAGCTTTTAAGAGAGGAATCCGATTACATTTGGAAAGCAAGCTTTCATCATCCGTTTGTAATCGGAATTGGGGATGGTACATTGTCTTTAGAAAGTTTCAGGTATTACGTCATGCAGGATTCTTATTATTTGTCCCATTTTGCAAGGGTTCAAGCTTTAGGTGCTGCAAGGGCAAAGGATCTTGACACTACAAGTAGATTAGCATCTCATGCACAGGGAACATATGAAGCAGAATTGTCTTTACATCGAAACTTTTCACGTCGTCTTGGAATTACTGAAGCAGAACAAGCAAACTTCAAGCCGTCACCTACTGCTTATGCATATACATCCCATATGTATCGTGTGGCATATCAAGGACATTTAGGTGATATTATCGCAGCAATATTACCTTGCTACTGGCTTTACTATGAAATTGGGGAGAAACTGCAGACGTGTTCCCCTGAAGAACCAATTTACCAAGATTGGATTGCAGCATATGGTGGAGAAGGTTTTAGAACATTAGTCGAGGAACAAATTAATAGACTAGACAAGATTGCTGAAAAGCTAACAGAGGATGACCGTGAGCAAATGAAAGAACATTTTATCATTAGTAGTCATTACGAATATTCATTTTGGGAAATGGCTTACAATTTAGAGGGATGGCCGGTCCGAAAAGGAGCATTGAATTAATATTTTGTAACAGTCTCATATAATTGAATATAAACACACTAGGGGAGTCTTTAAAGACTGAGATGGAGAAAATCCAGACCCTTTGAACCTGATCTAATTAGAACTGGCGTAGGGAAGTGGAAATGTAATTATAGTCTATACATATAATAACAAACCACTCCAACGCCGGGGTGGTTTTTTGATTTCTGGAATTATAGATTTTAAGGGTATCATCTTTGCTTTCAAAAATGAGGAGGATAGTTGGAATGAAAAATGCAGAATTACATGTCATATCCACTGGGAAACAGGAACCTCAGAAATTAGCGGAAATTGTAGGTCAGATCCATCCATATATCGATGCCATTCATATTCGTGAAAAGGCTAAAACGGCCAATGAGATTTACGAAATGGTGAATTTATTAACAGACCATAATGTTCCACTTTCTAAAATAATTATCAATGATCGAGTAGATGTTGCCATTGTGTCGAAAGTAGCAGGAGTCCAACTAGCCTATCATTCTTTACCTGTAGATATTGTTAAAAAACAGTTTACAAGCTTGAGAGTTGGATGTTCTGTGCATTCAATTGACGAGGGGCAAACTGCACAAGAACTAGGAGCAGATTATGTTATTTTCGGACATGTTTTTCCCACCCAATCGAAGCCAGGATTAGTATCTAAGGGTTTAAATCAATTAGAACTGTTAGCTCATCATGTTTCAATTCCAGTAGTAGCGATAGGTGGTATAAAATCTACAAATATTAGAGGAGTCATCGATGCAGGTGCACAGGGAATTGCTGTGATGTCTGGGGTCTTGGAAGCAGAAAATCCATTATCAGCAGTAAAAGAATATTATCAAAATCTATCTACTTAACTAATGAATTCTATTAAAAATTTTTATGGAAGAAGGGAATTTTTGATGAGCTATGTATATGATGCAATCGTAGTAGGAGGCGGAGTGATCGGGGGAGCCATTGCTTATAACCTTGCAAAACGAGGGGGTAAGGTCCTTTTGCTGGAAAAAGAACGACTTGCTAGTAAAGCCTCTGGAGCTGCTGCTGGGATGCTGGGTGCTCAAGCTGAAATGGATGGAGAAGGATCACTTTTTCAATTAGCTAGAAAAAGTAGAGCGATGTTTACCCAACTAGCTGGCGAAATAAAGGAGACGAGTGGAATAGATATTGAACTTATAAATAAAGGCATGTTAAAGGTTGCCTTAAATGAACAGCAACAGCACGAATATAAGCGAGTCATTGCTATCCAACGACAAAGTGGAGAGCAAGCCGATTGGATGACAGGGGAAGAGGTAAGAAGAAAAGAGCCAGTATTGTCTGATGCGATTACAGGAGCAATGCATCTTGAAAAAGATGGGCAAGTAGAAGCGACTCAGTTAACTTTAGGGTTTTTAAAGTCTGCAGTAGCACGTGGTGTAGTAATAAAGGAATTCGTAGAAGTATATTACTTTCAGCTGTCAAAAGGGAAAGTCTCGGGTGTTGTAACGAATGAAGGAAATTTTTATAGTGAAAATGTCATTGTGGCAGGTGGTGCTTGGAGTAAGAAGTTACTTTCAAAAACAGGCTTACAGCTAGATACCTATCCTGTGAAGGGGGAATGTTTTTCTGTTGTTTCACATAGTCAAATACTAACGACTACAGTATTTTCGCATGGTTGCTACCTTGTCCCTAAGAAGTGGGGAAGAATCATTGTCGGTGCAACTGTAAAGCCAAGAACATTTTGCAAAAAAGTTACGGTAGAGGGAATATCCATACTGATGGAACAAGCAAAAAAACTGATGCCGTCCATTGTTGAAGCAGAATGGGAGCGGGCGTGGGCTGGCATTCGACCGCAAACCGCTGATGGGCTTCCGTACTTAGGAGAACACCCTATATACAAAGGTTTATTTATTGCAACAGGGCATTTTAGAAATGGAATATTACTTTCTCCTATAACTGGTGAGGTTATCGCCGACTTGGTTGAAGGTAAACCAACATCACTAAATTTGGAACCTTTTCGGGTAGATCGTTTGGTCAGGCAATTAACATAAAAAAGGAGTGAAGCAAATGGAATTAGTGATTAACGGGAACAAAATAGAAGTCCCAAATACGGTGGAAACAGTAGCTAACCTTTTGCAGCACTTCGAATTACAACAAAAGGTAGTTATCGTTGAATGGAATGAAATGATATTGGAAAAAACATCACACCAAGAAACCGAACTTAGTGATGGGGATAAAGTTGAGTTAGTTCATTTTGTAGGAGGCGGATGACGATGTTAAAGATTGGATCATATGAATTCACGTCAAGGTTATTATTGGGGACTGGAAAATATCCTGATTTTGATATTCAAAAAGAAGCAGTAGCTGTTTCAGGAGCAGAGATATTAACGTTCTCTGTTCGTAGGATGAATATATTTGAACCAAGTCTACCTAATTTTTTAGAAAAATTAGACCTAAAAAAGTATATTTTACTGCCAAATACGGCAGGTGCAAAGACAGCAATAGAAGCGGTTCGAATTGCTAAATTAGCTAAAGCTTCTGGTCTTTGTGACATGATTAAAGTTGAAGTAATTGGATGCCAAAAAACGTTATTGCCTGATCCTATAGAAACATTAAAGGCTTCAGAAGAACTGTTAAAAGAGGGATTTACCGTTTTACCCTATACATCAGACGACGTTCTATTAGCTAAACGATTAGAAGAATTAGGCTGTCACGCCATTATGCCAGGTGCATCACCCATTGGTTCTGGTCAAGGGATCATTAATCCATTAAACCTTAGCTTTATTATCGAACAGGCAAAAGTGCCTATAATAATTGATGCTGGAATTGGGACGCCTTCTGACGCAGCCGTCGCGATGGAGTTAGGTGCTGACGGTGTATTACTTAATACTGCTGTTTCAGGAGCAAATGATCCAGTGAAAATGGCATTGGCTATGAAGCTAGCGATTGAAGCGGGACGATTAGGATTTGAAGCAGGTCGTATTCCGAAAAAGCGATATGCAACAGCTAGTAGCCCTTCGGAAGGGATGAGCTTTAGTTGAATGAACGTTATTCACGACAAGAACTATTCGCTCCAATAGGGTCACAAGGTCAATCAAAATTAAGAAAAAAACATGTATTAGTAATTGGTGCAGGAGCACTTGGGACGGGGAGCGCCGAAGTGCTTGTTCGTGCAGGGATAGGGAAGTTGACTATTGTGGATAGGGACTACGTGGAATGGAGTAATCTCCAACGTCAACAGCTTTATACCGAAAGGGATGCGGATCAGCGAATTCCAAAAGCTATCGCAGCGAAAGAACACTTAATGCTTATAAATTCGGAGGTAGAGATTGAGTGTCATGTGATGGATGTGTCTGTAGAGGAAATGGTACAGCTTGTTAAAGACGTGGATCTAATCATGGATGCAACTGATAATTTTGATATCCGGATGATTATAAATGATATTTCCCAGAAGTTTCAGATTCCCTGGATATATGGTGCGTGTGTTGGAAGTTATGGAATTACCTTTACTGTACTTCCAGGAGAAACTCCTTGTTTAAATTGTTTGCTAGAAACTGTGCCAATGGGTGGGGTGACTTGTGATACCGTCGGAATTATTAGTCCTGCTGTTCAAATGGTCGTTTCTTATCAAACTACAGAAGCCTTAAAACTTTTGATTGGAGATTATTATGCATTAAGAAAAAAACTTGTTTCATTTGATCTGTGGAAAAATCAATATGCAGATATTAACGTAGACAAGATTAAGAAAGAAAGTTGTTTATCTTGCGGTTCAAATCCTACATATCCGTATTTAGCTTTTTCAAACCAAACAAAAACCGCCGTATTATGTGGAAGAGATACCGTTCAAATAAGACCTCCTGAAACAATGGATAGAAATTTAGAAAGTTTGGCTAAGGTTCTTTCAGAACAAGGAGGGAAGATTTCACAAAATCCATACTTACTTTCTTTTTCAATTGGTGATCATCGCCTAGTTATTTTTAAAGATGGACGGGTATTAATCCACGGAACAAAAGACATTGCTGAAGCTAGAACTTTATATCATCGCTACTTGGGTTGATATTTGCTAATGGAATAATAGAATAAATAACAAGTGCGAAAGCATTAACAATTGCAGGGGCTGATAGTGGACGCTGTGCTGAAATTTAAACAGATATAAAGTTTCCGGTTAAATCAATAGTAGACGTAGTAATTAATAATGGTGCAGATTGGTGTAGCAATCATAACATCGATCATCCAGCAGTTTCTCCTAAAATAGCAGTACATGAATTACTGAGTTAATGACTTAGTTTCTTTCAAATTTATTAACATTTCTGTAATGTAATCATTATTTCACTAGAGTCTGCATATGAAGAAATATGGTCCCAATAAAGCAGTTGATGAATTTACCATTTTATCACCTGATGTTTGCATGAATTGAACTCTTATTCCGGGACTAAATTTGTTTGAAATAGGGTGGGGGAAGCGAAACCAATTATTGGAGTTACCTCTTATATGGAACTTGATGGAGACCATTATATGATATCTATTGATTCTGCGAATGTTATATTGCAGGCGGGAGGCATACCTTTGATGCTGCCTAATTTAGAGGATATCCGTGATGTTGAGGAAATTGCCGCATCAATCGATGGTCTTTTTCTTACAGGTGGTTATGATATTGATCCAACTCTTTTTGGTGAAGAGCCACAACCGTATTTAGGAGTCATTGTTCCAACTCGTGATGCTTTTGAATTAATGCTCATTCGGAGATTTTTATCACTCGACAAACCTATATTAGGTGTCTGTCGGGGGTGCCAGATACTTAATATTGCTGTAGGTGGCGATATGTATCAAGATATCGGGTCTCAAATAAAGCATGATATTCTTCAACATAAGCAGATTGCACCCAAATCACATGGTTCACATTTTGTCGATGTGGCTAGGGGGACGCTGTTACAATTAGTAACAGGTTCCAATCGCTTTAAGGTCAACAGTCGCCATCACCAAGCCAATCGAAACGTTCCATCACCTTTTCGCGTGAGCGGTTATGCGAGTGATGGGGTCATTGAGGCGATTGAAAGTGAGGAGCATTCGTTTGTACTAGGTGTTCAGTGGCATCCTGAAAATATGGCCATTACTAATGATGAACCTTCCTTGAAGATTTTCGAAAAATTTGTTTTAGCATGTAAAAAACTCTAGTAATTTACCCACTATTGCATAAAAAAATGAGCACCCTCAAGTATGGTCATAATATACTGAGGGTGTTTTTTATTTTGTAATGGAAATAACATTTTTTACTCCAATGGAAGCATTACTAAACGAACCTACAGACTTAAGAAGAACCATTTCCAGATGAATATACTTCTTCAAACGGCTGAACGATGACAAATCCTTCCCCTTTGAATTCCATTTGAATTGATTCCCCACTTCCACGACCTAATAAAGTTCTAAAGCTCACATCTGTTTTGAATTCTGGGGTAATATGACCGGACCAAGCGACAGTTGCGTTAGGGTCAGTGATAACTGATTCCCCAGGACGGACAATTAGGGTCAAAGGCTCATAATGGCAGGTAATTGCTACTCTTCCTTTACCTGTTAAATTCACATTAAATAATCCTCCGGACATCATTCCCGCCACTTTTTTCATGAGTTTAATATCCCATTTGATACCGGGTTCAAAAGCGAGTAGGTCATTCCCATTCACTGTAATTGACTCATTGTTTAACTCGAAAATCGTGATTTTTTTACCTTGATCAGCTAAATACAGTCTTCCGTTTCCTTGTGCCTTCATAAGAGAAGCACCTTCCCCGGTTAACGCTTTTTTAAACATTTGACTAACGCCATGTTCCAGTACTTTTTCCCGTTCAAATTTAATCTGTCCAGTGTACGAAATCATCGATCCCGTTTTGGCCCAGACGAGCCCCGATAAGTTTACTTCCAAGATTCGTTCAGTTTCTAATTCAAAATAATCATTGTCGTTGTCATTTTGTTTAGTTTGTCTAACAAATTCCTCAATCGAATATTTACCCATCTCATCAAGTCCCCATTTCTTATGAATTGACTATACATACGAAATGATGGCAATTAAAGTTTCATAGTTTTCTAAGTTTTGAAAAATTGAGTTAACAGAGTTGATTCGCTCAAACACATACCGTTCAAGAATGGAAAAAGAGATATTGGTTAATGTAAACCTTGTTGAAGTCAGAGACAAAAAAATATAGGAATGAACATTAAGGCATAATGTTCAAAATAATCTTTATAATAACGCCGGTTGGAGAAGATTTCGTTGATCTAGACTCGGGGAGAGCGGTTGTCTCATTATATAATCAATGGTATGGTTAATCAGTGGAATGAATTGGATAATATGATTTTTTTTAAAAAAATTAACAATAATTCTTGAATTTACAATATTTATTGCTGATTCAAATTATTAAAAAGTCATAAGTTATCTGTAGTTATTTTTTTGATGAAATCAAGCTAGTTACATTAACTATATGCTTCATAGCATAGAGACGTCTTACTTATCCAATGGGTGTGTGTAAAACTACCACCATAATGGATTTGATGAGAAGTCCCTTTTTATGTTTAAAATGTAAGCGTAAAAAATAGGCGAAATATACAATACACTACTATTTTAAAGGGGAGGTACATATGCTCAGATTTGATAATGTAAGTAAAGTTTATAATGAGGGATTTAAAGCGGTTGATTCAGTTAGTTTTGAAATTCCAGAAGGAGAGTTTCTTGTTCTCATTGGTCCTAGTGGTTCTGGAAAATCGACGACGATGAAAATGATAAACCAAATGATTCCTCATACTAGTGGAACAATATGGATAGATGGAAAAGATATTACAAAGTTAAATGCTGCAGAATTACGTCGAAATATAGGCTATGTTATTCAACAAATTGGTCTCTTCCCACATTATACGATTGAAAAGAACATTGCCATCGTTCCTGAACTTAAAGGGTGGGACAAGGAAAAAATTAAAGCGCGGGTAAGTGAACTATTGACATTGGTTGGTCTTGAACCGGAAATATACAGTAGCCGTTTTCCTAAAGAACTATCTGGTGGACAACAGCAACGGGTTGGTGTTGCAAGAGCCCTTGCATCAAATCCTTCAGTAATATTAATGGATGAACCGTTTGGAGCACTTGATCCAATTACTCGTGAACAGTTACAAGGAGAGTTAATTTCTTTACAACAAAAATTAAAGAAAACCATTGTATTTGTAACTCATGACATGGATGAGGCATTAAAATTAGGTGATAGAATTGCAATTATGAAAGATGGCAAATTACTTCAATTAGACACACCAGAGAAATTATTACATGAGCCAAGTCATGGCTTTGTAGAGGATTTCATCGGTAAGCATCGAATTATTCAGAACCCCGAACTAATGTCAGTGGTTAGTGTCATGACTGACAAAGTAGTTACTTCGTATGCTCATCGTTCACCAGAGAAAGCTCTTATAATGATGCGTCAAAAAAAAATAACCAGTTTAATAATAGTAGATGATAATAATGCAATCATTGGAATTTTATCTGCATATGAATTGATAAAAAATTTAGAGAATATTCAGTTCATTGAAGAAATCATGGAGCCTCCTGAAAGTGTTCTCTATGATTCGGCTACAGCGAAAGACGCGATTGTTATGATTTCTAATGTCCGGCTTGGTATTATCCCAGTTATAAATGAAGAAAAAAAAGTAATGGGATTAGTAACACGTGGAACATTACTAGCTGCTTTGTCTAGTCAATGGACAGAATTGGAGGAAATGAATGAATAATTTAAATATATGGGAACAATTCATACAACAAGCTCAAATGCGTTGGCAAGATGTTTTACAAGCAACATCTGTACATATCCAGTTAGTATTTTTCTCAATGCTAATCGCGGTTGTTCTTGGAATTGCGTTAGGTATAATAATTACGCGTGTTCCATCACTAGTAACAGTGGTATTAGGTGGAGCGGGTATTATGCAAACAATTCCAAGTCTTGCACTTCTGGGTTTTATGATTCCTATCTTTGGGATTGGTATAAAAACAGCGATTGCTGCTTTGTTTTTATATTCTTTACTTCCAATTATTCGAAACACATATACGGGAATTAAAGAAGTCAATAAAGCCACAGTTGAAGCAGCAAAAGGGATGGGTATGACTAGCTTACAAATATTAATGAAAGTCGAACTTCCTCTTTCAATTCCAATGATTATGGCAGGTATCCGAACAGCAGCTGTAATCAACGTTGGAACTGCAACGCTTGCCGCATTCATTGGTGCAGGTGGATTGGGAGATTTCATATTCTTAGGCATTACACGAGGGATTGACGGTTTAATACTACTAGGTGCCATTCCTGCGGCCTTATTAGCTATCATTCTGGAAATCATCTTTAGCTCCCTCGAACGATGGTCTACATCAGAAGGGGTAAAATGAGGGAGGTAAATAGGGATGACTAAAGTTAAATTCCTGAAACTTGTGAGTCTATTAGTAATTATGACAATACTTTCTGGATGTATATTTAAAAGTGAAGATTCGATGATAGTTGGTTCAAGAAATAATACGGAGAGTATTATTTTATCTAACGTCATGGGACAATTAATAGAAGATAAAATGGGGATAGATGTTATATATAAAGAAAATCTGGGTGGTTCAAATGTTGTTTGGAACGCTATGTTAAACGGTCATATCGATGTAATCCCTGATTACACAGGAACAATTGTAATTAATTATTACCAGGAGACTGCTGGAGATGCTGATGAGACATTAGATAAAACGAAAGAGCTGGTAACTGCAGATGGTATTACCGCATTTGATTCGTTCGGATTTAACAATACGTATACATTAGCTTTAGATGAAGACGAGGCAGAAAGACTAAACTTAAAAACGTTCAGTGACTTTGCAGAAATATCCGAAGACTATGTCCTAGGTGCAGTGTTCGAATTTATTGATCGTCCGGATGGTTTACCTGGTTTCGAGAAAGAATATGATCTTAAGTTTAAAGACGTGAAAGGGATGGATCACGGTATGATGTACCGTTCCATTAATGCGAAAGAAGTTAACATTATTAATTCCTACACTACAGATGGACAATTGCAAATGTATAATCTACGCGTTTTAGAAGACGATAAAGGATATTTCCCTCCATACCATGCGCTTCCACTTGTTCGAACAGAAACGCTGAATGAGTATCCTGAATTAGAAGAAGTACTTCTTTTATTATCAGATAAAATTGATGAAACCACTATGCAAACCATGAACGCCAAAGTAGATAATGATGGCATGATGGTTGAATTGGTCGCTAAGGAATTCTTACAAGAATCGGGATTAATTAATAATTAATTCTTATCATTGGAAAGATAGAAATTGTGACGTGACGAAATAACTTTTTTAAAGATAAGAATGAACTTAATATAAAAATCGGTAATCTACAAGGATTTGTGGATTACCGATTTTTTTGAAGGGTGTCAATTATAATAAAATGTCTACACCAATTTAATTTCACTTTTGTTTCAATATATTACACTAACGTTTTAACGCTTCATTTTCTTCGCTTGTTGCTCCCAAATTTTCAAGTGAGGGTATGGATCGAATGCCCATTCTGTCCGTCCATTATATTTGTACATGCCATAATGGAGATGAGGAGGGAATCGGCCAGAAGTTCCTTTTTTGCCGTATCCAGTACTGCCTACATAACCAATAATAGTTCCTAATTCTACAATATCTCCTTCTTTTATTTCCTTGTTAAAATAAGCTAAATGAGCGTAATAGTGGTAGGTATTTTGAATATCCCGAATGCCTACTCGCCAGCCTCCAAATTCATTCCATCCCATTACTTCAATTATTCCGTAAGAAGTCGATTTTATTGGAACGCTATAATCAGCATACAAATCTGTTCCTTCATGTATTCGTCGACCTCCCCAGCCCCTATTGGCTCCCCATGTTCCGTTATAACTATAATTATGATTTAACGGTATCGGGAAAACATGTTCACCTAAATCCAGCGTGTTGAAGTGTTTATATAAATTAGCTATCGTCATGATTTGATTAACGGTTTTTTCGCTCTTATAATAATTCCATAAGGCCATTTTAAAACCTTCTTCAGATTGTCCGTAATTACCTAAGTAAATAGCTAACGTATAAAGCACATCTACATCATGATTCGGATCCGCCATCCCGTCTGCATTACCGTCTAGTCCTTGACCCCCAAAATAAGCTATGGATTCGGGTGATGTATCTTCCTTATTAGGATTGAGCGAACCCGACCAGTAATCTTGAGAAAATTGAATAGAAATAAGGCCATCCTTTTTAGGAATATCATTTCGTACTTGTTGAATATTACGTTCAAACTGATCTACCGCGGCTAAATAGTACCAAGGGACCATTAAGTTCTCGAATTTCAAATAATAAGCCATTCGTTCTTCCATACGTTGCTCATTTGTTGGTGGTTCTTTTGCTGAAACGACCGTGAAAAAAAGAAAGCACAATGTAATTACATAGAGTGTAAAAAGAAAAACCTGCTTCAACTAAAAAACCTCCTTTTTGGTTTATTCTTTAGAATATCCTAATTTAAATAATTCATTACTTTATGTCATTTTTAATCGTTTCAAATGAATTATAAAATGTACCATACATAAAAAGATTTAAAAGGTCCCAATCTAAGGAAATAAATTAAGGAGGAATTAGATGAAAAAATTATGGATGGTAGCAACAATCTTTCTCATAAGTATTACATTAATGGGCTGTGGTACAAGAGAGGCAACAAATGATACTGTCAACGATAATACGGGAAATGATACAACGAACGAGAACGTTGAAACTGAAAGTAATATGGGTGGTGAGGAATCACTATTAGAATTGGCGGATGAAGCTGCGGATAAAGTCGTTGAGTTAGATGAAGTAGATAGTGCGACGGTCATTATTACAAATAATAACGCATATGTAGGAGCCGTCTTAGAAAATGAAACAGAAGACATGGACCAAATTCAGGAAAAGATTAAAGAACAAGTAGAAGCTACGAACGCAAACGTTAATAATGTATATGTTTCAGTAAATCCTGATTTTGTAGAACGAATGACTGACTATGGCAATAAAATTGATGAAGGTAAACCTGTTGCAGGACTATTTGAAGAATTTAATGAAACAGTTCAAAGAATATTTCCTGAAGCCAGTTAAGAGGTCATTGTATTATGGTTTAAATTAGTATAAAACGTATAGAAGTCCAACAGCCAAATGGTTGTTGGGCTTTTTTACCAATTATCTCGTGATTAATAAATTGTGATAATTACCGAATAATCTGTATTATTAACTTAAACCAATAAGTTCATTAATCTAAAGTTTATGTAATCTTGCGTCTCGGTGTCATCATTTATTATAAGTAGAAGTAATAACTTCATTTAAGTGCATCATAAAGAATATAGACTTTAACACAGACAGAAAGGATGTATAACATGGTTGTCTTTGAACAAAAGAAATTAGAACTTTGGATTCAAAAATATCCACTTCTAAGTAAAATCACTAAGTTAGAAACAGTTGTTTGGTTGAATCCTCATCTAAAAAAAATGAGTGAGATATCCTCACTTCCAGTTAATAAACAAGATATGGAAGACGCAGCTCGATTATGGCAACGCTTTGCTCCCTTTTTATCACAAGTATTTCCTGAAACTAAAGTGACAGAGGGCATTATTGAATCACCATTAAGAAAAATACCTAACATGAAAATTGAGTTGAACAGTAAGTATGACGCCAAGCTAAATGGTGAACTTTATTTGAAATGTGACAACGAACTGCCAATAGCCGGATCAATAAAAGCAAGAGGCGGTGTCTACGAGGTACTTCATTATGCAGAAAAATTAGCAATTGAAGAAGGATTAATTAGCAAAGAAGACGATTATACACTGTTCTCTAGTGATAAATTTAAAGAGTTTTTTAGTCAGTTTTCGATAGGTGTTGGTTCAACAGGAAATTTAGGATTAAGCATTGGTATTATTGGTGCAAAACTAGGTTTTCATGTTTCGGTTTACATGTCGGCGGATGCAAAGCAGTGGAAGAAAGAATTACTGCGTGAAAAAGGTGCTACGGTACATGAGTTTAAAGGAGATTTTAGTGAAGCGATTTTGGCAGGCAGACAACAAACTTCAGAGAATCCAAATGGATATTTTGTCGATGATGAAAATTCTAAACACTTGTTTTTAGGCTATAGTGTTGCTGCGATTCGCTTGCAAAACCAGCTTGAAGAGGGAAATATTATAGTAAGCGAAGAACAACCTTTATTTGTTTATTTACCTTGTGGCGTAGGTGGTTCTCCGGGAGGAATTGCATTCGGATTAAAGCAAATTTTTGGGGATAATGTTCATTGTTTCTTTGTAGAGCCAACCCATTCACCCTCTGTGTTAATTGGATTATTAACAGGTGAAAAAGAAAAAGTTAGTGTTCAGGATTTCGGGATAGATAATAAAACCGAAGGAGATGGATTAGCAGTAGGAAGGCCTTCAAGTTTCGCGTCATCCATTAGTGGACATTTGGTAAGTGGAATTTATACATTGGAAGATAATGATTTATTTAAATTGCTGGCTTTACTTGCAGACAGTGAAGGAGTATATATAGAACCGTCTGCAACGTCTGGTCTTATAGGTCCAGGAAAAATAGTAGCATCTAAATATGCACAACAAAATAATTTGAATATGAACCAAGCAACACATATCGTGTGGGCGACGGGTGGAGCACTAGTGCCGAAAGAAGATATGTTAAGCTTTTATGAAAAAGGTAAGAGAATGATTTAATGCTTCGTTCTCTTTCTCAACTAAATGTTAGGGAAAAGGGAGCTTTCTCATTTGAGAAAGCTCCCATTTTTCTAATCTCAGCCATTGAATGATTATTACAAAGCCTATTAGCGAATACTAAGAGCAATAAATAAGGAACATCAATTAATACAATAATTATTGTATTAAATGGATAAAGCCGAATTTCATATCTTTAATTAAAAATTAAATTTCGTGAAGAGTGGAGAGATTTCATTGCAAATTATTTTGCCGCATGCAGGTATAGTCTTGGTGATAGGTCCATCTAATAGTGGGAAGTCGACTCTGTTAAAAAATATGATTAAAAAGAAAAATATACTGTCATCTGAAATTATAAGTTCAGATGTATTTAGAGTTT
This sequence comes from Paenisporosarcina antarctica, assembly GCF_004367585.1. Taxonomy (GTDB): domain Bacteria; phylum Bacillota; class Bacilli; order Bacillales_A; family Planococcaceae; genus Paenisporosarcina; species Paenisporosarcina antarctica. The sequence goes on from NZ_CP038015.1 coordinate 760,993, forward strand.
TAGTAAGTGACATTGAATTTATTAATTTGTGTGACAGACCAAAAGATGAAGAAGATAACCTAAGGGACGAATACAATAGCATTTCTAAAGAAGCTTTCGACGTGATGGATTCTGCGATTGAAGCAAGATGTCGTTTAAATAAATTAACTTTTGTGGATGCAACTCACCTTCACTGTGATGGTCGCAAACGATATATTTCTCTAGCTAGAAAGAACAATATTCTAATTGTATCAATTGTTCTGGAAATACCTGAAGAAGAACTGTTAATAAGAGATAGGCAACGACAGAATCCTCGAGGAGAGAGAAGAATCAAAGAGCAGTACCAAATTTTCAAAAGAGAAAAGAGATTAATAATAAAAGAAGAATACGACTCCATTCATTTAGTTAAGGAAACAAAAAATCTTGAGTTTATCAGACTTACAAACCCTATTATTAAAGATATACAGCAAGGAATAGATATTATCGGAGATATTCATGGTTGCTATGAGGAACTAATTCTTTTGCTCGAAAAATTGGGGTATAAAAAAATGAAACAGGTCTTTATCTTCATCCAGATGGCAGAAAATTTGTTTCCATTGGAGATGTCATGAGCAGAGGACCTCAGTCTCTTAAAACGATGATATTCTTCTACGAACATGTTCAAATGGATCTTGCTTATATGATTGATAGCAATCACGGTTGGAAAATTGCGAGATGGTTGGATGGAAGAACTGTAACATTAAAGCATGGTGATGAAAGAGTGGAAGAAGAATTTAAAGTATTTGAAAAAGAATCTGGAACTGTAAAAGCACAAGAAATAAAATACAAGTTGAAGGAATTCTTTCTTTCTGCACCTTCTCACTATGTATTTATGAAGAACGGTATACAGTCATTAATTTGCACGCATGCCGGTATTAAAGACGATTTTATCGGAAAGCAATCGCAAGCAATTAGTGACTTTTGTCGCTTTGGGGATACAGATGGACTTGATGAAAAAGGAAAGCCTGTGCGAAAGGATTGGTTTATCTCACATAATAAAAGTTCGTTGATTGTTTGGGGGCATGATCCAAAACCACGTCCTTTATTGGTTAATAATACTATCAACATCGATCAGGGTGTTGTCTTTGGAGGGGCACTTACCGTCTATCGTTATCCGGAAGGAGAATTTGTTTCAGTTAAATCCAAGAAAGATTACTCAGAAAGTATTGATAATCCTTTGGAAAGAAAGAGTTCTCAAATTTAGTTTGTAAAATAATTTGGATACGTATTAAGAGCTAATTCGAAGAAAATAAATTATATAAGTTATATTTGAATGTCCTTTGTTAAAAAAGTTACAAGCTATTAGTCATAAAATTTAACGGATAGGTTTTATTGAATCGGGAAGAATACCTCTTGTATGATTTATAAAATTGAAGGAGGAATTATTATGTCTTGGAATACCCCGAAACCAGATGATCGATCTGATAATGCAAAAAAACTTAAGGAAATGAAAAACAACACAGTTGATAATATGGAGGCAGCAGAAGAAACAATGCACTTTGCTGATGGTAAAGAACTTCAAGAAATCAAACAGAAAAATGCGCGCCGTAAAGAAAGCATTGAAGGATTCCAAAAAGAAATAGAAGATGAAGTAGTACATCAAAAAGGATATACTCAAAATTAATAACAGTACTGTGTAATGTGAAATTCATAATTAGTGGTAAAAAGATGGGGAAAATACTCTCTCCATCTTTTTACCCATTTATAAGGTATTAAATAAAAAAAAGAAACCCCGATTCTCATTGGGGTTTCTTAAATTAAATTATCTATATTAACTTGATTTTTTACCCAGGTAAGCTTCAACAATCCTTGTATCTTCTAACAAGTCTGTAGCTTTTCCATTAATTATTATTTTTCCAGTTTCCATAACGTACCCATAGTCAGCTACTTTTAGCGCTTGTTTTGCATTTTGTTCAACAAGAAGAACTGTCGTGCCGTTTTCTTTTATTTCTCGTATCATTTTGAAAATATCAGCCACGATTAGTGGTGCCAATCCCATGGAAGGCTCATCTAGCAATATTAGTTTAGGCTTTGAAAGTAATGCTCGTGCAATAGCGAGCATCTGTTGTTGGCCACCTGATAGGGTACCACCAAGCTGTTCTTTTCGTTCTTTTAAAATTGGAAATCGTGCCATTACTTCTTCAATATCTTTTTTTATATCTTTATCGTTTCGATGGTAGGCACCCATTTCAAGATTTTCCAAAACGGTCATGCTTGATAATATAGCTCGACCTTCAGGGACAAGCGCAATCCCTTTTCTAAGAAGTTGATCGGGTCTTAGACCTGTAATATTTTCACCTAAAAATTCAATAGTTCCACGTTTTGGTTTTAATAAACCAGAAATTGTTTTCATCGTGGTTGTTTTTCCTGCACCATTTGCACCAAGAATAGTTACAACCTTACCTTGCTCTACTTCAAGACTAACGCCTTTTAGTGCTTGAATTTTTCCATAAAAAGTTTCAATTCCAGTTATTTTAAGCACTTTGTTCGTCCTCCTCTGAACCGAGGTATGCTTCAATAACATCTTTGTTGTTCTGGATTTCTTGAGGTGTTCCTTCGGCAAGTTTCTTTCCAAAGTTTAATACAGTAATTCTGTCACAAAGTTTCATTACGAAGGGCATATCATGTTCAATTAATAATACCGTTATCCCTCTTTTTTGTACTTTTTTAATTAGGTCAAACAGGTCTTCAGTTTCCGTTTCATTCATCCCAGCAGCAGGTTCATCTAACAGTAATAATTTTGGATTACTGGCTAAAGCTCTGGCAATTTCAAGTCTTCTTTGTTGTCCGTATGCTAAGTTTTCCGCTACAACTTCTGTATAACTAGACAAACCTACTAATTCTAATAAATCTGTAGCGGTCTCACGTATGAATTCTTCTTCTTTTCGTTGAGACTTTGTACGAATAACACTCCTAATAACACCTGATTTAATCCGGCAGTGACCTCCAACTAAAACATTTTCTAGTACCGTCATTTGAGAGAAAAGACGTATATTTTGGAATGTTCGACAAATACCTTTATCGGTAATTTTATGTGGTTTAGTCCCTGATATTTTTTCTCCAAGGAAACTAATTTCCCCAGAAGTGGGGAGGAACATGTTCGTAATAATATTAAACATCGTCGTTTTCCCGGCTCCGTTAGGACCTATTAAACCAAAAATTTCACCTTCGTTTATTTTGAAAGAAACATCCGTTAAAGCGGAGATTCCGCCAAAGTTTTTAGTGATGTTATTTAGTTCCAGTACCATGGTCGGACCCCCTTTTAAACTTCACTGTTTTTTTAATCCATTTCAATATTGACACATCTATGATTCCTTGAGGACGGAATGCCATCATTAAGATAAGGATTACACCATAAATCATATATCGATATTCACTAATAAATCGCAAAGCCTCAGGTAAAACCGTCATAAATGCCGCTCCAAATATAGCACCCCAAATTACATCACTACCACCGAACACTGCAAAGATTAATATTTCTATTGCGCGATGATAAGCAAAATCTGCGGGACTGATATAGGCCAAAACATGGGCATATAAAGCACCAGCAAAACCGGCTAAAACGGCCCCTTGAGTAAAGGATAAAACTTTGTAGTATGTAATATTAATACCCATGGATTCAGCGGCTTTTTCATCCATTTTAATAGCTGCGTAAGCTCGTCCAACACGAGATTTGTTTTGTCTAATAAAGAACCATACGAGTAAAATATTAATCCCTAACAAGATGAGAAGGACAAGTAAATATATAAATTGATTGTTTCTTAAGCCAATTATTTCGGGATCAAAACCAATGGCTGCAAAACTCTTTAATAGCGCTCTACCCATATGGGGAATACCAGATAAGCCAATTGCACCTTGAGTAACAGATTCCCAGTTAACAAAGATTACACGAACGACTTCACCAAAGCCTAGTGTAGCTATGGCTAAATAGACTCCTTGTAATCTAAGAGCAGGGATTCCAATTAAAACTCCAAAAATACCTGCAACGATTGCACCCGCAAAGATACCAATTATAATTGGTAAATCAAAGTGAATTGTTAATAGGGCAGAAGTATAAGCTCCTATTCCCATAAATCCAGCACTTCCTAAGGATAATTGACCTGAGGAAAGAGTAATATAAATGCTAATTGCTAGAATGATATTGATCATAATAAAGGAAGCGACTTGTAAATAATATGGATTTAATAGTTCTCCTAACATAAAATCACCTTCCTGCCTCAGCTGTCTTTTTACCGAAAATCCCTTGAGGTCTTAGTAACAGGATGAAGATGATTGTAATAAAGGCTACTGCGTCACGATATCCTGAATCTCCGTAAGCTACAATCCCAGTCTCAGCTACACCAAGAAGTAATCCTCCTGCCATCGCTCCTTTAACATTACCCATACCACCTAAAATGATAATGGCTAATCCCTTAAGTCCCATCGATAATCCCATTTGAGGATTAACTGAGTTAAACGCCATTCCTACTAAGATCCCTGCTATTCCACCTAATACAGAGGCAATAATAACAGTAGTCGTTATTGTTCGCTTTGTGTTAACACCTAAAAGGCTTGCCGTTTCTAAATTTTCCGCGGTAGCACGTAGAGCTTTACCTGCTTTTGTTTTTGAAAGCCAATACGACAGGACTATCATTAACGCAACAGAGATAACAAATATTATTATTTGCACAAGGTAAATAGTAATTGAACCGATTTGGAATTGAATCTCAGAAAATGCATTACGGAATGGTTGGTTACCAGCTCCGAATATATGATGTGAGAGATTCTCAAGTACAATAGATACGCCTATCGTACTGATTAAGGGAGCGAGATGTGATACGCCTTGCTTTCCTCGAAGTGGACGCAATGCAATTCGTTCAAGCATGTATCCTAAAAGGGCAGTGACAGCTATTGCTGCGATAAATGCTACCCAAAGTGGCATTCCAAATACACTTGTCATTAAGACACCGATAAACGCACCTATCATAAAGATTTCACCATGTGCCATATTAATAATACCAAGTACTCCAAAAACAAGAGTGAAACCAAGGGCAACGATGGCATAGATACTCCCTAGTGTTATTCCATTTATTAGTTGCTCTATAAACAAGACATCACTTCCTTTGACTTTTAAGTTATTTCAATTAACGGGGTATAAGACTCCCACCTCAAAAAGAAGAGGGAAAAGTGATTTTTTCTAATGAAGTGGCAAAAGTAAAATACTTTTGCCACTTAGCATAGCTTTGAACTTAACTACTAATATAATTTCTTGAAAATCGACAAAATTTACTCAAATAATTGGAACTTACCGTCTTCAATTATGAGAACGGTTGGTTCCATAACAACATCTCCATCTTTATCAAAGGAGAATTTACCAAGCAGTCCATCTAAGTCTTTTATTTCTGCAAGAGCATCACGAAGAGCATCTCTATCTGCTTCTCCAGCATTTTTTAAGCCTTCTGCCATGATATACAATGCATCATAAGCTTGTGCAGCAAATTGGTCTGGTTTTTTACCATATTCAGCCTCATACTTTTTAACGAATTCTTGAACTTTTGGTTCGTCTTTATCGCCAAACCATGGAGTTGCAACAATTAAGCCATTTGAAGCGGCACCAGCAATATCAATAACTTGCGGTGAGTTAAAACCATTTCCACCAATAAAAGGTACTTCTATTCCCATTTTTCTTGCTTGGTCCATGATAACCGCACCTTCATTATAAAGTGCCGAAGCTAAAATTAAATCTGGGTTAAGCCCTTTAATTTTTGTCAGTAGTGCATTATAGTCAGATTGACCTTTTTGGAAAGTTTCAATTGTTAAAACTTCAAGGCCCATTGCTTCTGCTTCTGCTTTCATTGTGTCAAATCCAGACTTCGTAAAAAGATCGTCATTGCCATAAAGGATGGCAACTTTTTTCGCATCATACTTTTTAACAGCTTTTTCCAAAGCTGCTGGTATTGCTAAAGATTCAGGTATTGAATTTCTGAATACATACTCGCCAAGTTGAGGAATTCCTGCAGCTGTTGTAGAAGTTCCCATTATCGGAATGCCGTTTAAGTCAGCTTCAGGAGCTACAACATTCATTTCAGTACTTAAAGTTGGCCCTAATATCGCGATAATATCATCATCACTCATTAGTTTTTGAGAAACTGTTAAAGCTTGTTCTTGCTTACCGGCCGAATCTTCAATAACTAGTTCAATTTTCACATCGCCTTTTTCATTAATTTCTTCCAAAGCTAAGTTAAAACCATTCGTAATTGCTTCACCATATGCAGCACCAGGACCAGTTAAATATGAAATAACCCCAATTTTTGCTGATATAGGACCATCAGCTTTTTCCCCTGTGTCCTCATTAGTTGTCTTTGTATCATTGCCACATGCTGCTAATGTAATTAGCATAAAGATAGAAATTAATAGATACGCCTTTTTACTAATTTTTCTCATTTCTCTGCCCCCAAAGTTAATAAAATGTATATATCTATCTGGTAGATGATATATATATAGTTCTATTAAATGGTATTTACTCATTAAAGTAAATAGATTTTACGGAATTATTCGATTATTTATTATTTTAAACAAACAAATTTGGTTAATAGAGGTATTGAAATACTATAAATATTTATCACAAATTTTGGTTATAAACCCTTCAAATGGGGTTTTTTACTAGTAATTAATGTTTCTAAGATTTAGGAGAAATACTATTCATAAATTGTGAAGATCTAGGTAAATAAGTGATCCAGTGTTATTTAAATTAGATAGTAAATTCATGAGTAAAAATGCTGTATTGAGAGAAAATAACAGGAAATGAAATGGAGGTGGACTTTTATGAATAACAATCAAAATATTCAAGGTACATTTACAAAATCAGGAACCAATATTGCTGATGTCAAAAGTAAAAATGAACACTCGGGTATGACCTATAATCAAATAAAGAATGTTCTTGCTAAAACAACAGGTAACCAAGATGAAGGGGACTATAGTCAAACTGATATTGCGAATGTTAAACAAAATAATCAATAATTCTTTATTGAAATCTATAGGATAAAAGCAGATTCCCGTTGCGGGTATCTGCTTTTATCCTTTGTAAATGCTAAGATAGAATTGGAGTAAGGTGAGGTGGCAGTATGAATAAAACGATTGGTATATTTGCGCATGTTGATGCAGGTAAAACAACCTTTGCTGAACAATTACTTTTCCATACAAAAAGTATTAAGCAAAGAGGTCGAGTGGATCACAAAGATGCTTTTCTTGATAGTCATGATATTGAAAGGCAAAGAGGTATTACAATATTTGCAGATCAAGCAATTTTTTCTTATAAGGATTCAACATATTATTTAATAGATAATCCAGGTCATGTGGATTTTTCACCTGAAATGGAGCGCTCAATTCAGGTGATGGACTATGCCATAGTGATTGTTAGTGCTGTTGAAGGCGTAGAAGGACATACTTCGACGATTTGGCAGTTACTTAGAAAACACAATATTCCTACGTTTTTCTTTATCAATAAGATAGATCGAATAGCTGCAGATGTTGAAAGCGTTCTGCAAGAAATTCATTCAGATTTGACAGCTAATGTTTACGATATAACTGACTCTTTTCAACAAGATAATATGACGGAAGCACTCATTGAGTTCGTAGCCGAGCGAGATGAAAAGCTGTTGAACTATTATATAGAAGAAGGATATCAAAAGGATTTATGGATAAAGACATTAAAAGAAATGATTAAAGAAAATAAAATTTTTCCATGTTCGTATGGTTCAGCCTTACAAGACATAGGTGTAATCGAATTCTTAGATAAATTACATCAATTAACCTCTACACATTATTCAAATGAAGAAGCATTTTCCGGAAGAGTTTATAAAGTTCGTCATGACGACAAAGGGACAAGAATTACTTTTATTAAAGCCTTGAACGGTACTCTAAGTGTGCGAGATGAATTAACTTATGGGAATGATGAGCATAGAACTATAGAAAAAATTACTCAAATTAGAGTTTATAATGGAAGTAAATTTAAAATGGTTGATCATGTAAATGCCGGGGAATTATTTGCTGTTATCGGATTATCAAATGCATTTACGGGTGATGGTTTAGGAACTTTACACGAAAAAGCTGTGTATGAAATGATACCCACATTAAAGTCCAGAGTGGTTATAGACCCATTGGTGCATATAAAAGATGCTTTACGAAGCTTTAAGATGTTAGATGTGGAGGATCCATCATTAAATGTTAGGTGGGAAGAGCCATTACAGGAAATTCATATTCATGTTATGGGGACTATTCAATTAGAAATATTGAAACAGCTAGTAATGGAGCGGTTTCATTTTGAAGTATCATTTGAGGAGCCTAAAATTCTATATAAAGAGACGATAGAGTCGACGACAAATGGGTATGGTCATTTTGAGCCATTGAAACATTATGCAGAGGTTCATCTGAAAATAGAACCTTCTGAGAGAAATAGTGGAATCACATTTAATAATACATGTCATGCAAATGATTTATCTGTTGGTAATCAAAACTTAGTACGACAACATCTATTTGAAAAAGCACATAACGGAGTATTGACAGGTTCACCCATAACGGACGTGAAAATTACTCTATTAACAGGGCGAGCAGATAATATGCATACTTCTGGTGGTGATTTTCGAGAAGCTACATACCGAGCATTGAGACAAGGTTTGGAAAAAACGTCAAACCAATTACTTGAGCCGTTTTACAATTTCAAAGTGAAAGTAGAGCTCCATCAAATGGGGAAAGTATTATCAGATATTCAAATCGCATATGGCAGTTTTGATTCACCAATAACAGAAGGAAATAAAGCGATATTGACTGGCAAAGTCCCTGTGTCAACCTTCATGTATTACGCTGCGGAGCTTGCTTCTTATACACAAGGAAAAGGCATGCTCAATCTGGTATTTGGTGGTTATGATCGATGCCATAACGAAGAACAAGTAATAGAGAGAATCGCTTACAATAAAAATGCTGATTCTGAGTATAGCTCATCGTCGGTTTTTTGTTCAAAAGGAAAAGGATATACCGTTTCCTGGGAGCAGGCAGAAGCCAAAATGCATTGTTAATATTGAGACAAAGATTAAGAAAATAGAGGTATTGTTTATGAGTGAAAAAGAAAATGATCGATTGCTTCGTATAAAGACCGTTGGTACCCTGGAGGTGTTAAATCAATCAGTTCATTATAATCGCTATGAAGCAACACCCTACATGGCATTGGATGAATTTTTTAAAAACTATGAACTAAAAAAGACAGATAGAGTCGTGGACTTTGGATGTGGCAAAGGACGTCTTCCATTTTACGTCCATCACCATGCTCAAGTATCGGTTGTCGGGGTCGAAATGAGTGGCAAGCTCTACCAGGATGCACTTGAAAATCTCGATAACTATGATCCGAAAGGAAAAAAAAGGATAGATTCTTTGTACTTTGAAAGATGCCTTGCTCAAGAGTATGAAATTGATTCAAGGGATAATGTGTTTTATTTCTTCAATCCTTTTTCAGTTCAAATATTTATGAATGTTGTCGGGAATATTCTTAAATCAGTCGATCAACATAAGAGACCTATCGACTTGATTTTGTACTACCCAACGACAGAGTATGTCCAGTTTCTAGAAACAAGAACAACTTTCGAATTACTGAAAGATATTACTATACCAGGCTTGTACGAACAAAATGAAAACGAACGATTTCTGGTCTTTCAGCTTCCAGAAATCTAATAATGCATTGGTTTCACGTTTAAATATGAAGTCTTTTTATGAAAGTGATAAGATAAATTCAAACTAATTTAAGATGAAAAGAGGACAGAGCCAATGGATATAATAAGTGAACTTGATGGCGCGAAAGTGATTAAACAAACAAAAAATGATACGAATAAAAACTTAAGTAGTATGTTTTTTGAAGAAAAAGATGGTTCAATAATTGAAATATCAATAACCGCCTTAGCCATTGCAAAGTATGAAGAGGATGATGAGTACTATATATTTATGTGTGATCGAGAATGGGTAATTCAAGATGACCATAAGCTAGCATCAGTTGAGGAAGCGTTACTGTGGGTGGAAAAGAATTTTGATATAACTGAAGAAGAGTGGCTTTAGGAGTGTTATTTTCTATTAAAGTACGTAAAGTATAAATTAATCTTAAAAAGTTGGTTCATACATTGAACCAACTTTTTTATTTAATTAGGAATTTCAACATGTGTACTAGTCAAATATGCTCTCTTTACAGCGTTATTAAAATCGAATAAAGTAGAATACAGTCGAATAATACTTAAATTTGAATACAATCATCATAAGACATAGACAGCAACTTATGAATTCTAGATCTTAGATCTTGAGTTTTCATTCTTTAGTTTGACATAAGAAAGAGGGTATTATCATGAACTTATCAATTAAAATTGTTATTGCATTGATTTTAGGCGCAATAACAGGAGTGGTGCTAAATTTATTTGCACCAGATTTATTCCCTCCTTTAGATACATATATTTTTACTCCTATAGGAAAATTATTTATTAATCTAATCACTATGCTCGTTGTGCCAATTGTTTTCATCTCTATCGCTTTAGGAACTGCAGGACTAGGCGACCCTAAAAAGTTAGGACGTATTGGATTAAAAACTATTGGATTCTTTTTAGTAACTACAACAATTGCAATAGTTATCGGATTAGGTTTAGCGTTTGTTCTTGAACCAGGTAATGCAGGTACATTCAATACCGATGAATTAGAATACAGTGGAGAAAAGGCACCACCAATCTCAGAAACTTTGTTAAACATTGTTCCAAAGAATCCAGCACAAGCATTTGCTGAAGCAAACATGTTACAAATAATTGTGTTTGCCATTTTTATTGGTTTAGCTTTAACTATGTTAGGTTCGAAAGTAGCAAGAGTGAAAGAAGTTCTTGAACAAGGAAACGAAATTATGATGTATTTAGTAAACCTTGTCATGAAATTTGCTCCGTATGGTACGTTTGCACTTCTTGCTTCTGCGATTGGGATGCAAGGTGTGGATGCAATTAAAGCAATGAGTCTTTATATGGGCGTAGTTTTACTTGCATTGGTTATTCATGCAGGAGTTACATATGGTTCAGCAATTTGGATTTTAGCAAAAAGAAATCCACTTCAATTCTTTAAAGGTTTTGCACCAGCTATGGGTGTTGCATTTAGTACATCTAGTAGTAATGCAACGTTACCAGTATCTATGAGTGTTGCACAAAAAAATCTTAAGGTTCCAAAATCGATTTCTAGCTTTGTACAACCTCTTGGCGCAACAATTAATATGGATGGTACAGCCATTATGCAAGGTGTGGCAACCGTTTTTATCGCTCAAGTGTACGACGTTGAGTTAACGCTTACAGCTTTGGTGATAATTGTATTGACAGCTGTTTTAGCAAGTATTGGAACAGCAGGTGTACCAGGTGTAGGCCTAATAATGCTTGCTATGGTTTTGAGCTCAGTTAACTTACCTGTTGAAGGAATTGCCTTAATTATTGGGATTGATCGCTTGCTTGATATGGCTAGAACTGCGGTTAATATTACAGGTGATGCAGCTTGTGCCGTCATAGTAGCAGAATCTGAAGAACGTGCTGCTAATAAAGTAAAGGCATAAACTTTATATGTTTGATTAAAAGGAGTTGGTTCCTGAAATGGAGCAACTCCTTTTTATTATTAGTAGAGGTTGATTTCCGTTGCAACGACCTTACATGATTCGAAGCTAGCGCAGCGATGCAGAAACAGAAAACAGCCAGACGTTTTTTCGGCCATGACTCAGCCTCCTAAGGCCAATAGGACGTTTATCATGAAGGTGTTGCAACACGATGTGGCATTCTTAATCTTCGTTCCAATTTGCTCCTGCGGGTCTTCACGCTCACGCTATTCCCGTTGGAAAGATATTGCGAGTAACCGCAGGAGCACATGTTTTTCTTGCCGTCTTTCAAAGACAATTATAAACTGGTTGCAATGTTCAAATTATAGGTGTAGAAAAAAGACTCTTTTTTTCTACACCTATTTTTATAGAAGGGAATTATTAGAAAGCCCTTTGTTTTATGTTTTAATAATAAGTGTTTATTGCTATCTTTTTTCAATCGCAATACGCAAGTTCGCGATGACTCCAAGAAGCAATATTAACGAAAAAACCATTTTTTCAAAAGGTGTTCCTAACAATTGTTGTATAAACCCAAAAGACCAAAGTACAACAAAAAACCAACATATAACGGTTATTCCTCTTTTGTATTTGTATAACATATTTCCGCCAACCATTAGCGTAAATACTCCTCCAATAATAGAAATAATGGTATTGAAAATAGATATTGGTAGCTGAGTAGCGAAGGATTCAGACCGTCCACCATTAACCCATGACAATGGAATAATGCCGCTAATAATAAGGACATGGATTAAGATTGTCAAAGAATAAAAACTAATCGCCATAAATACAGCCGTTTTCATATTAATTTTTCTGAGTTTTTTTAACATACAATCACCTCATTTCTTCCCGCAATCATTATATATAATCTGATAGTATTCTATTACTTTATCTTGTGCCGTATTGCCAACTTTCCCCTTTTTAACCTCACACTCTCCCATATTTGTTCTCATTTTATTCATAGTTGGATTTCGGATAGGTATAGGTATCAAATATCATCAACATTATTATTCTTTAACAGAGCCTTCTTAGTAAGATGATCTTATAAGAAGGGTGGGCGAAGTGTCGAAATCACAAGCCCACCCTCCATATTCTATATATATAAAGGTACAGCAGGTAAAGCGTCAGAAGGGGACTGAAAACCTTTATGTGTCGGGGTGTAACATTCAGGCCTTATTAATCGTAAGAATGCTTACAAAGCGAAGTGTCTTGCTCTGTATTGATTGAATGTGTTAAAGAACCGATTCAATCTTAATGAAACCTAATGAGTTTGATAAACTGAAATTAAGTAAAAGATAAAGTGTATAACGAAACGATAATTAAAAGATAAAGAGAGTTTGAGGACGTTGTAGTTAACTTACTTGACAACTATAAGTTACAAAAATATAATTACTTACATAAAGTAACCTTAAGGAAAAGAAACTTTGTTAGTTTTAGTTTTTTATTGAGATTTCAAAAAGGAGATATTAACATGAGTAAAGTACAAACTGTTTCAAAACAAGCTCTTGCAGTGTTAGAGGATAAAATTCAATTAATACATTCAAGTCAAGGTTCTATATATTTAGTTGGGCCAATAAATCTACCCCTTAATTTGTTTGGGGAAACCGTCGTATTTCAATGGTACTGTTGGTTGCAAACGAAAGAAGAAAAAGAAGATATTCATCAAATCATCGATAAACTATCTTCTGCAAACCTAGCAGAATTTCAGCAATCAAGTGTTCTCGTTTATGGTGATTTTGAACATGAAGAAGACGCCCTAATGAGAATGCATTCAATCTGTCATACCGGGGATATTTTCGGAAGTAAGAGATGTGACTGTGGCTATCAACTCAAAGAGTCAATGCAAATGATCGTGGACCATGGAGCAGGTGCTCTAATTTATTTAGCTAACCATGAAGGCAGAGGAATAGGTTTATTTAGTAAAGCAATGGCTTATATTCTTCAAGAGAATGGGTATGACACAGTCGAAGCGAACGAAAGTCTTGGTTTTGTTGATGACTCTCGTAACTATGATGATGCCATTCAAGTTTTAAAAACATTACGTTCGAAACCAGTAACGCTGTTGACGAACAATCCTAAAAAACTAGCCGCATTAATTGACGCTGGCCTCCCAATTTCAGGACGTACACCTTTGTGGGGAGATGTTTCGGAATTTAACGAGGCATACTTGCAAACAAAAATTAAACGCTCTGGGCATCTAGAGGTAGAAGATGAAGGGACTTGTCCAAATGACTAACCACGAATTTTATATGGATTTAGCTATAAAAAATGCGCAAGCGATGAAAGGGCAAACAGACCCGAACCCTCTTGTAGGATCTGTTATTGTCACTGAAAATCGAATTGTTGGAGTAGGTGCGCATTTGAAAACTGGAGAACCACATGCAGAAATTCATGCAATTCGTATGGCAGGAGAGAACGCACGAGGTGGAACGATTTATGTCACACTTGAACCTTGCTCTCATCATGGGCGAACAGGTCCATGTGCAGTAGCCATTGTGGAAGCTGGAATAACAAAAGTAATCATTGCGACTCTTGACCCAAACCCCGTAGTATCAGGTAACGGCGTAAAAATCCTTGAAGAAGCAGGGATTGAAGTGATTGTGGGTGTTCTTGAAGAATCATCTAAAAAAATGAATGAAGTGTTTAATAAGTTCATTGTGAAAAAGACACCTTTCGTTACATTAAAAGCAGGAATTACATTAGACGGTAAAATCGCAACACATTCGTCTAATAGTAAGTGGATTACATCTGAAGAAGCTAGACATGATGTCCATCAGCTACGAAATGAGCATATGGCAATTTTAGTTGGAGTGAACACTGTAATTGCTGACAATCCAGAGTTAACAACTAGAATTGCAAACGGCCGTAACCCAGTTCGTATTATTTTAGATTCTACGCTAAAAATACCACTAGATCGTAAGGTCATTACAGACAAATTGGCTGACACATGGATTTTTACTAGCGAGAACTTCGACATAGAAAAAAAATCGTTGTTAGAAAGCATGAGTATTTCTGTATTTCCAACTTCTGGTTCGAAGCAGGTAAACCCAAAAGAAGTCATGCGAATTTTGGGTGAAAAAGGAATTTCATCTTTATTAATTGAAGGTGGAGGCACGATTAATGCAGCCTTTTTAGAAAATAAACTAATCGATAAAGCGATTATTTATATTGCACCAAAACTAATCGGAGGACAACAAGCACCTACATTTTTAGAAGGATCAGGAATCGATAAAATGGCAGACGCGGTTGACTTACTGGACGCAGATATCATCAAAATAGGCAAAGATTTTAAGTTTGTCGGCTATCCAAGTTACACAATATGATTAAGCAATTGAGGGATACTAGTATGAAATTTGGTTTTGATATCGACGATACACTGATCAGTCTAAGAGAACATGCCTTCCATATTTATAATAAAAACTTGAACAAAAACATCCCTATTGATGTTTTTCATGAAATAAAAAAAGTTGAAATTCATGAAGCATTTGGTCTTACGGCAGAGCAGGGTTTTAACATGTGGAACAGCTCCCTAGAAGAGATTTACTACACATCCTGCCCTCCTTATCCAGATGCGGTAGAAACATTGGTAGAACTAAGTAAGCAAGGGCATGAAATTTACTATATAACAGCTAGGCCTAGCGAGCATGGAGAACGTACGAAACAATGGTTGATAGAACAAGGTTTTCCTGTACAAGCAGAGAAATTTTTCTGTGGCATGAAAGATCAGGACAAGGTGAAAATCATTCAAGAGTTAAAGTTAGATTATTACTTTGATGACAAGCCAGATGTTTTGAACACACTTTCGAATGATTCGTTGAAAGTGTATGTTATGAATCAATCGTATAATCAACATTTGACGATTCCAAGAATTACTAATTGGTCAGAGCTGAAAGAAATTATAAACAAATAAAATTTGATTGAATACCGCATTTATAGCTCATCAATTGGTTTGAATAATCTCATTTTACGAAACCGAGTATGTCATTGGTCAGATAATGGTACAATACTTGTTAAAGGATTATTCTGTTCCATGCATGAATGTTTTCTTGTCCACAAATGGATTTTTATATAAAAGGAGATTGAATCAATTGACTAATAAAGTACAAAATGACTTACCAGAAAATTACAATGAACTAAAAAAAGCTGCGAACCGAACGTCTAGTTGGAGAACGCGTTTTGATGCAGTAGAAGAGCTAGGTCAGTATAACCATAGTAAAGTCATCGATGTCCTAACGACAAGAATGACTAAAGACCCGGTGTTTAAAGTGCAAGAGGCTGCTTATCGTCAGCTTAAAGGCTTAGGAGAAGATGTTCAACAACCTAAGCAAACAAAATTCGACATCATAAAAGGGACCTCTAAAATCTTGCTTCGTATTAAAAAGAGTTTGCCAGCAGATCATTCTTTTAAAGAGTTCGAAGAGAAATTCAAAAAAATGAGACTCGACGTATATGATGCTTACGAAGGTGAAAAAGGAGCAGGCTTTGATAAGTGGTTAGAAAATGAATGGGCTTCTTTGTTGAAAAAATAAGAAAATAAACACAAAAACTGATTGCAGCTTTCTGCAATCGGTTTTTTAGTTCTTAATTCATGGAGTTACCACGGATTCCATAACAGTTAATGTAAGTTCAGCCGTATTCATGTTTACACTAGCTCCAATAGGAATAGCTGCCTTAAAGAGACCATGTGCTGAAGATATATTGCTGATTAAAGGTTTTCCTAATGGTACTAGAAATTCATCGATGATTTCATTGTATGTGACGCCGTAAGAAGGTTCGCAACTCGTGCATTCCCCCATTAGTATGCCAAAGCAATCGTCGAATTTCCCTGCTAATTTCAAGTGACTTAAGTAGCGATACACGGTGTTGATTGGTTCATGAGTTTCTTCAAGAAACAAGATTTTTCCTGCGGTATTTATTTCAAAAGAGGTGCCTAACGTGCCAACGAAAGAAGTAAGGTTTCCTCCAACAATAGGACCCGTTACATCTCCAGATACTTTGTTTACAAAGGGCATGCCAGGAGGGTTAGTAATTTCCCACGGTGCCGCTATAGCAGAAGTAGCAGCAAAGAATTGATTAAAGTTATAAGCAGGCGTTCGGTTATTGAAATCAAGCAATAATAAACTTTGAAATGTTATTAAATCTGAATATTCATACAACGCATTTAGTAACACAGTTATATCACTGTAACCTGAAATAATTTTCGGGTTTTGAGCAATCACAGAGAAATTGAGGAATGGAAGGATACTGGCGACTCCAGTTCCTCCTCTAGTTGGTAAGATACAGTTGACTTCTTTATTTTCAAACATAGCCATCAAATCAGATGCCCTCTCTAGAGGGGTACCTGCTAGGAATCCATTAGAGTTATATACTTGGTCTCCGATAACAACACTAAATCCCATATTTTCTAATGTAGCAATGCCTTCATTAATCGTGGTAGCATTTATAGGACTACCTAATGTAACGATTCCAATAGTGTCACCTGATTGAAGTTGCTTAGGTTTTATCGGCATTTTATTATTCTCCTTCCTAGAACATAAATATTTCTACATTGTATGGTTAAAGAAATGAATAAAGCACATAAATTCACTGGGATTTAGAAAGCATAAATGATATTCAGTAGAAACAGATGTAGAATAGAGAAAAACAATTGATTGGGTGATTTCGTGGGAAAAAATATACAGCTTAAAGTGAAGTCTTCTTTTGTTAAAAATATTAAAGTAGGCTATCCACTCATAACAGAAGATGCAATTCTCAACATGAAAGACGTAAAAGAAGAAGGTACAATCATTGAGCTAGTTGATGATAATCAACGCTTTCTAGGAAAAGGTTATTATGGCAAACAAAACAAAGGTCGAGGATGGGTGTTAAGTCAAAATCAACATGAACTATTCGATGTGACGTTTTTTGAAAAGAAATTGAAACTAGCAATTGAACATCGCACTTCTTTGTTTAATAACCCAAAAACCACAGCATTCCGTGTGTTTAACGGAGAGGGCGATGGAGTTGGTGGATGTACGATAGATTTTTATGCGGGTTACTATGTTATTAGTTGGTATAGTGAAGGTGTGTATAAGTTTAAGAACGACATTATTCAAGCATTAACAAAATTAGTCGATGTGAAAGGTTTATATGAAAAGAAACGCTTTGCATCACAAGGAACTTACATGGAAGATGATGATTTTGTTTCAGGAGAGAAGGCACCTGAGCCTTTACTTGTTAAAGAAAATGACATTAATTTTGCCGTGTATTTAAATGATGGTGCTATGGTCGGAATCTTTTTAGACCAACGGGACGTTCGTAAAACGATTCATGATTCTTATTCAAAAGGAAAGAGTGTGTTAAATACATTTTCTTATACAGGGGCATTTTCGGTTGCCGCAGTACTAGGTGGAGCAACAAGAACAACGAGTGTGGATTTAGCTAACCGCAGTAAAAGTAAAACGATTGAGCAGTTCAGTGTAAATGGCATTGATTTTGAGGCGCAAGATATCATGGTGGAAGATGTTTTTCATTACTTCAAATATGCAGTACGTAAACAATTAAAATTTGATTTGGTCATTTTAGACCCTCCAAGTTTTGCACGTTCTAAAAAGCATACATTTAGTGCTGGAAAAGATTATCCCGACTTACTAATGCAAGCTATTTCGATTACTGAGAAAAAAGGAGTCATTGTCGCGTCATCTAACTGCAGTACGTTTGGAATGACTAAATTTAAAGGGTTTATTGAAAAGGCATTTAAACAAACAGGCAGTACATATAAAATTCGAGAAGAATTTTCTTTACCTGAAGACTATAAAACAATAGATGAATTTAAAGAAGGAAATTATTTGAAAGTAGTGTTCATTGAGAAACTTACTTAATTTCACTTTTTAAATTCTCACAAAATCAAGTCGTGTCAACATGATAATGTTGGCATTTTTTTCTGAAAACTCAAAAATGTTTGTGTATTGAATAGTTTTAAGTTAATATTTTCCTAAAAGAACTAGAAGAGGTATTGCTCTTGGAACTAACAAAGCATTTTTTATTTAATTTGTCTTTAATGATCGTATTGCTTTTCTTTTGTGTTATGTGGGCTGAGAAATCAGGAAATGGGCGTTTGAACAAGGGCACAGCTTTATCATATTTTATTCTATCTTCAATACTTTGTTTTATGTTTTCATACCAATTAAATGAAGAATTAATATTAGATTTGCGAATTGTTCCATTTATGGTAGGAGGTCTTTATCTTGGACTAAGTCCGGTTTTAGGATTATTTATCATAATTACTAGAGGATTTCACGGAATCGATATTGGATTCTTTTCTTCGTTAATATTTTATGGTTTATTTAGCTTTTTAATATGGTGTATCTATCCATGGTTTTTAAAACTATCTTCAAAATACAGAATACTTTTTTCAGTAGGTATAACTATTCTGGTAAGTTTGATCATATTAGTTACTCTCGAAATTCTAAATCTACATAATAATAAGCTGGATGTCTGGGTAGCCTACCTTTTTATCCCGCCACTTGGGGTTGCAATGATTTCTTATATCATGGAGGTTATTGAAAAAAATATTCTTTTAAGACAACGCTTGTTAAAGATAGAAAAATTACAAGCAGTGGAGCAAATGGGAGCGGCAATATCTCATGAGATTCGTAATCCATTAACATCTGCAATGGGTTTTGTTCAACTTCTTGAAGATGATTCAATTGAAAGTAAAGATAGAACCCAATACCTCGCCATTCTAAAAGGAGAATTAGAATCTGCCGAAAGAGTCATACAAGATTATTTGACCTTTTCAAAACCACAAATAGAATTAGTGGAAGAAATCGATGTGCATGTTGAGCTTCATCATGTGTTGAACTTACTTCAACCTATAGCTAATTTAAATTCTGTAGAAGTTTCGACCAAGTTTTCTTCTTGTGGATTGATTAAAGGGGACCGTCAGAAATTTCACCAATGTTTTATCAATGTTATGAAAAATTCAATTGAATCAATGCCAAATGGTGGCGTTTTATCCATTGAGACAGTTTTCACTAAAAATAATGTGTCAATACAAGTTAAGGATACAGGCCTAGGTATGACTGAGGAAGAGGTTGTAAGATTAGGGGAACCCTACTATTCGACGAAAGGTTCAAAAGGAACAGGTCTTGGTATAATGGTTGTTTTCAGTATAGTAAAAGCAATGAAAGGAACAATTAAGGTGCAAAGTAAATTCGGAGTTGGAACGACTTTTCATATTTCCTTTCTTTCGTCTGTTACTGAATTACAGGAAAGTCCGTGAAGCATTAAGGGTTAAAGTAACAACTTAATCAGTTAAATAATTCAACAGACAAAGTGCGATGTTCTCGTGATTAGTATTCAATTGACTATGTCCATGGAGATTGCAACACATCATAGGATTGGCTATACGAAAGACGCCGTTGAAGTGATAAAGTCACTTCAACGGCGTCTTTCGTTCTGGAGGTTATGGTTTAGTGGGTTAGCATCCAAAGGGACCCGGAAACCTTTGTCGATACTGTATGCGGGTACTTTCTTACAAGGAGCGGCATCATTGGCAGGCTACTCATGAATTACGGTGTGTAAAAGTTCTCTGTAAAATAAGGTTGATTTTCATCGTTAAAAGCCACACCCACGCCAAGTAATTTAAAGTCACGTTTTAATAAATTCTTGCGATGGCCAATAGAGTTCATTAATCCCTCATGTGCAAAAATACTGCTGGACTGACCATATGCTAAGTTTTCACCAGCTACTGAATAATTAATGTCGTCCATAGTCATACGATCAAAAGGAGATTGCCCAGCTAAATTGGTGTGATTAAAGTAATTTTGACTCGCCATATCTAGACTATGTTTGTAAGCTGTCCCTCGAACCGTTGATTCCCATTTCACGGGAGGAACTTTGTGATGAACACGGGCGGCATTTGTTAAATCAAATAATTGAAACTCAAACCCATCTCGCAATGCATCACTAGTTTCACCGTATAAAGAATTTTTTTTGTTTTCCAAACTGTCCGATATGATTTGTATAGCTGTGACGGTATTGTTTTCATGAACGTCATAAAAGACGGTCACATAAATATTTTCAATTAAGAATGTTTCCATTTCTCCATGATCATTTAAAATATAATTAATGTTATCTTTCTGAATATGTTTGAGCGGTTGGCCTAACGTTTCTTGAACAACTGTCTTAGGACTATTTAATTTAATTCCGTAAGAAGAGGCAATTAAATCGTTATTAGTGAATAAACCATTCACTCGCGAAGAGTCATCAAAAGATACCATTAAAAAGTTTTGGTAATTGGTATGAAAGGTGTGCCACTTAGACCCATATTCATTTAATGTCGTACGCTTTGCTTTACCTAGTTCATTATTTACTGCCTCCAATTTGTCCCCAACTTGAATGTTATGAACTGAAAATAAACCATCAGTTGGCGTCGCTAATGTTGGTTTTTCTAATTGGGTAACAGGATCATAAGTAGATTTATTAACTTCGTTTGTTAGCTTTGCGGGTAATGTAGTTACTGTATTGGAAAGATCATTTATCGTATTTTCAATAAAGGGTTGATTTTTAAAAAATTCATATCCTTTAATTACTTGTGCATCAATCGTATCTAAAAAGGATACGTCCACATAGTCACTTGCCGGCTTTTCCCAGAGTGGGCTTGTTAAATAGGCGACAAAAAGTAATGTGAGGATGGTGCTTAGGAAACGCATAATTATTTCCACTCCTTTCAGCTTCTAATATGCGGCGCATTGCGTTGTCAACTTCAGCGTACATTAGAATGCACCGGTCTTCACTCATTTGTTTTTTAGCACTACTTGCCATCTTGAAAGCTCAATTTATCGGCTTCCAAGCTTATTATATAATATATAGTATAGATACCCCTAAAATTTGCTCTTATCTAGTCATAGAATATCCATTTCTTGTGATATGAATACGAGAAGAATAAGGAACTAATATTAATTAAATTTGATGATAATATAAAAGAGATTAAAATTATGTGGACTACAGAAAAGATAAAGGGTGGATTATGGATTCGATAATTCGGTATATACAAGATATGGGTTTCTATATGGTATTAATTTTACCAGGCATTATTGCGGTACGTATTTTTCAAATTAAGCGATTAAAAATGCAAACGAACATTTTACGTGAGTTCGGCATTACACTGTTTTTTATGTTCCTTGTTGGCTTGCTGTCTCAGACTATATTACCTGCTGTAAGTAGCCAGGGAGGGGAAGTGAAATTTATTAACGGGAATCATCAAGCAATTAATCTAGAGCCTTTTCGGGTATTAACCGAGACTTATAATGCAATCAAATACTTGGACTTATGGCAACCTTTTTTAATTAATTTCGTTGGAAATATTGTGATGTTCTTCCCTATAGGTTTTTTTCTTCCATTATTATGGGGAAAGTTTGGTCGAGCTTGGCGAGCAATCGGTACTGCATTTCTTATATCAGTAGCTATTGAAATACTGCAACTTCCTCAAATGCGCAGTAGTGATGTAGATGACTTATGGCTAAATACTTTAGGGGCTTGCATCGGTTATATAGTGTATAAAAGTCTTCCAAATATGGTCAAGAAAAGTTTTAACATAAGACAAATTGGGTAACCATCGTGTGTGTCTAGAGTTAAATGAGTTTATCATCATGAACCCACTAGATGAAACGAAAATGGATGGAAAATCAAATCATGACACTTATTGTCGATTTAGTCTAATAAGACGTTTTCAAAATTAAAGGAAAGCAGTTATATCAACTTTTAATAGATAAATTAATAGCAAATATTTAAACAGTTAGAAGGACACGCTTAAACTATTGCTCGAAAAATGATATAATTTCTCATTGAAGCACTAATATGTATATGCTATTTGTTTGACGGGTGTTATTTATTCATTCGTTAGTAACTAGAACTTAGATCCTCATGCTATAGCTTCCATTTAAATAGAAAAGTGAATGCTCGGTTACAGCTATAATTCACGTTAATATAAATACACAATATGTTTTGGAAAAGAGAGTTGATATATACCATGACAACAAATCATTCGTTTTTACCTATATTACTTGGTTCAGATATGAACGCATACGGAATGGCACGTGCTTTTCATGAAGCTTATGGATTAAAACCACTCGTTTTAGGCCGTATGAATTTATCCGCAACACAAGATAGCAAAATTTTAGATTTTCAAGTTATTCCTAATTTAAATGAACAAGATGTGTTCGTTCCAGCTCTTTTAAAAGTTGCAAGTGAACATGTGGATAAAAAACTATTGCTCCTAGCCTGTGGAGACGATTATGCTAAATTAATTATCCAAAATAAAGAACAATTACAGTTACATTTTGCGGTACCATACATTGATGAAAAATTAATGGATCGTATCGTGTTAAAAGAAAATTTCTATAATATTTGTGAGCAGTACGGATTTGCCTATCCAAAGACATCACTTTGTACCTTTAAAACAAAGGACTCATTTACCATCGACTTTATGTATCCAATCATCATTAAAGCATCTAACTCTGTCGAGTATTGGAATTGTTCATTCCCAGGAAAGAAAAAAGTTTTCTTGGCACATGATGAAACAGAAAAGAATGCCATCATTGAAGCGATATACAAATCAACTTACAAAGATAATTTAACGATTCAAGAATTTATTCCGGGAGACGATTCTTACATGCGTGTTTTAAATGCGTATGTAGGGAAAGATGGAAAAGTCAAACTCATGTCTTTGGGTAACCCGATTTTAGAAGAGCATTCACCTGAAGGCATCGGAAGTTATGCAGCTATCATTAATACGTTTGATGAAGCATTACTTGAACGAGTGCGTGTTTTCTTAGAAGATATCGGCTACATTGGCTTCGCAAACTTTGATATGAAGCTTGATTTACGAGATGGTGAATACAAGTTATTTGAGATTAACTTGCGAAATGGTCGAAGTAGTTACTATGTTACTGCAAGTGGTCACAACCTGATGAAGTATGTGGCAGATGATCATATGCTTAATATTCCACAAACGTTGACGTATGCGAAAGACAAGCATCTCTGGATGATTATTCCAAAAGGAGTATTATTTAAGTACGCACAAAACGATCAACTTAAACAGGAAGCAAAAGAGTTAATTGCTGCAGGAAAATTCACGAATCATTTATTTTACAAAAAAGACTTCAATCCAAAGCGATGGGCAAAGTTAACGTTGAATAATTTAAATTACTATCGTAAGTATAAAAAATACTTTAACAATAAAGGTTTGTCTTAATTAATGAAAAAAAAAGTGTTAGGCATCATCGGAGGGGTCGGCCCGCTTGCAACGATGTTACTAGGTGAAATGATTGTCAAACGTACAAAAGCAAAATCAGATCAACAACATGTCAATATGGTAATTACCAATAACACCAGCATCCCAGATCGTACGACATATATACTGGACCGATCAAAAGCTAACCCTGTGCCAGTCATGATTTCAGATGCTACTAAATTAATATCCATTGGAGCAGAAGTGTTAGCTGTTCCATGTAATACCGCTCACTCATTTTATCAAGATATTCAAAAGGGAGCGGGAATTCAAATGGTTCATATGATTGATGAAACAGCAAAACGAGCTGCTCAAATAGGTGCTAAAAAAGTCGGTATTCTTGCAACAACTGGAACATTGACTACTTCTGTTTATCAACTAGCATGCCAACGTGCAGGTGTTCAACCCGTTGTCCCAGATGAAGAAACGCAGAAATTGGTTATGTCTATTATTTATGATGATGTGAAAGCTTCGCAGCCTGTCGATTTTTTGAAATGGCAACAAATTATTAGTAAAATGGACGACCTTTCTTGTGATTATATGATTTTAGGGTGTACGGAATTATCGATTGTAAAAAAAGAATTAAATCTTGGTGATACATACATCGATTCTTTAATGGTATTAGCTGAAAGTTCTATTCTTGCATGTGGCTATGAATTGAATGATTAACTAAATTGGTTCTTTGTCAAATGGCGTTGGTGAAGAATTTCAGTCGGCTATAATTGATTATTTTTCGCGGGACTGTCCAGAAAGTCAGTAAGACTGCTTTTTTTGGGCAGTCTTTTTTTATGTAGTTTTTCAAGTATCCGTTGCTTTCCGTTCCAGCGCACTTTCATGTTTCGAAGCTAGCGTAGCGATGCAGAAACAGATGGACGCTTTCCGCGGGCACGGCTTCAGCCTACTCGTCGCGAAAAACACGATCCTGTGGGGTCTTCAGCTCGCGCTTTTTCGCTGGAAAGATATTGGACGAACTGTCATTCGGCCAATATCTTTGCGACGAGTAACCGCAGGAGCACATGTTTTCTCGCCATCTTACACTCCAATCAAATAGAATTGCACGTTAAAATTGGATAAGAATATATAAATTGCCTGATCCAGTGACAATGCTTAAAAGTAGGATTATGCTGCTTTTGAGCGTAATTGTTTTTGTTCACTTTGTTTATCAGCTGGTTTTAATTTAAAGTGTGAAATAATACGGTTTTTGTAATTTTGGAAATTTCTATATCCATAAGCGACACGATTCAATACGTTGATTTTATTGTTAATCCCTTCAATTCTTCCGTTATTGTAAGGCTAAATAAAGCTGTTTTCTATGAACTTAAGATGTTTTCTTAACGTTTTTAAGCTTGTTCTCATATAACTTGAAATTAAAGGGCGAAACAGATCTAGTTAAACTAGTCTCCAATGCCTTGAAATCCTTATCAGACATAACTTTTAGAAGTTCTTGATAGAACATTTCTTCTACAATACTTGTCGCTAAGCGTTGGCCGAATAATAGGTAGTATTTACCTTCTTTTATTAAGTTTTCTTCAAAAGTAATGTTGGGTCTTGAATATCGAGTAAAGATTTAATACTAATACTAGTAGAATGTAACAAGTGAGTTTCCTCCTGGATGATGGTTTTGGTCGGCTTTTATTCTACAAGGAATCTCACTTGTTTTCTATATCTCTTTGAACTTATGTTTCCTTTATTCTCTTAGCGGACTTCCGTGCAGAGCGGCGACTCCGGTGGGATTAGCGTGACAGGTGAGACCCCACAGGAAACGAATTGTACACTATTCGTTTGCGACGAGTAACCGCAGGAGCATTGATTGTTTTGGAGACGAGGAGGCTCACCGCAGGCCCCACGGAACGCGTCCGCTCGGAACGGAAATCAGCGTGTATCAGTCTTATTTTTAGTTGCATAGATATTTATAAAAAAAGGACATTAGTGAAATTCCATCCCTTTCTCCTGTTTTATCGAGAAGGGGATGTTATTTCACCAACGTCATATATTGTACAACCACTAAACTTTGTCCCTCTAATAGGACAGAGTTTAGTGTTGAAATATAGCAAGTAAAATTCGAACAATATTATAGAATCTTTTCCATTTTACTGATGTTCTCGGGTTATGTAGGGAATTAGTTGAGGTTGCAACATGGTGTCCAACATGAGTTGTAAAAACCTACAGGCCCAATTGGAAAAGGCTTAAAATAGCATTTTATGGTACACTAAAAACATGTAAATATAAAGGTGGAATAACCATGTCATTTATCGAAAACTTAAAACCCGAACTTCAAAATAAATGGAAATTTGAATATGAAATGCCTGTACAGACTCAATTAATCCCAAGCATGCTTGAAGGGAAAGATGTGGTGGCACAATCGCCAACGGGTTCAGGTAAAACATTAGCGTACGTCTTGCCACTATTAAATCAAGTCGATGGTTCATTACACAAAACGCAAGCGCTCATCGTTACTCCTTCACAAGAACTGTCGATGCAAATTGTTGAAGTTTTACGTGAGTGGACAGCTGATACCGATATTACAGTTGCTCAATTAATTGGAGGAGCTAATATGGCTCGACAATTAGAGAAACTAAAGAAAAAACCAACTATTGTCGTTGGAACACCGGGCCGTTTAAATGAATTTATTAAAAATAAAAAACTTAAACTGCATGACATCATGCATATTGTTTTAGATGAAGGCGATCAGTTGTTAGCTAGAGAACATCGCGGTATTATCAAAGCGCTTATTGATGGCTCTAATCACGAACGCCAAATAGTAGTTCTATCGGCAACGATTACCGAAGAAATTGAGTTAGCAGCAAATCGAATGATGAAAGATCCATTACGTATTCATGTGACACATGAAGAATTACCGGCGCAAGGTAAAGTGGTACATTCATTTGTCAAAGTAGAAGAACGTGACAAAACAGATCTACTGCGACGTTTAGCTTATGTGGAGGGATTACGCGGTTTAGCTTTTGTTAACAATTTAGATCAATTGTTAATGAAAGAATCGAAGCTGAAATTCCGTGAAGCAAAAATCGTAACTTTACACTCAGATATGAAAAAAGAAGAACGTAAGCAAGCATTGGCTTCTTTCCGCAAGGGGGAAGTAAGTATATTAATTGCTACTGACATTGCCGCTCGTGGTTTAGACATAGAAGGTTTGACTCATGTTATACATGTTGATGTACCGCACTTGATCGAACCATATTTGCATCGTTCAGGCCGAACAGGTCGTGCAGGTGCTGATGGAGAAGTATTATCATTATTAACATATACAGATGAAAAGAATTATAAAAAATGGACAAAAGAGTTGCCATCTAAACCGGTACAAAAAGTATGGGATCAAGGTAAATTAATTGAAGGGTCATCTAAAACCCTGCTACAAAGGGGGAAAAAGAAATGACTTTTGATGAAAAATTAGCAGAATATGCTAATTTGGCTGTGCGTGTAGGAATTAACGTCCAACCTGGTCAATACGTGTTAATAAACACGACGACGGAAACACTTGATTTTACGCGTCTAGTTGTTAAAAAAGCTTACGAAGCAGGAGCCAAACGCGTCCATGTAAATTTCTCGGATGGACCAACCAATCGTGCTTTTTATGAGTTTGCTGCTGAATCTGAAATGCATGAGTTTCCAGCATGGATGGTAGCGCAGCGAGATGAATTGATCGATCAACAAGGAGCATTATTATGGATTGATGCGGAAGATCCTGACTTATTAGCAGGAGTTCCTGTTAAACGTATTTCTGATCAACATAAAGTAGCAGGTCGTGCGTTAGAAAAATACCGTGCTGCTGTTATGTCTGATAAAATCGCTTGGTCAATTGTTGCGATACCTTCCCAAAAGTGGGCAGCAAAAGTATTTCCGGAGTTGCCAAAAGAAGAGCAATTAAACACGTTATGGGAAGTTATTTTTAAAACAGTCCGAATTGGTGATGGAACTGCTGTTGAACAGTGGAAGACTCATATTAGTGAATTAGAAAAGCGTGCAACTGCATTAAACGACAAACGTTATAAAAAAATCATATATAAAGCGCCTGGTACAGAATTAACAATTGAATTACCAACGAGACACCTATGGATGACTGGTGCTAGTAAAACGCCTAACAAGACTGCATTTATTGCGAATATGCCTACTGAAGAAGTCTATACAGCTCCTTTAAAATTAGGTGTTAACGGATATGTTCGCAATACAAAACCACTTGTTTACCAAGGTAATATTATTGATGGATTCACGTTTACGTTTGAAAATGGCAAAATTGTTAAGGCACAAGCGGAGGTAGGAAATGACTTGCTTCAAGGCTTGATTCAAAATGACAATGGGTCAGCTTATCTTGGTGAATTGGCTTTGGTTCCGCATAAATCACCCATTTCGTCTTCTGGTATTTTATTTTACAACACATTGTTTGATGAAAATGCATCGAACCATTTAGCGATTGGTGAAGCCTATCCAACGTGTGTTGAAGGTGCTAGTAATTTAGAAGAAGGACAATTTCAGGCTTTAGGATTAAATACATCGATCACTCATGAAGATTTCATGATTGGTAGTGCGGAAATGGATATTGATGGTGAACGTGAAGATGGTAAAATAGAACCTATTTTCCGTCAAGGGAACTGGGCATTTTAAGAAGGTGACTTTATGATAAAAGGACGATTAACTGCCATATTGGTAATCTGTAGTGTGTTTCTAGTACCGTTTCAAACAAGTGCTCAAGTATTTGGTCCTGTTTCCTATTTGGCTCTTGGCGATTCTATTGCTGCTGGTCAAACACCCATGAGTGAAATTGATACAGGTTATAGTGATTTAATTGCCCAAGAAATTGCGAGGAATCAACCACTTGCTTTTTATTCGAAAGATTTATCATTTCCGGGATTTACGACTGCCGATGTGCTGGAACGTGTGCAATCTAAAGAGGCGGAACAACTGATTAAAAATGCAAATGTCATTACAATTTCTGCTGGAGCCAACGATCTTTTGAGACTTATTCAAGCGAATGATAAGTCTGGATCATTATCCTTTCAACAGATTCCCGTGGATTTTTCATTAAATACCGTCCGGAAAAACATGTTAACGATGTTAACCGACTTGAAAAAAATAGCACCGAAAGCAGAAATTTATGTAATGGGTTATTATTTTGCGTATCCACATGCACGTGAATCGCAAAAGTTCGGTACGGCTAAACAATTAGATCGTCTTAATGATATTTTAGCAAAAGTGTCGAAAAAAGCAGGTGTGAATTTTGTGTCAGTTGACGCTGCTTTCGGTAATAATGCAATAGATAAAGTTCCAAATGCAGCAGATGTCCACCCAAATGCAGTGGGATACCGAGCAATGGCGAACAGTTTTTTCAATGTCTATTCTAAAGGCTCAATGCAGGTAATGAAAAATGAGGTGCCTCCTGCAAATCCTCGTAGCTTTGAACAGATTATGCAAGATCAAAAGGATGCTAATGAAGCAAGAGATGAATCTGCAGTATTGCCATCTTCGTTTTTAGAAGAAGAATATTTAGCACTATCTGAAATGAGACCATTTATTTAAAAAAGTTGGAACTCGAGTTAACGAGTTCCAACTTTTTATTTGCGTGTATATGTGATTTTAGTACCTTTTCTAGAATCAATAACTTTTTTAACGATTGGGATAATGATAGGTGCAAACTTTATTGTTGTTTTAATTAATTTACCAATTTTCATGTATATCACTCCTGTCGCTATTGTTATAGTATTGTTATTTCCCACAAGAAGTCAATAGTAAACCTACTGAAGCACTTTAATTCCTTGAATAATATTCCAAATCAATACAGCGATTGAAAGAACGCCATAAACTATCAAAAACAATAATGGTATGCTAGCGGCAAAGAAATCAACTGATGTACCTGGTTGAATTGAAAAGTCGGAAGGACTATACATCGTAAGAGACAAAACCATTAATATAATAAAACCGACAATTCCAAGTGCAACTGGGATTGCATGTGAAAGTAGTGAACGTTTTGCATGATGCTTCACTTCTGCATCAGGTGTAATAAAGTATATGATAATTGGTAATAAAAATGGGGTAAATAGAATACTGAAGTAACACAAAGCGGATAAAACACGTCGATTATCCAATTTTATTCCTCCTTAAAACTCTATTAGCTATTTATACGAAACATCATGCAAATGGTTTCAAGTCAACGCATGTTTCGTTAAAATATCTGCATATTGTTCTACTGATGAAATTAATACGTATTCATTGGGACCATGCCAATCATCACCACTTGGACCAAATTCAATAGCTATAGCTCCTGTGTTAACATAAAAACGTGTATCTGCAGCTCCATGCTGACCAAATAGAACAGCTTCTTTTTGTGTGACTTTAGCTGTTAATTCAGATAGTGACTTAATGTAATTATTATCTTCTGATGTAATAATAGCAGACATTTTATCATAAACTTTGACAATATTTTTTGAATTAATTGAAAGTGCTAAATTGGTAATTTGTTGTAAAATTTCTTCCCATCTTTGTCCAGGAATAAAGCGAATATCATATCCAACTTCACAATGGTCAGGTACAACATTATAGCGATCACCTGCTTGAATTTTAGCCAAGTTAATGGAAGGATATTCAAAATAACAATTACTTGCTTTTGTAAAAGGTAAGTTCATAAGTTTTTCATAAAATATGTATGAAGCTTCAATTGCATTTGTTCCTTCCCAAGGACGTGAACCATGTGCGGCTTTTCCTAGAAATGTGATATGTATTTGCAAAACACCTTTTGATTGAACACTTAATTTTAATTGGGTTGGCTCCCCGCAAATGACAAAGTCGCCAGAATGGCCTGTCTCAACGAGATGACCAGATGTTTTGTGACCACCTGTTTCTTCATCGGTTACAATATGCAAAACAACGTGTTGTTGTAATTGCTTTGGAATAGAAGAAATATGTCGGAAAGCTTCCATCATTGCAGCAACTCCAGCCTTCATATCTGCAGAACCACGGCCATATAGTCTGTCACCCTCAATAATTGGATTAAACTGTTCAATTTTCGCTGGGACTACGTCTACATGTCCATTCCATACGATAGTTGTAGGACCTTGACCTACCTCTGCGTGAATCATTAAGCGTCCTTCATTTTCGAGGACTTGATGTGGGATCGCATGACTTGTAAGCCACGACGAACAATACCGTAGTGCGTCATTTGCACCAATCTCTGTATCACTCTTGATTGCTACTAAATTTTTCAATAAATTGATCATGTACCATTCACAGCCTTTTGAATTTTATATACCTAGTATAACGGTAAATAGTTGAAAGTCACAGGACTGCCAATAAGCCTCTTGTATCTCTTTCTAACCTTCTGTAGAATGAACTCGTATTATAGTTTAATGTATGTACCACAAGGGGAGCCTGTAATGGCTGAGAGTGAACGAGAAAAGTTCTAACCCTTAGAACCTGTGAGTTAATGCTTGCGCAGGGATGTGGATAGAAACCGACTCCAATGACGTCAGGCTCCGTCCCTGAGGTTGTTTTTTTTATGGTTTTTTTCACCTTGACTCGCGATTTGTAGCACATCGCAAAAGAGAAGAAAGATGAGAAATCAAAAAGTATTATTATTAGTAGAGATTGCAATCTTTGATGCGTTAGGATTTATATTGGACTTTGTGGACATTGAAGCCCTTGACTTCACATCAAAGTTAAATAAATGGTTATTATGCAAGACATCTTTATTTTATCTGAATGTTCATAATTATTTTAGCTGATGGGAAAGCGCGTTTTGTTGTGGTATAGTATGGCTAGATATTTTAGAAAGAAGGATTTATCGATTATGATTGCAAAAACAACTGAAGACTTTGAGTCGTTAAAAGCCATAGGCCGAATTGTTGCAGATATTCGCGACGCGATGCGTGCAATAACAAAACCCGGTGTCACAACGAAAGAAATTGATGATCTTGGTGGACGAATGTTTAAAGAAAAAGGGGCGATTTCAGGTCCTAAAGGGGAATATGATTTCCCAGGTTTCACATGTATTAGTGTTAATGAAGAAGTTGCACACGGTATTCCGGGTTCACGTGTTATAAAAGATGGTGACCTTGTAAATATTGATGTCTCTGGTTCGTTAAATGGCTATTTTGCAGATACAGGCATTTCATTTGTTATTGGGAAAGGTTACGACAATAAAGAAAAGTTATGCGAAGTGGCTGAAAGTGCATTTGACCGTGCAATGTTAAAAGTGAAAGCTGGCGCTCGTTTAAATCAAATAGGAAAAGCTGTCGAACGCGAAGCAAAGCAGAATGGTTTTACTGTCATTATGAATTTAACTGGTCATGGTATTGGGAAATCCCTTCATGAAGCCCCACAACATATTTTAAACTACTTTGACGCATGGGAACCAACCATTTTGAAAGAAGGAATGGTTTTAGCGGTTGAGCCTTTTATTTCAGAAAAAGCTGAACATATTGTGGAGTCTGGTGATGGCTGGACATTTCTTACTCCAGACAAATCACTTGTAGCTCAAATCGAGCATACCGTGATTGTCACGAAAGATAAACCAATTCTTATAACGAAGATAAGCTAAAGCGAAAGACCAACTGCTACGAACGCGCAGTTGGTCTTTTTTTAATGAATAGGATGCCAGAAAGCATGACTGCACTTAAGAAGAAGGCAGCTGTTGAGACTAGTAATTCTTCTAAACCATTTCGAACAGCTATCCCAATAAAAGCCCAAATAAAGACCAGGACGTATGCAATATCAAAATGATGGTAACGAATATGTAATGCAAGTGCTGTACCGATAGTCATCATAATTACAGCCCATAATGGGTTACTTAAACCCCAGCCACTCCATTGATAAAAGGTTAAAACATAACTAATATTGGCAATTGTGGCGACACTGATCCACCCTAAATAAATAGAAATAGGTAGTCGACTCGCGACCAGATTATCTGTAGCCTTATAAGTGCCGTATAAAATAATAAGAGTGACAAGTAATGCAATCATTACTACAACTGTTAATAAAAAAGATTCATAATGCCACAAGTAAATCCATGCCATATTCAAAATAGAACTAATGATAAACAGAGTTGAGCGTTTTGCATAGGCAGCGTCATTTTGTGTACGCTTTTTCCACATGCCTACTACCCAAAAGATTAACATTAGATAAATGACAGACCAAATCGAAAATACGTATCCTGCTGGAGTAAATAAAACCGGAAGACGATTGGATATCTCACCTGTAGTTTGATTATTTAAAGGCAAGATATTAGCTAAAGCATTAACAGTAATTACACCGATTAGTGAGATTACCATAAGTGCGAAACGAACCATAGCATTCACCTCCTATACTGTAGTATAACGTCATGTAACGATAACATCAATTTCCAATTTACCGAAAATTTCTGTAAAATAAGAGACAGAAGAATGGGGGGAGTTGTATGAACATTCGTTTAAATGAATTACTTATGGACCAACAATATGAGAATAAGAAAAAATACAACAAAGAATTAAAACAGCTCCAATTCGACATGTTAAACGTTCAGCAACATTTATTCAACGAAAAAGTGGGTCTTGTGCTCGTTTTTGAAGGGATGGATGCAGCTGGAAAAGGGGGGGCGATTAAAAGATTATCGGAAAGGTTGGATCCCCGAGGACTTAGAGTTCACCCGATAGCTGCTCCTCAACCACATGAATTAAGATTCCATTACCTTCAACGTTTTTGGAGGAAGCTTCCGCAACACGGACAAATTAGTATCTTTGATCGTTCTTGGTATGGACGAGTATTAGTAGAACGTATCGAAGGATTTGCAACAAAGCCACAATGGAAACGAGCTTATAAAGAAATAACTGATTTTGAAAAAATGCTGACGGATGAATCATACATCGTGGTAAAATGCTGGTTGCATATAACACAAGACGAACAGTTAAAACGTTTTGAAGAACGACGTATTGATCCAAATAAACAGTGGAAACTAACGGATGAAGATTGGCGTAATCGTGAAAAATGGACAAGTTATATAGAAGCGGCTGAGGAAATGTTTGAAAAAACAAACATTAATTATGCTCCGTGGATTGTTGTGGAAGCAAATGATAAAAAATATGCACGAATAGTTGTTTTAAAAAGAATTCTAGAACATATTATGCAAGTATGTGTGGAAAAAGGCATACCTGTTAACTCACATCATGATGTTTCGCAAGGCGAAGATGCATGATATAATTACGGAGTATTTTCAGAAAAATTAGAAATAACTGGAGGGTAACATATTGACTACCAAAACATACTCTGAAGTTTGGAATTTAGACGTATTTTTTAAAGGGGGAAGTTCATCACCTGAGCTTCGAGAGCACTTAAATACTTTATCTGTAAAATTAGATACATTTCAACAAAGGTTATCAACATTTGAAGTGCCACAAGGTGAAACAGACTCTAATAAAATTTTCTCTATTATTGAGGAAACGAAAGAGATAGCTGAAAATTTATCGCAAGCTGGAGCAGTAATTGGTTGCTATTTAGCACAAGATACGTTGGATAAACAAGCCAATTTATTACAAGGGGAAATGGGCTCTTTAGGTGCTCGTTTTTCTTCATCCATGTTAGTAGTTCAGCAACAATTATCAAAAACAGAAGATAGCGTTTGGGTTTCCTTAATGGAAAATAATCAATTAATAAAATTTGCTTTTGTTTTAAATGAATGGAGAGATGAAGCAAAAGAATTGCTGACAGAGAAAGAAGAAGACATGATCACCGCTCTTAGTGTAGATGGCTATCACGGCTGGAGCCAACTATATGATGTATTAGTAGGTGACGTGAGAGTTCGTGTCACGGTTGATGGCGAAGAAAAAGAGTTTTCTGTAGGTCAAGCAAGTAATTTAAGTTCACATTCTGATGCATCGGTCAGAAAAGAGTCATTTGACGCACTTGAACATTCCTGGACAGAAAAAGAAGAGTTCTTTGCAAAAACATTAAATCATATGGCAGGGTTCCGATTAGCTGTCTACAAAAAACGTGGGTGGGATTCGGTTTTAAGAGAACCATTACATATGAATAGAATGAAGCAGGAAACTTTAGACGCAATGTGGGGAGCAATTAGTGCGCACAAAACACCTTTTGTAAATTATTTGAAACGCAAATCAGAGTTAGTTGGAGCAGATGCCATGAATTGGTGCGATTTAGACGCACCAGTTACGAAATCAACTCAAAAAGTATCGTATCAAGAAGGTGCAGAATTTATTTTAAAACAGTTTGGTAAGTTTGGACCAGAGCTTGAGAAATTCTCACGTAAAGCATTTGAAGATGAGTGGATTGAAGCTGAAGACCGTCCGAATAAACGTCCTGGCGGGTTTTGTACAGGTATGCCGTTGTCACAGCAATCTCGTATTTTCATGACTTATAGTGGAACGATGTCAAATGTCGCAACATTAGCACATGAACTGGGTCATGCCTTCCATTCACATGCACTTCGACCGGTACACTGGATGAATCGTCAATATGCAATGGGTGTAGCTGAAACTGCTTCTACATTTGCTGAAATGATTGTAGCGGATGCTGCAGTTAAAGAAGCGAAAACAGATGAAGAAAAATTAGCACTGTTGGAAGATAAAATTCAACGCAGTGTAGCGTTCTTTATGAACATTCATGCTCGATTTTTGTTTGAAACCCGTTTTTACGAGGAACGTAAAAAGGGAATTGTCTCTGCAACTCGATTAAATAAGTTAATGGAAGAGGCGCAACGTGAAGCTTATGGAGATGGACTTGGTGAGGTTCACCCTCATTTCTGGGCTTCTAAACTGCACTTCTATATCTCTCGTGTGCCATTTTATAATTTCCCGTACACATTCGGTTACTTATTCAGTTTGAGCATTTATGCAAAAGCAATTGAAGAAGGTAGTAACTTTGAAGAAAAGTATATCTCTTTACTTCAAGACACGGCGATTATGTCAGTAGAAGATTTAGCGATGAAACATTTAGGCGAAGACATCACTCAACATGCTTTCTGGGAAAAAGGTATTGCACTATGTACTAAAGATGTGGAAGAGTTTTTGGCATTAACTTCATCTAAAGGGTGACTTTAAATGATACTATTACAAGGGAAAAAATATTTTTTACAAACATTACGTGAAGAAGATGCTGCTGTTTTAGCAAATCTTGTTATAAAAAATCGATTTTACTGGTCGATTTTTGAACCAAGACATCAAGACGCATATTTTACAGCAGCTGTTCAACGCGAAAAGATTTTAGAATCACTGCATCATATGAAAAGTAAGCGGGAGTTTAATTTTGGTATATATGAGTACAAAACACGAGAACTGATTGGTCATATTTCAATGTACAACATAAAACGAGTTCCTTTTTCAAGTGCCTTTATCGGGTATTCTATTGATGAAATGAATGTTGGTAAAGGGATTGCAACTGAAGCGGTTCAATTGCTTGTGGATTATGGAATGGAAGTTATAGGATTACATCGAATTGAAGCATATGTATCTCCACGTAATGGTGGGTCAATTCGTGTGTTGGAAAAAGTGAAATTTCAAAGAGAAGGATTACTTCGACAGCTATTATTTATTAATGGTAAGTGGGAAGATCATTTTATCTATGCTGTACTAGAAGATGAATATTGAAAAGGTAAGGCCGCTTGGCGGAAATGGCGTAAATTGATGAATGGCTGGTTTCTCATTTGAGAATCCAGCTTTTTTGTCGATTTCCCGGGAAATATTGTTACGTATAGGCGGATATATTTACAATCTGTAGAAACAAACATATAATATACTTTAAAACCAATAAGAATAGTGGGTATTAAATTGAAAACAATCCCGAAGCCTCTTGTATTAGCAAATCAGTGGACCATTGTATTGTCAGTAGTCATTGCATTAATCACTCAAACAGCATGGATACTGCTTGTTCCGCTTGTATCATGTATTTTAAGTTTATTTACTGGGTTCCATCCCATTTTAGCAATTGTTAAACGTTTTTTAACTAAACCAGTAAATCTATATGTACAGGAAGACTATATTCAGCTTAAATTTAATCAATGGTTGGCTGTAGGATTTCTATTAATTGCATGCATAGGTTTTTTAATGAACTGGACCCTATTGTTTAATGTGGCCACAATAATGGTTGGTATAGCTGCTCTCTTAGCTATATTAGGGTTTTGCATTGGTTGTGTCATGCGTTTTCAGTATCAACAATGGATTTATAGAAGAAAAAAATCATCAGCCTTATAAAAAATGAAACGAGCCCAGTTACTCGGCTCGTTTCATTTTTTTATTATTCTACAACTTCTAATCTACCTGTTGCAGGATCGATGACTA
The DNA here is from genome assembly GCF_004367585.1 of Paenisporosarcina antarctica. Taxonomy (GTDB): domain Bacteria; phylum Bacillota; class Bacilli; order Bacillales_A; family Planococcaceae; genus Paenisporosarcina; species Paenisporosarcina antarctica. The sequence continues at coordinate 798,176 of NZ_CP038015.1, forward strand.
ATCCGTGAACAGCAACTTCTTTCACCATTAATGGATGATTTCGTACCATATCAACACTATGCCTTACACTTTCATGCACATCTTCAAATCCGCGTAACCAATCGGTTAATTTAACTCCTGAATAGTTCAACATATTAATGGTATCGTGTGAAATGCCTCTATTAATCATTTTTTGAAGCATTTCTTGCGGTTGGATAGCACCCATCCCACAATCATAATGACCGATTATGTATATTTCTTCAGCATTTAATTCGTACACAGCTACGAGCAAACTCCGCATAATTCCACCAAAAGGATGATTAATAACTGCACCAGCACTTTTTACAATTTTTACATCCCCATTTTTAAAATTCATAGCCTTTGGTAAAAGTTCAAATAGACGTGCATCCATACACGTTAATATAACTATTTTTTTGTCAGGAAACTTCGTGGTAATAAATTTTTCATATTGTTTTTCAGAAACAAATTTTTGATTAAATGAAAGAATCTCGTTTAATAAAGACATGTCATTTCCCCCTAGTATATCTTTTTCTTATTGTAGATGATTTTCGTGTAGATTATCCACTTTTACGTCACACATATTAAAAATAACTAAATATGAGCCACTTTAACATTGAGAGTAAAGAAAATATTACTTAAACTAAATGTATGAAGAAAAAAAGGATGACAAATATGAATAAATTATTAGTTAATCAAGCGTTTGAGTTTCTTTCGCAATATGGAAATGAAAAAGGTCATTCTGAAGATACGATGATGAATCGTCAACTTACTGTTAAGGAAGAAATAGAGTCGACCGGAACTTACATCCACACGTTCGATGAAATATCATATGGAGCTAAACTCGCATGGCGCAATAGTACAAAGTGTATTGGTCGATTGTTTTGGGAAACGCTTGATGTTTTTGATGCGAGAGATGTTGAGTCAAAAGAAGAAGTAGCACAGCATATCCATCATCATATTCAACATGCAACAAATGAAGGGAAAATTAGATCTACCATTACAATTTTCCCACCCCTGAAATTTAATGAGCAACAAAAAGTACAAATATGGAGCCATCAATTAATTCGATATGCAGGATATTTAGAAGAATCAGGTGAAATTCTTGGAGATCCCGCTTCCTTAGAATTAACGAAAGTAGCACAAAAATTAGGTTGGCAAGGAGATAGAACACCATACGATTTTTTGCCTGTCATTTACCAATGGAACGAAGGACCACCTAGTATTATTCCTATTTTAAAAGAAGAGGTTCTTGAAATTAAGATCGATCATCCAATTAATAAAAATTGGGGTCCGCTTAATTTAAAATGGTATGCAGTCCCAATTATTGCAGATCGCGTTCTTGAAATTGGGGGATTACGTTATCCTGCTCCTTTTAATGGTTGGTATATGGAAACTGAAATTGCAGCGCGAAATTTTGTGGATTCATATCGCTACAATCGATTGAGAGACGTTGCTAAGCAATTGGAACTTGATACGTCAAGTACTACAACATTTTGGAGAGACAGAGCCCTTGTTGAATTACAGCATGCTGTGTATGCATCGTTTAAACAAGCAGGTGTACAAATAGTTGATCATTATACCGCTGCACAACAATTTCAAACATTTCGTGAAAAGGAAGATAAATTACAAAGAGAAGTAAAAGGCGATTGGACCTGGCTTGTCCCACCAGTATCTCCTTCGTTGACACCTATTTTCCATCAAGGCATTGTAAATGAAGAGTTGTCGCCCAATTTTATTAAACAGAAACGCCCACTTTTACTCAAAAAAATAAGCGAGATGACAGAATCATCTCGCTCGTCGGGTTGTCCGTTTCATGTGTGATTAGCGGGCAATTTTTTGTATTTTATCTATCATTACTAGTGAGCGACCTGTACCAATTGCTACAGACTCAAGAGGTTGAGGAGCTATGTGAACAGGGACAGATATCTCATTAGATAACCATTCTTGCATGCCTTTTAATAAAGCACCGCCACCAGTTAACACAACACCTTGGTCAACAATGTCTCCTGATAGTTCTGGAGGACAGCTTTCAAGCGTTGCGCGGATCGCTTCTAAAATCGATAACAACGATTCTTTTAAAGTTTCTTGTACTTCAACAGAATTAATCGTTATTGTTTTTGGAAGACCTGTTAATACGTCTCGACCTCTAACTTCCATTGTTTCCACTGTATGTGGAATTAAAGCGTACCCCACCTCAATTTTAATTCTTTCAGCGGTACGTTCACCGATTAATACATTAAAGTTTTTGCGAACAAAATGAATAATGTCTTCATCCATTCGATCCCCAGCAACTTTTACAGTGTTTGAAGAGACAACGCCACCAAATGAAATGATTCCCACTTCAGTTGTTCCGCCACCAATATCTACGATTACACTAGCAATTGGCTCACTGACAGGCAGGTCTGCACCAATTGCAGCAGCTACTGTTTCTTCTATCAAGTGAACTTCTTTAGCCCCACTATTTTTTACAGCATCATGGATGGCACGACGTTCTACTGATGTGGCGCCTGAAGGTGTACATACCATAACGTTCGGTTTACGAACAGAACTTCCTAATTTTTTGCCTATTTTCTTCATTACCATGCGCAACATATCTGTTGTCACATCAAAATCAGCAATCACCCCATCTTTTAAAGGACGAATGACGGTAATAGAACCTGGTGTTTTACCAATCATGCTTTTAGCTTCATCACCAAATGCAATAATTTGTCTTGTTTTTGTATCCACCGCTACGACAGATGGTTCATTTAAAATTATGCCTTTATTTTTTGTATATACAAGGATGTTAGCAGTTCCTAAATCAATCCCTAAATCAATACTTGAAAACATACAGATTCCTCCTCTAAGCAGTTTGCTATATAAGTATAGAGGAGTTTAGTGCTTATGCCATGTGGTACTTAATGGGAGATATCAATTATTGCAGTGTGTTATGTGATATAAGATAGAGAAGGGGGGTGAAAAATAAGTAACTTGTAGGATTTTGTGGTCGTTCTGTTATATGTCTGTGGTTAAAATGTAAAAAAAATGTTTTATGATAACAAAAAAGCAATCGTCCAAAGACGACTGCTTTTCTTAATATTAGAATGTATTTTCAGGTTTTGGATCAATTACTTCTGAATCACGAGAAATTAAAGCTTTTTGCAAAAAATACATAATGAAATAAGTAACTACTCCTAGAATAGCCATAAAGCCAATTACAGTTACTACACCTAAAGCCATTGTAATTCCCCTCTCTATTAATCATTTGTTTAATAATTATTATTATACATGATTTAAGAGAATTCTAGTAGTGGTTAATCAAAATTGGTGAAAACTGCCGTTTAAAAAGCCCAGTTACCGTCACGGAATACTGCTTCTTTAGAACCATCTTCTAAAATTCCATCGATGTCCATTTGTTCTGAACCAATCATAAAGTCAACATGTGTAATACTTTGGTTTAAGCCATGTTCTTGTAGTTCTTCTGAGGACATTTTTTTGCCGCCTTCTAAACAGAATGCATAGGCACTACCAATTGCTAAATGGTTTGATGCGTTTTCATCAAATAAAGTGTTATAGAAAAGTAATCCAGATTCAGAAATAGGGGAGTGATGAGGAACTAAAGCAACCTCTCCTAAATACTTAGCCCCTTCATCCGTATCAACTAATCGTTGTAATACTTCTTGTCCTTCAGTAGCTTCAACTTTAACAATGCGACCTTTTTCAAATGTAATCTTGAAGTCGTCTATGATGTTTCCGCCGTAGCTCAATGGTTTTGAACTAGAGACAACACCATTCACACCTGTTTTCAATGGAACCGTAAATACTTCTTCAGTAGGCATATTCGCCATGAACGAAGTGCCTTTTTCATTTACACTGCCAGCCCCACACCATAAATGTCCTTTTGGAAGTTCAATTGTAAGATCAGTCCCTGGAGCAGTGTAGTGCAATTTTTTGTAGTTTTTGTCATTTAAGTAATCAACTTTCTCATGAAGTGTGTCATCGTGTTTCGCCCAAGCTTCAATTGGAGAATCTACATCCGCTCGAACTGCTTTAAAGATAGCATCCCATAAAGCACTAACTTGTTCATCTTCCGCTACATCTGGAAATGCTTTAGCTGCCCAAGATTTAGACGGAGCTGCAATGACTGTCCAACTAATTTTGTCTGATTGAATATATTGACGATATTTTGTTAATGCAGTTCCAGCTGCTTTTTGGAATGCCGAAATACGAGACGAGTCAATTCCTTTTAATAAATCAGGACTTGAAGATACTACACTCATAAATGCTGCGCCTTGATCAGCTAATTGTTCACGTTCTTGTACTTTCCATGCCGGATACTCCTCGAAAGATTCACTTGGAGCCAACTCGAAACGTGTACGTGTAATCACGTCATCTGTCCAGTCTACATATACTTGTTTTGCTCCAACTTCATACGCCATTTTTGTTAATAAACGAACGAATTTAGGGTTATCAATAGATGCTGTGATATATAAAATTTGACCTTTTTGAATGTTTACGCCTACTTTAACTGCTAACTCAGCATACTTCGTTAATTTTTCATTAAAAGTTGTCATTAGGTGATCTCCTTTTTGTATAAGCTACTCCTATAGTAGCAATATTCGAAGGAGTAAATCAATTGAAAAGTTCGTGTGACGAAATAACCTTTAAAATGCTTTAATATTTAGAGTTGAAAATCAGTACAGAAGTCTATCAATCAATTCGCCAAGATGATGCAATGGAGGAAGAATTTAGTTTACTACAGGAATCATTGAAAAAGCTTTTGCTGAAACAGATGATAAGGGTATTGTCGGTAAACACGTCACACCATTCTTGCTAGATAAAGTGAAAGAATTAACAAAAGTTAAAAGTTTGGACGCAAATATCTTTGATTAAACAAAATGCCATAGTTGGAACGGGAATTACTGTAGCTCATCAAAGACTTTTGAATAACGATCTTGTAAAATGTTTTTTTAAAAAAGTTTTATTTGGTTTTGTGATCAAAAAAATTAGTACCTTAATTACGTATATAGAATAGTATATATGGATACGAATTGGAGGGTATTTAATGTGTATTTACGTGTATCCCACAGGGGTTTATTATACTCCCTGTGTTAGTGGAGCTGAGCATGAATTAAGAAATACGTTGCGTTTACTATGGGAACAGCATGTCTACTGGACAAAATCTGCTATTATTAGTTTAATTAATAATTCACCAGATTTAGATGCAGTTTTAGCACGACTATTACGAAATGCTCCTGAAATGGGGAACGTACTTAAACCTTACTACGGTGAGCAATTAGGAGACCAATACGGTGCTTTAATCAAAGCTCACTTAGTCATTGCTGCAGATCTTGTGAAAGCGGCTAAAGAAGGAGATACGCAAAGCTTTGAGTCTGTTGATAAAAAATGGTATGCCAATGCCGATGATATTGCTATATTTCTAAGCTCAATTAACCCTTATATATCACAGGAAGATATGAGAGAAATGATGTATAAACACTTGGATTTATTTAAATCAGAAACAGTTTTCTTACTTCAACAAGACTATCAAGCAGCCATTAATACGTTTGACGAAATTGAAATGCAGGCTCTCCACATGGCAGATTATATTTCAGCAGCCATTATCAAGCAGTTTCCTCAAATTCAGATGTAAGTAATGGACACCGTTGAGAATTCTCAACGGTGTCTTTTAAAATAAAATAATAAGGTATAAAAATTTTGGACTGAAGAGAATTCTGAAGGATTTGGAAAAAAATACTGTCTTTACACTTTGAAAACCTTCTTGTGAATCAAAAAGTGACCGAAATTGCATCTCATGAAGATTCTTCTTTCCAAAAAGGGGTTGATTCTTTCTTTGTCCAAACCAATATTCCTGTGTTAGAACCATGGAGCAGGAGATAATCTTATGAAAGAGACCTGGAAACGTTTAAGAGTCAGAGAACGCTTTAGTTTTACATTGACGCTTCGTAAGAAAAGCTGCAAGTCGAAGCTTGTAGCCTAATTTTTTGCACATTAAAACGTTTAAAAAACTTTAGATAAAGGAATTTCTAAATAAGGAGGGATTTTCGTATGAAGACTGATGTATTCATTACAGGTGGTGGAATTGGTGGCTTGACGCTAGCATTAAAACTGGTAAGTTCAGGTATCGATGTTGTGATGGTTGAAAAATTAACAGGAAATCAACCTATTTATAAAGGAGAATTATTGCAACCAAAAAGCATGCAAATTTTTGATGGATTACATGTTTATTATCAAGTCACTTCGAATGCGCAAATTATTGAGGTCCTTGATTTATTTGAACTGTCAAAAACATTAAAAGTGAAAGATCAGTCTTTTATGGATTACACCGTCATTCCTGGGAAATATAATGCAGCCTACATGATTCACCATGAAAAGTTGAAAACTATCATATTTAAGCAAGCGGAAAAATATCCAAACTTTCATTATTATAATGAGGCAACTTGTAAGGCAATTGAAAATAATACGGCTATCGTGCAACAAGGAAACGAAAAGTTCCAAGTAGAAGCAGCTTTCTTCATTGGTGCAGAAGGACGGGCATCTGTTACTCGCCAAGCGATGGGTATTAAAGTTGATCCGATTAAATATAATCATCATTTTATTACGGTTACTTTCCCTCGGCCTTCAGACTTAGTGGGAGGGCAAATTTTTTCTAGTTACAATCGATTCTTAGGGTTATTTCCACTGCCTGATAATCAAGTACGTTCAGTCTATTTAATTCCTGCAGGTGACTATAAAAAAATTAAAGAAAAACCAATTGGACACTTTCATAAATTGTATACAGATCTTGCGCCATCTATCGATGGTTATGTTCAGCAGCTTACGGATTGGTCAAAAATTCAATTAATGATTCCCATAATGTATCATGCGAATTCCTATGTACAAGGCAATAAAGTTATTATTGGAGACGCAGCACATGCTGTACATCCGATGGCAGGGGAAGGAATGAATATGGCTATCCAAGATGCCGACATTTTAGGTGAATTATTGGTAGATATGTATAAATTGTCATCTCTACATCCAGATAATTTAGAGCAATTCGAATACGTTCGAAAAGAACGTGCTGATTACTTAATTCAACTAAGCCATTTGTCAGCACTTGCCTATTCATTCCCATTTCAACCAGTAAGTTGGATTCGCAGCAAAACCTTTGAACGAATAGAGGAAGATCCAGTTCTTCACTTCAAGCAAATGTTAAATGTATCTGGACTAGGCATGTGGAAAGAGTCTGTGAGAGATCGTTTTATTCAAGGTGGCATGATGCCAACTAGAAAAAAAAATTTGTCTGTTGCCAAAAAAGAAATGAAGTTATTTTCAGCGGAAGATGATTATCCTTGGAAATGGAATGGCCTTTTATAGCACATTGATAGGTTTATATCTCAAAATAAACGTGTATTTAAATAACAATAAGTAAATGGGAGGGATAGGCAATGGTTGATATAATGAAAATGTTTAAAGCGCGTATGTGGATGAAACGAAATGTTCCGTTTTTATATTCCTGGCATGCATACGTTGGGTATGAACTAAATTTATTTAAAGCGTTTGAGCGTGGCGTAACCGTTGCCGACGTGGCGGATGCCTATCAAATAGATGAAATATTACTTAATCAATGGATGAGTGTTGGAGTGTCGATTGGTCATTTAAAACCCATGAGCCGCAATCGATATAAAACGGGAGCCATGTGGAAGTTACCACGGCCTAAAGATGAATCGTCTTCAGGTGTCATATTAAAAGAAATGATGGAATTACATATTCCTAGTTTACTAGCTTATCCAGATATGATGCGAAATAAAACTCGCAATCACTTTGATGCGGATAAACATGCTGATACGGTAGCTCAAACAAGTCGATTTTTAGAAGTAATTGCTTTGCCAAAAATTTCAAAATTATTAAAAGGAAATACTAAGCAGTTAGTTCTTGACATTGGTTGTGGAGAGGGAGGTTATATTAAACGGCTTGCTGAACGTTTCCCTGATTCTAAGTTCAAAGGTATAGAGATTAGTGATTCAGTTGCTAAAACGGCCATGAAATTAACCCAATCACTAGATAATGTATCAATTGATCAAGCTAATTTATGGGAATATGATCCGGAGACTTTATACGATTTAATATTATTGAACAATATCATTCACTATGTTCCTCCCGAAAAGCGGCAAGAATTATTTTTGCGCTTAAGTGACTGGTTATGTGAAGGTGGCGTTTTATCAGTTGTTACACCTATTTCTGGTGGGGAAGAAAGTCCACCATTTGTTGCTGCATTTAATAGCTTCTTTCATTCATTTGAAAACTTGTATTCCTTACCTGAAAAAGAGCACTTAGAGCAATGGGGAATCGGTGCAAACTTAACCTCGATAAGTATACAAACTATCATTCGTGAAGGAAGTTGGTACGTTATACAATACAAAAAAACCTCTATATAAAACTAGAGGTTTTCGTTTGCACAATTATTTACGGAGTGATCCAAGTTCTGAAGCGATAGCTTGCATTTCACTCGGACTGAACGTTGTCCGGTTTTTAACCATGTTGTACAAATAGTGTAAGTCTTCATATTGAGATTCATCAAAATTTTCGGATCTCATAGCATCTACATTGACCATACGAAGTTTGTCTTTTATCTGTTCAATCATGTATTCAACATTCTCTTGCGATGGTTGAGTTAAGTTCATTTGGATTCCCGCCTTTCAAACGGTATTAGTTTATCATTTCATGCTACAGAAAAATTGTCAAATCCAAGTAGCATTTTGTTTTAATACATATATAATTGGGTATATTAAAGCACATTGACTTTTAACCTTAGGAGGTTTTATTAATGAAAGAAAGTAAATTTGTAAAAGGAATTGTAATAGGTGCAATTGCAGGTGCTGGATTAAGTTTATTAGATCGTATAACACGTGAAGATGTTAAATATAAGTTAAGAACGGTTTCCTCTGATGTTAAGTATTATTCGAAAAATCGTGAAGACTTGAAAATGAAATTACAAGAAAAAGCAGATCAAATCCATACTGTATATAACCAGTTTTCTCAAGATGCACAATATTTATCGGATAAAGTAGATGAATTAAAAACATTAACTCCACAAGTGAAAACACTGGTCACTGATACAAAGGATGCATTCGTTCATTCCAAAGAAGAATACAAAACGATTGTAAAGAGCGAAGAAGATCAGTTCAAAATGCCAGTATTACCTGAGGAAGTTTATGAAGAGAAAGGAAGCTCGTTCTCTTAAGAAAGGAATTGATTACATGGCGAACGAAAATCAACCAATTCAACCTAAGGGCAGTAAACAGTCCCGTTCCTCATATAATTTCTTAAATAAGATAAAGTTAATGCAATTTAAAAAGAAAGATAAAGGTCCGGACGAACCTTTTGATGTCACATCATCAAAAGGTTTTTTTCAAGAATTATTAGCGAGGATTAAATATTTGGATGTTACTGCTCTAGGCGCACAGCTTGCTTTCTTTTTTTTGCTATCATTATTTCCATTATTAATTTTTATGGTGACATTGCTTCCTTATTTAAATTTGCAAGAAGATCAACTCTTTAGCATTTTGCGTACATATGCACCAGACGAAGTTTATAAACTCATCTATGGCACAGTAAATGAAGTTCTTACCAATCGAAATGGTGGACTATTATCTGTAGGAATACTTGCAACTATTTGGACTGCATCAAATGGTATGAATGCTTTGATTAAATCACTTAATCGCTCATATAGCCTTGAAGAAACAAGACCTTTCATTATAGCTAGAAGTATTTCAGTTATTTTTACACTTTTACTCATTACACTGTTTGTAATTGCTCTAGTATTGCCGGTATTTGGAGAACAAATTGGCATATTTTTATTCTCATATTTAGGATACGAACAAAGTTTCTTGACTGTCTGGAATAGTATTAGATGGACGATTCCACCAGTAATGATTTTTGTTGTCTTCATGTTGTTATACTGGATTGCACCAAATAGAAAGTTGTATTTGAAAAGTGTAATACCAGGTGCCATCTTTGCTACGTTAGGGTGGATTCTCGTATCTCTAGCATTCTCATTTTATGTTAGTAGTTTTGCTAATTACTCTGCTACATACGGGAGTATTGGTGGAATTATCGTACTAATGATGTGGCTATATTTCTCAGGTACCATTTTAATGGTCGGTGGGCAAATTAATGCTGTTATGCAAGAACGTAAAGAAAAATTAGATATGAAAAAAGCAGGAGCTGTCGTATAGACGCTCCTGCTTTTTATTTAATTTTAAGTAAGCGTAGCCCATTTAAGATAACGAGAATGGTACTGCCTTCATGCCCGATCACGCCAAGTGGTAAATTAATAATTTGAAAGAAATTACTAAAAATCAAAAGTACAATAATCGAGATGGAGAAAATGACATTTTGTTTTACGACACGATTCATCTTCCGAGACAAATGAATCGCATACGTAATGCGAGATAAATCATCTTTCATAAGTACAACATCTGCAGTCTCTAGTGCAACGTCTGTGCCTTGACCCATGGCTATACCTAGAGTAGCGGTGGCTAAAGCTGGTGCATCATTAATACCATCCCCAACCATCCCAACGTTTCCATATTTCGCTAGAAGATCTTTCATATGTGTGACTTTTGTTTCTGGTAAACATTCGGCAATATAGTGATCAACGCCTGCTTCTTCTGCAATTACTTTAGCTGTTCGTTCATTATCGCCAGTTAACATAATTGTGTAAATACCTGCTTTTCGTAATAATGAAATGGCTTCTTTAGATTCAGGTCGAACTGTGTCTTTAAGAGCTAATACTGCAATAATTCCATCTTGGTCAGCTGCGAAAATGACTGTTTTTCCTTCGTTTTCTAGATGAAGAGCTACATCATTACTAAAGGACATTGCCTCATCATAGCCTACAAAACGAGGCTTACCTACTTTCCATTCTTTCAAATCGATATCCGCCTTAATTCCCCAGCCTGGTATATCTTCCATTTTTGTAATAGGGAAAGTTTTTACACCTTTTGTGATAGCAAATGAAGTTATGGCTTGAGCCAATGGATGTGTGGATTGTGATTCAATACTCGCTAAACTCGTTAAAACAGCCTGTTCATCTAATCCATCCCGAACGATAAAATCTGTTACGAGTGGCTTTCCTTGTGTGAGCGTTCCAGTCTTATCAAGCGCAATTGCTTTCATATTACCAATGTTTTCTAGGTGGACTCCACCTTTAAATAACAATCCATTTTTCGCTCCGTTTGAAATGGCAGCTAGCGTAGCGGGCATAATTGAAGCAACTAGTGCACAAGGGGATGCAACAACAAGTAAGACCATTGCGCGATAGAATGTGGTAGTCCAATCCCAATCAAATATATAGTGAGGGAGGAACATCATCAAACCAACAGTAATAAGAACAATTTTTACATATTTACCTTCAAACCGTTCAATAAATTGTTGTGAAGGGGATTTTTCACTTTGAGCTGATTGAACAAGTTCAATAATTTTTTGAACTAACGATTCACTACTTGATTTCGTCATTTCGATTGTTAAAACACCGTTTAAATTCACAGTTCCCGCAAACAATTCATCACCTGCGTGTTTTGAAACGGGTATAGATTCACCACTTATGGCTGCTTCATCAATAGAAGTACTACCGGTAACAATCACACCATCAACTGGTATACGATCGCCTGGTTTGACAAGTAAACGATTACCTATTTCTAGGGTATTAACCAAGACGCGATTTGATTGTCCATTAGCATCAAGTAGCCATGCTTCTTCCGGTTGCAAATTCATCAAACTGGACAATTCTTTTTTGCTTTTGTTCATCGTGTAAGTTTCAAGTGCACCACTCAAAGAAAAAATAAAAATAAGGATGGCGCCTTCAGCCCAATAGCCAATTACGGATGAACCTATTGCAGCAAAAATCATGAGTAACTCTACATTTAGCTCTCTTCGATGAATGGTATTTAAAATTCCTTCTTTGGCTTGCGCAAATCCACCTATTAGAAAGGCGGCTAAATATAAAGTAATGGAAAGGGAACTTTCTTCACCTATGCCAAAAAACCAAGCAAAAAGAATTAAGACCCCAGAGAAGAGAGCTGCAATCAATTCAATATGTGGTTTTAAACGACTGAGAATTGATGGTGAATCTTGTTGCTTAATACCTTCCATTTTCATTCCTCCTGATAATGATATTCAATATCATATGCCTATTAATGTACGAAAAGCTGGCACTCCCATAGGGAATACCAGCATTTATTAGAATTATTATTAATTTATAATCATTATAACATAGTGAATTTACATAAATCAATTCAATAAATTATTTATATACACGTTCACTGTATAGAGCTAATTTTTCGAGAGAAGATTTATCTACATCTGCATGCAAACTATTCCCGTGTGAATCCATTGTGACTACTGCTGTAAAGTCTTCTACGCGCAAATGCCACATTGCTTCAGGAAGGCCAAATTGCATTAAGTCAACGCCTTCAACACCCGTAATACAGTTAGCATAGTATTGAGCAGCTCCACCAATTGCATTTAAGTATACGCCACCGTGTTCACTAAGCGCAGCTAGCGTTTTCGGACCCATACCCCCCTTACCCATAACTGCACGAATACCAAATTTTTTCATGATGTCTCCTTGGTAAGGCTCTTCTCGAATGGAAGTGGTCGGGCCTGCCGCTTTAATTTGCCAATTACCTTCTTTGTCTTTTAATACGACAGGGCCACAGTGATAAATGATTTGACCATTTAAGTCTAGTGGTGCATCGTGATCAGATAAGTATTTGTGAATTGCATCACGCCCCGTGTACATCATCCCACTAATTTTTACTACATCGCCAACTTTTAGTTTACGAATTGCTTCCTCACTAACAGGCGCACGAAGTTCGACAAAATTAGTAGCTATTTCTTCAGTTGGGTCAACTTTATCTTCGTCCTTAAACTCAACTTTTTCGCCTTCTTGGAATTGCCATTCGTTAATTTGACCAGTTGTAGGATTAATGTTGATCGCTAATCGACGATATGCCCAACAGTTGTATGCAACAGACACAAAGAAACTAGCAGGTATTCGGTGCATGACACCAATCTTACAACCTAGTAAAGTAGCTTCTCCGCCAAATCCCATTGTGCCTATTCCCAATGTATTCGCTTTTTCGACAGTATATTCTTCAAGTTCAGCAAGTTGTGAATTTGAATTAACATCATCAACGGAACGGAATAATTGTTCTTTCGCTAAATCATATCCTGAAGCGCGATCGCCGCCGATTCCTACACCAATGAATCCAGCTGAACAGCCTTGACCTTGTGCTTGATAGACTGAGTGAAGAATACATTTTCTAATGCCATCTAGGTCACGACCAGCACGACCGATACCTTCGAGTTCAGTAGGGAGACTGTATTGAATATTTTTGTTTTCACAACCCCCACCTTTTAGAATAAGCTTCATCTCTATGTAATCATTTTCCCATTGTTCAAACTTTACAACAGGAACACCTTCGCCTAAGTTGTCTCCACTATTTTCGCCTGTTAGTGAATCCACTGCGTTTGGACGAAGTTTGGCATTTTTTGTAGCAGATACAATCGCACGTTTGATTGCAGCTTTAATTTCTAATTGGTTAACTCCAATTGGTGTTTTAATTTTAAAAGTGGGCATACCGGTATCTTGACAGATAGGTGATACCTTATCATCAGCCATTTGAATATTATTTGTGATGGTGTCTAAACTCATCGAAGCACGAGTTCCAGCATTTTCGGCAGCTTTTGCTTTACTTACTGCACGACGCACATCTTTTGGTAAGTTCGTAGATGTTTCTGTAATTAATTCATATATGCTTTTTTCCAATGTTTCCAAATACATGTACGTAAAACCCCTTTCTTATATTGCTTAGTTATGTTTCTACTTATCATTATACTCTTTTGAATTTAAAAAATGGAATGGATTTCAAAGAAAAGAGAGTGCCAATTGGCACTCTCTTATTGTTCATTCAGATAATTTTTTAAATTGTTCCATCTTCAGTTCTAAATCATCCATCATAGCAATCATCCGATCAATATCTTCAAGTTCAGTCGTTTCTGGTTCAATTGAATCTAATACTTCTAAGAAAATGTGAAGACGTTCTTTTAAGTATGTTACTTGTTGTTCTTTATTTGAAATAGCATTGCCCATGTGAAACACCTCTCTTTACACTTATATCGTAGCAAATCTGCCATTAATTTTCAACCGTGAGTAGGACTAAAGAAATAATTTAATATTAAATTTATTTAGAATGTTTACAAAATTCTAATTACATGTTAAAGTAAACTTACTTCAACAAGAGAGGGGAGGCCGTAGTGAATAGTCGAAACCAATCAATTATTTAGTTAGAAGGAGGGGGTTCGAACATTTCACCGGCACGTAAATTTAGCCGTGAATTCGATTTATGGAAACTCAATTGGATATTAGTAACATTTAAAAGGCTCAGCCAATCATCTGTTCGCAGATCATAGACTGAGCCTTTGACATTGTCTAAATAAGTTCAAATGTTTCGATAACTACCATAGATTGATCAACAGAGCGCACCATTGAACAATTTTTTTTTGTTAGCATCATTGCTTTTTGTAGTTTAGTAGTATCGAGATTAGTACCTTTAAGCTTAAAATGAATATGTACTTTTTCGAGTCGACTTGCTTCCTCAGGATTTCGTATCACTTCTAATACATTAATCTCCATTTCCTCAATTGGCATACGCATTTTCTCACAAACTTTTCGAAGTACACCTCCACTACAACCGACTAGAGACGAAACTAATAGTTGATAAGGTCTATATCCTTTCGTTTCGTCACCAGAAATCGTTAGCGTTCCGAATTCCAAAGCTGTTTCAAAACCATTTTCAGTCATTATATATTTCAACTTGAATCCCTCCTTTATGGTAGAATTGTACCGAAACTTTGTTGAAATGAACATGATTTCAACTTGTATATAGGAGGACCACCATGAATCAATTTACAGCCTTAGAGAAAAGAAGATTTTGGATTTTAGTTGCAATCGTTTCCATCTCGGGTTTTTCGCAGGGAATGTTGTTACCACTTATTTCTGTTATTTTCGAACAAGATGGACTTTCTTCATCTTTAAACGGTTTGAATGCAACCGGGTTATACATAGGTACGCTTCTCATATCGCCCTTTATGGAACAGCCTCTCCGAAGGTATGGTTATAAACCCATCATCATTTTCGGAGGCTTGTTAGTTTTTGTTTCATTGTTATTATTTCCATTATGGAAAAGCGTTGTTTTTTGGTTTATTTTACGGTTATTTATCGGAATAGGAGACCATGCACTTCATTTTTCAACACAAACATGGATTACAAGTTTTTCCCCACACGAACGCCTAGGACGTAATATTGCTTTGTACGGACTATCTTTTGGCATTGGATTTGCAGCTGGACCGTTATTTTTGCCGCTCGTATCTATTTATGAAGGGTTACCCTTTATTGTATCCGGTATTTTATGTCTAGCTGCATGGTCACTTGTGTTTTTTATTGATAATGATTTCCCAGGGCATATGCATGATACATCGACGATGCGAGGGACGTGGGCACGTTTTGGTGCAACCATTGGATTTGCGTGGGTAGCATTTATTCCACCGTTTAGTTACGGTTTTTTGGAGTCTAGTTTACATGCCATTTTCCCAGTCTATGCACTTCGAAATGATTTTGATTTGTCGATGGTATCTATTGTATTAGCGGCATTTTCAACGGGTGGGATACTATCGCAGTTACCTTTGGGTGCTTTAAGTGATCGAATTGGAAGAAGAAAAGTGGTACTGTTTGCGCTGTTTGGTGGTGCTTTTTCGTTTAGTATCGCAGCACTTCTTGAAAATAATTTTTTGACACTTGTTTTTGCATTTCTTTTAGCGGGTTTGTTTGTGGGTTCAACGTTCTCTCTTGGTATATCGTATATGACTGATTTGACCCCAAAAGCATTATTACCAACAGGAAATTTGTTATGTGGGATTTTCTTTAGTATTGGCAGTTTAACTGGACCATTTATGGGCGGAGTCTTTTTACAATTTTTTGAGGGCTTTAGCTTTTTGTGGCTTGTGTCGTTATTTTTGTTGACGTTGAGTTTATTGAGTTTGATAAAGCCCAAAAAACAGCAAGTACAATCGACGTGACAATCGAGGGTACTTGCTGTTTTATTTAAGCGTTTATGGAAAGCTAATCGCTTTATATAAGATATAAGGAAGTATAATTTTTTTCAAGATACACGTTTGAGATTGGAGTAGCTTTGTTTAGCTCGACGATTTTCTCTGTTTGTACTTTGTCCTCGACCCTTTCACTTCATTGACAATTCAAAATATCATAAAAAGAAAAAGCATGCTCAAATGAACATGCTCAGGGAATTCGTGACTGTATTTAAAGTGTTTTTCGTACCAAAAGAGTGACACTTTCAATTTGTGCAGTTTGAGGGAACATATCAACTGGTTGAATATATTGAATGTCGTACACTTTGCGCAATTGACTTAAATCTTTTGCTAATGTCGATGGATTACATGATGTGTAGACAAAGCGTTTTGGTCGTACATTTAATATTGTTTTTAACAAACTATCTGCTAAACCAGTTCGTGGCGGATCTACTGTTAATACATCTGGCACAAAACCTTCACGGCTCCATGTTGCAAGCCATTCTTCAGCAGTTCCTGTTTCGTAAGTAGTGTGTGTAAAACCGTGATTTTCTGCATTCTTCTTAGCATCAAAAATACTATCCCCAACGATATCCATACCGCGAATTTCCTTCGCGTCCTTAGCTAACCAAAGACCAATCGTACCCACACCACAATAAGCATCGACAACTGTTTCTTGTCCAGTTAATGCAGCAGCAGACTTGATTTCGTTATATAATCGAACAGTTTGAGTAGGATTTAGTTGGAAAAAGGCACGAGCTGATAAATCAAAAGAAAATTCCCCTAATTCTTCGTGCAACGTTTTTTTGCCATGAAGCACAATTGTACGCTCTCCGAAGATTAAAGAAGTTTGCTTCGAATTAACATTTTGAACAATCGATACAACAGCTGGATCAATGGCAATTAGTTTATCAATGAGTTGCTGACGTTTCGGCATTTCGGCAAGTGTAGTGACGAGTACAAGCTGGATTTCCCCAGTTTGGATACCAGTTCGGACAACGATTGTTTTCACTAAACCATTATTCGTTTCTTCATCATAAATCGGGATTTTTAGCTTTTCAAGAATGCGTTTCACGGCATTCGTAATGCGTGTTGTGTTCGGGTGTTGTACGATACACTCATCTATATTTAATAATTGGTGTGTGCCTTCTGCAAATAAACCGGCATGTACTTTGTCGGCAACCTTGCGAACTTGGAACTGGCTTTTATTGCGATACTGCCATGGGTTGTCCATGCCTATTGTTGGACGAACATCGATGTTTGTTGCAATGTCTTTTAAATAGCGTTCAAGTGATTGCACAATCATATCACGCTTTTCAACTAACTGTTGTTCATAGGTCATATGCTGTAATTGGCAGCCTCCACATTCTTCATAAACAGGACAAGGTGCCTCTTGTCGATGAGGGGAAGCTTTACGAATTTGAAGAATTTTTGCTTCAGAGAAATTAGATTTAACGACTTCGACTTGAGCGGTTACTTCTTCTCCTGGAAGTGCACCTTTAACAAAGACGACATTGCGCTTGAAAAACCCAATGCCTTCTCCGTTAATACCAAGTCTCTTGATTGTAAGTGGAAATTTTTGGCCTACTTCAATAATTGTTTGTTGTGACAAAGTGTATACACGTCCTTTACTACTGGTGACTATAGTATATAGGACAGACGAGTTAATGGAAAGACAACGGAATATCACTTGTTCCATTAACTAATGAGTCTAGAGATGAAAAAGTATATCCTTTCGCTTTAGCATCTCGGATAAAATCAGGTAAAGCAGCTGCATTATCAGGTGAAACTGTGTGCATCAAAATGATAGCACCTGGATGGATTTGATTCATTAAATGATTGTAAGCATATGCTTTTCCTTGTGGTCGATCTGCGTACCAATCTACAAACGCTACCGACCAAAACATATGACGATACCCGAGTTCATTGCCATAGGCAAGTAAATTCTCACTGAAAACTCCTTCGGGGGGACGTACAAAACGAGTTTTCGTTAAATCTGTTTTTTCAGCCAATAGCTGATCAAATTTTTGCCACTCTTCTTTCATACGAGCTTCTGACAAATTGGCCATATTCGGATGCCCGTATGAATGATTACCGATTTCATGACCTTCTTTAATCATGCGATTTACTAAATCCGTCGCACTTTCAACATAATGACCTGTGAGAAAAAAAGTACCAGGTACTTTCTCTTTTTTCAATGTATCCAATATGGGGGAGGTATGTCCATTTTCATAGCCATTATCAAAAGTGAGGTATAAGATTTTTTCATCCGGAGAACCTTTGTAAAAAGCACCGTATTTTTTTAATAGTTCGTCAAATGTCCCGCCAGCTTGAGCTTGTTTTTCTTGAGCCCCTTTTTTAAACCCCCAATGCAGTGACTCTGCGCCTACTTGGAATGGGTTTAGTAAAATGCCTAAGGTTAATATCGTACATGAAGCAACAATTCCTAAAGTATGTTTTATCCACATAAAAACGCAACCTTTCTTTTATGATAGGTTGCGTTTTCTTAAACATCTTATGCATAAATATTTTTGAGTGCATCTCGTAAATCTGGATAAGTGAACTTAAATCCATGTAGTAATAACTTCTCAGGTAACACACGCTGTCCTTTTAAAACTAATTGACTCTTTTCTCCAAGTACAAGTTTTAGAGCAAAAGCGGGAACGGGCATCCAATGAGGGCGATGTAAAACTTCACCTAAGATTTTACCGAAATCATGCATTTGTTTGGAGTCGGGGGCAGTTACGTTAAAAGGACCATTAAAATCGTCATGTTCAATTGCGTACAGAATGGACTTGGCAACGTCTGATACATGAACCCAGGATACCCATTGATTTCCTGAACCTACTTTTCCACCAACTCCCATTTTGTATGGCAAAGCCATTTGAGGAAGAGCGCCTTGTACTTTGCCAAGAATGATTCCAAAGCGTCCACACGCAACTCTAGTTCCGAATTGTTCAGCCTCTAAGGCTTTTTTTTCCCAATCCTCAACAGTTTTCGCAAGAAAATCTTCCCCCCGCGAAGAAGAGTGTTCTGTATAAGTTGCTTGTTCCGAAGTTGGATAAATACCAATTGCACTTGCATTTATTAGAACAGATGGTTTCTTTGTTACTGCTCCAATTATGCGAAGTACTTCATCTGTTGCTTTCATACGACTGTCATAAATTTTTTGTTTTTGTTCTTCAGTCCAGCGTCCCTCATTTATTGAAGAACCAGCTAAATTAATCCATGCATCTATATTTTCAAGTTGTTCTTCAGGTTTGGCATCATCTCCAAGCCATTTAACCATATGTACTATATCATTCGATGGTTTATCAGAACGAGACAATATATATACTTCATGTCCTTTATCTGCTAATTGCTTTGTGATCTCTTGTCCGACAAATCCACTTCCGCCCGTAATCGCAACCTTCATTTTTATTCCTCCTCAAATTCACTTGTTAATTGTATAATACCCGTTCTTGATTAAGTGTACTCTAATGAATGTGTCCTTAATAATGTGTATACTGTTTATGTAAAGAACATGGGGTGAAATACGTGGCAATTATCACGAAAATAACGCGTCAAAAAAATAATACAGAACGCTATAACATTTATATAGAGGAAGCATATGCATTTGCAGTGGATGAATCGTTAATCGTAAAATACCAACTAACTAAGAATAAAATTTTAGAAGACTGGGAACGCGATGAAATTGTTTTTGATGATGAAATCCGTAAAGCATTTAACAAAGCGCTGCACTTTTTAGCATTTCGAATGCGAAGCGAATATGAAGTGAAGAAGAAACTGCTTGATTTAGAATACGGTGAAGCGGTCGTTCTAGAAGCCATTCAAAAATTACATAACTTAGGATTTTTAAATGATGAAGCTTTTTCAAAAGCATTTCTCGAGACGCAAAAGAAGACGAGTAAAAAGGGACCACGTGTTATTCAACAGGAACTAAAGAAAAAAGGAATCGAAAAATCCCTACAAGAGGAAGTGCTGAAAACGTATACTGAAGAAGACCAAACTCAAATTGCACAAGGATTGGCAGAAAAAATTGCAAATCAACAATCTTCTAAAACCCCAAGACAAGTGAAACAAAAAATTCAAGATACCCTGTTGCGTAAAGGCTACTCGTATGCCACTATAAGCAAAGTAATTGAGGAAATTGAATTTGAAACAGAGCAAGACGAGTGGGAAGAAATGATTGCCGATCAAGGAGACAAAATTTGGCGCAAAGTATCTATAAAATACACAGGATATGATCGGAAAAATAGAGTCAAACAAGCCCTGTATCAAAAAGGATTTCCTTCTGAACAAATTGAAATGTTTATTGAAAAAAAGGAGTTAGAAGAAGATGGAGATTGAAAAAAAATATAGTCAAATGAATGAATCAGAGTTACGACAAACGATAGCCAATTTGCTTGAAAAAGCTCGGAAAGCTAGCCAACTTGGCTATGTTAATGAATATGCAGTATTAGAGCGAAAAGCCATTATGGCACAAGCTTATTTAATAGATTCTTCACAGTTTATCCCAGGAGAAATTTACCGTATAGAAGGGGACCCAGGAATCTTTTTTCAAGTTGATTACTTAAAAGGAAAATTTGCATGGGGCTATCGTATGGGTGGTGAAAAATTTATTGAAGCTTTGCCGATATCCATGTTGAAATCATTGAAGGAGGGTAAATAAAATGCAACAAAGAATCGAACAATTAGTACAAGAACTTGCTACAAAAAACGAGGAGCTTACTGTATCTAAGGCCCGTGTGTGGATTGAATTATTATGGTCAGATTTTGAATCATCCTATGCGAAAGCAGGGTATGATTACAAAGGTTCTGATGTAACAGAAAAAGTCATTCGTCAGTGGATCAATAGTTATGGGGATCGCATACATGAGTTTGCAGGAAATAACCCAAAATATGCTCATTTACTTAATATAGAAGACGGTCTTATACAGTAAGAAAAGTACACGACGTGTAGAGTCGTGTACTTTTTATTTTCATAAAATGGACTTGCTTCGCTTTTCTAGTTAGACATAAAGTCTAATTTTTTACGAAGTTTGTCTTCACTAAATATCCAGCCTGTGTACGAATTAAGTATTTCCAAGTCTTCATTTAAGTGGACAACTGCAACGAATGGATAATAATCGTTACTACGGTAGCGTAAATCGATTAAGCGTACTTCATGAATATGCTCATGCTGTGCAATCTCCCAACGATAAATCGGAGAGAATGAAATGAAAGCCTGTAAATTTTTATCTTGTAATGCAGCTTTAACAAGTGGTGAATCTGGAATTGGCTTACGATCAAATTTATCATAAATATTGATAGACCGTCCATAAGCTCTACCTACATAGTGATGAGTTTTTGAAATTGCGGCAATTCGCCATTGGAAAAATCGAATTGTTGGGGCGATTATGATTTCTTCGGCACTTGGAAGGGTATTTCTAACTGCATGTTTGACTGCATGTTGTACAGAGAACCTGAGCAAGTAATACAAAAAAACTATTCCATATAATAACAAAATTGTGAATACTGGATTTGCTCCAAATGCCCAAAACATTAAAGCTACTACGTGTAATAAGAAAATAATTGGGTCAAATGTATTAATAACACCAAGCGCTACCCACTTAGAAGAAAAGGGGCGAAGTGCTTGAGTTCCATATGAGTTGAAGATGTCGACAAATACGTGTAAAAAAACAGCTAGAAAAGTCCATAGCCATAAATGCAGAAGATTAGCTTCTGGTACTATAAAATGAATGACTCCTGTGATAGCTATTGGCCATAATAAAACAGCGGGAATTGAATGCGTTATGCCTCGATGATGACGAATATATACAGCATTATTGCGTAATTTTAATACTGTATCTACGTCAGGGGCTAGTGATCCGACGATAGCTCCTGCTACAACAGCAGTTGCAGTCACTGGATGAGTGGCAACGACTGGGTCAATCATAGCAAGTCCACCTAAAGCAATTCCCATAACGATATGAGTACCAGTATCCAACTGTTTCAACTCCTTTGAACGGAGACAATCCGAATAATTTTGTTCATCATAAGATAATTTTAGTAAAATAACAATGAGCAAGACTTTTTATTATTGATTGTACTCTCCAATTTGGTATACCCAATTTGGTTAGCATGTAATCAATGGAATGTAGGTGCAAATTATGAATGAATTTAATAAAATTACCTTTAGAAAGTCCTTAATTGATTGGTACTTAGAAGAAAAGCGCAATCTTCCATGGAGAGAGACAAATGATCCATATAAAATATGGGTATCTGAAATCATGCTTCAGCAAACGAGGGTAGATACAGTTATTCCCTATTATAATCGTTTTATTGACATCTTTCCTACAATGGAAGACTTAGCAAACGCCAATGAAGAAAAACTATTGAAACAGTGGGAAGGACTTGGCTATTACTCACGTGCAAGAAATTTGCAGGCTGGCGTGCGAGAAGTAGTTGAGACTTATAATAGTATTGTGCCAACAACCAGAAATGAGATTTCATCATTAAAAGGAGTGGGACCCTATACAGCAGGTGCTATTCTAAGTATAGCTTATGGAAAGCCAGAACATGCTGTTGATGGAAATGTAATGCGTGTATTATCACGCGTTCTGCTCATAAAAGAAGATATTGCCAAGCCAAAAACCAGAAAAATCTTTGAAGTGGCTGTTACTGAAATAATCGATTCACAAGACCCTTCATCTTTTAATCAAGGTTTAATGGAATTAGGTGCTGTTATTTGTACACCGACATCCCCAAAATGTTTATTATGTCCAGTGCGTGATAACTGTACAGCCTATTATGTAGGTGAACAAAATAACTTGCCAGTAAAAACAAAAAATAAAAAAACAAAAGCATTGCATTATGATATCTATGTTGTCCAAAATGATAAGAAACAATTTCTCATGGAAAAAAGAGCTGAAACAGGTTTATTAGCAAATATGTATCAGTTTCCAATGATTGAACTAGCAACAAAAGAAGCGGATACTATCCCGTTATTGGATATCAGGTATGGCATACATTTCACAAAAGAAATTGATTTAGGACCTTTTAAACATGTCTTTTCTCATTTAACATGGGAAATGAATTGTTTTGTTGGACACTCAACTGAAGATAGTTTACTTGAAACATGTAAATGGTTAACAATAGAAGAAATAAAAGAAGTACCAATGCCTGTTCCTATGTTGAAAATTTGGCAGGCATATATTGAAAGGGGAAATTAATATGACAGAAAACAAAGTAGCACTTGTCACGGGAAGTAGCCGAGGACTTGGTAAAGCAATAGCGATTGAACTTGCAAAAAATGGATATGATATTGTTGTTAACTATGCAAGGAGCAAATCAGCTGCACTTGATACGGTAAAAGAAATTGAAGCTCTTGGTCAAAAGGCGCTCCTTATACGTGCGAATGTAGGAGACGTTAAAAAATTAAAAGCAATGTTTGAAACAATTCGTGAGGAATTTGGACGTTTGGATGTTTTTGTAAGTAACGCAGCATCAGGAGTTCTTAGACCTGTAATGGAATTAGAAGAGTCTCATTGGGACTGGACAATGAACATAAACGCTAAAGCTATGTTATTTGGTGCGCAAGAGGCGGCAAAATTAATGGATAAAGGCGGCAAAATTGTTGGTATCAGTTCATTAGGCTCAATTCGTTATTTAGAAAACTATACAACGGTTGGCGTATCAAAAGCTGCAATCGAATCAATTACACGATATTTAGCTGTTGAACTCGCGACAAAAGGCATAGCAGTTAATACTGTTTCGGGTGGAGCACTTGATACGGATGCTTTAAAACATTTTCCAAATCGTGAAGAATTATTAGAAGATGCAAGAAAAAATACGCCAGCAGGTCGAATGGTTGAAATTGATGATATGGTAAAAACCACTATGTTTTTAATTTCTGATGGTTCAGATATGATTCGTGGACAAACAATTATTGTTGATGGTGGACGTTCAATTGTTTTGTAAAAAAAAAAAAATAGAGAATAAGAATTCATCTTCCTACACATAATAATTAGTATGGAGGTGAAAATTAATGGCAAATCGAAATGACAGCAACCAACCAACAAATGCAAATGAAGTAAGAAAACAAAATCAAAAATCTAGCCAAAAAGCTTCAACGCCACAAGGAAACAATGCTCAAATGCCTTCACAAGGTAGTCGAAGTGAATTTGCTTCTGAAACAAATGTAAATGAAGTAATTAAACAAAATCAACAATCAGCGCAACAAGGAACAGCGCAACAAGGCAATAACTATGCACAACAAACTTCATCACAAAATAATCGTAGTGAATTCGCTACAGATGTAAATGAAGTGAAAAAACAAAATCAACAATCGGCTCAGAAGAAAAATAATGCTTCTGGACCACAAGCTAACCGTTCAACAAACTCAACAAAATAATACGTTAATTCAGTACTAAATCAGCGAAGGCATTATGCCTTCGCTGATTTTTTTTGCAGTTTTTGGGTGGTGGTTGTTATAATGAGAACATAATCAAGAAAAATATATAATTTGTGCTTTGACGAAAAGGTGGCTTATCCATGTTAATACCAACAGAAGGAGAAACGATTCAAATCCATAGCTACAAACATAACGGCAAAATCCACCGCGTCTGGCAAGAAACTATGGTTCTGAAAGGGACAAGAAATATTGTCATTGGTGCGAACGAAAGAACTCTTGTTACGGAATCTGACGGACGGACGTGGTTGACACGAGAACCATCAATTTGTTATTTTCATGCGGAGCATTGGTTCAATATCATTTGTATGTTGCGTGAAGATGGTGTGTACTATTACTGCAATATTAGTTCCCCATTCATTTACGATTCCCAATCATTAAAATACATTGATTACGATTTGGATGTAAAAGTCTTTCCTGATATGACTTATACGATTCTGGATGAAGACGAATTTGAAGATCATAAAAAAGAAATGAATTACCCTGATGAAATCGATATGATCTTACATCGCAATGTGGAAAAATTAATTGGTTGGATTAAGCAACGCAAAGGACCATTTGCGACAGACTTTATAGAAGTATGGACAAACCGTTATCTATTTCACAAGCAATTGCGAATAAGAGAGTAATTATGCCTGTTGAACCCCAACAGGTTTTTCATTTGGAAAGGAAGAGAAATGTATGAGTAGCACCAAAAGATATATGAAGTTTGTTAAACCATATACATGGCAAATTGTTCTCACTGTTGCGATTGGAATTTTAAAATTTGCCATTCCATTATTTATTCCTTTATTAATTAAAATCGTCATTGACGATATAATAGGTGCTGAGACATTGACTGATGCAGAGAAAACAAGTCAGTTATTTTATTGGTTAGGTGGAACAGCGCTAGTGTTCTTTCTGGTTAGACCCCCGATTGAATATTATCGACAATACTATGCACAGCTAGTAAGTAACAAAATATTATACGACATAAGACAAGAGTTGTACGGCCATCTACAACGACTAAGTTTACGGTTTTATTCAAATACGAGAGTTGGAGAAGTCATTTCTCGTGTCATAAACGATGTAGAACAAACTAAAAACTTTGTGATGATCGGGTTAATGAATTTATGGCTAGACTTAGCAACTATTTTGATTGCGGTTGCCATCATGCTTACAATGGACGTTCCATTAACGTTAGTAACATTGCTTGCATTCCCATTCTATGCATTTAGTGTTAAATACTTCTTCGGACGCTTACGAGATTTAACGCGGAAAAGATCCCAAGCACTTGCTAGTGTTCAAAGTTATTTGCATGAACGTGTACAAGGGATGAGTATCATTAAAAGTTTCACATTAGAAAAACATGAACAACGAATTTTTGATAAAGCAAATAGCGAATTTTTAGATAAAGCAATAGATCATACAAAATGGAACGCAAAAGCATTTGCAGTTGTTAACACCATCACGGATGTCGCACCACTATTGGTTATTGCGTATGCAGGGTATCAAGTAATTATTGGAAACTTAACAGTAGGAACGATGGTAGCATTTATTGCATATATTGAACGACTTTATAGTCCTTTGAGACGATTAGTTAACTCTTCAACGACATTAACGCAAGCATATGCATCAATGGACCGAGTGTTTGAATTAATGGATGAAAAATATGATGTTAAAGATGAACCAAATGCGAAGAATATGCCAGCAATTAAAGGTAAGCTGCAATTTGATCATGTCTCTTTCCAATATGAAGAAGAAAATAATTTAGTCTTAAATAATATGAATTTCACGGTTGAACCTGGGCAAACTGTTGCCTTTGTAGGAATGAGTGGTGGAGGGAAATCAACCATTATTAGTATGATTCCTCGTTTCTATGATGCGACGAGCGGATCAGTTAAAATTGATGACGTAGACATTAAGGATGTAAAAATAAAATCTTTACGTGAACAGATTGGAATAGTATTGCAAGATAATATACTATTTAGTGATTCTGTGAAAGAAAATATATTAATGGGACGACCAGATGCTACGGAAAACGAAGTAATTGAAGCGGCGAAAGCTGCCAGTGCACATGAATTTATTGTTGCGCTTCCAGATGGTTATGACACAAAAGTAGGCGAACGTGGCGTTAAACTTTCAGGTGGTCAAAAACAGCGTGTGGCTATCGCGAGAGTGTTTCTAAAAAATCCTCCTATTTTAGTTTTAGATGAAGCAACTTCTGCCCTTGATTTAGAGAGTGAAGCCTTAATTCAAGACTCTTTAGAGCGTTTAGCGCATAATCGAACAACGATTATTGTCGCACATCGTCTATCAACAATCACACATGCCAATCAAATCTTTGTTATTGATCATGGTGAATTAAAAGAACAAGGAACGCATAATGAGTTAATAGAATCTAAAGGTATTTATTACAATCTGTTTCAAGTTCAACAACTAGATATAGATTAAAAAAGGTTATCCTTAAATGGATAACCTTTTTTCGTATAAAAGAAGTAGGACTTATAAAAAAACTATTGCAATTATAATTATTATTTGTATAATAAGAAACATATAGAATGTTCTGAAATAATAATTGGTTACGTAAGAGGAGGATCATCATGAGAAAACGTAAAGCGATTCTTCAAGTAAAAGGTTTGCAAACAACCTTTTTCACAGATGACGGTGAGATTCCTGCAGTAGATAATATTGACTTTACTGTACACGAAGGAGAAGTTCTAGGAATCGTTGGTGAATCTGGTTGTGGAAAAAGTGTTACATCTTTATCCATAATGGGTCTAGTACCAAGCCCGCCAGGAAAAATCACAGGTGGCGAAATTCTGTTCGAAGATAAAGATTTATCTAAACTAAGTGATAAAGAGATGCGTAAAGTAAGAGGAAACGATGTGGCTATGATTTTTCAAGAGCCAATGACATCATTAAATCCTTTGTTTACAATTGGCAGTCAATTGATGGAAGCAATTGTTATCCATAAAAAGGATTGGTCGAAAAAGCAATCGAGAAATCGAGCAATTGAAATGTTGACATTAGTAGGACTTCCTCGTGCTGACGAAATGATGAAAGAATATCCTCATCAATTATCAGGCGGGATGAGACAACGTGTCATGATTGCAATGGCACTTGTGTGTGATCCAAAAGTTTTAATTGCAGATGAACCTACAACAGCTCTTGATGTAACGATTCAAGCTCAAATTT
This sequence comes from Paenisporosarcina antarctica, assembly GCF_004367585.1. Taxonomy (GTDB): domain Bacteria; phylum Bacillota; class Bacilli; order Bacillales_A; family Planococcaceae; genus Paenisporosarcina; species Paenisporosarcina antarctica. Next base: position 825,936 of record NZ_CP038015.1, read on the forward strand.
TAGCATTAATGAAAGATTTAAATGATCGTTTAAATACAGCTGTTCTTTTGATCACACATGACCTTGGTGTTGTGGCACAAATTTGTGAAAGAGTAGTCGTCATGTATGCAGGGAAAATTGTTGAAGAAGGCCCAGTACAAACAATTTTCGAAAACCCTCAACATCCATATACAAAAGGATTGCTACAATCTGTACCGGATATGCGTTTTAAAAAAGATCGACTGTATTCGATTCCGGGTAGCGTACCAAAACCAGGTTCTATTAAAACTGGTTGTCGTTTTGCTGCACGTTGTGAATTTGCATTTGATAAATGTTTAACAGAGAATCCAGAGTTATATCAAACGTCATCTGTACAAAAGACAAGATGCTTCTTGTACGAAGATCAGGAGGTGTCCGATCGTGATAGAACCCTTGTTGAAAGTTGAAGGACTAAAAAAATATTTTCCGATTCGAAAAGGCATACTTAGTCGAGTTTCTGGACATGTGAAAGCTGTTGACGATGTCTCTTTTTATGTAAATAAAGGTGAAACATTGGGGATTGTTGGTGAATCTGGATGCGGAAAATCTACAACTGGTCGTATGCTTATGAGATTGCTAGAACCGACTGAAGGACAAGTCGTATTCGATGGTAAAGACCTTACAAGTATTTCTAATGACGATATGCGTAAAGCACGTCGTGAAATTCAAATGGTCTTTCAAGATCCATATGCTTCTCTAAATCCTCGACATACAATTGAAAAGATATTAGAAGAACCTTTAATTGTACACGGGATTGGTGATTCGAAATCGAGAAAAAAGAAAGTCCATGAGTTTTTAGAAATTGTTGGACTAAGTAGCTATCATGCAAAACGCTACCCTCACCAATTTAGTGGTGGGCAACGACAGCGTATAGGAATTGCAAGAGCACTTATGACAAATCCTAAACTCATTATCGCAGATGAGCCCGTTTCAGCACTAGACGTTTCTATTCAGGCTCAAGTGTTAAATCTAATGCAAGATTTGCAAAAAGAATTTGATCTTACGTATATATTTATTGCGCATGATTTAGGTGTAGTGCGTCATATAAGTGACCGAGTTGGGGTTATGTATCTTGGTAAAATAGTCGAGCTTGCGGAAAGTGAGATGCTGTATGGTAAGCCTCTCCACCCCTATACACAGGCTTTATTGTCTGCTGTTCCGGTTCCAGACCCGAACTTTGTAAGAGAACAAATCTTGATTACAGGGGATATTCCAAGCCCTGCAAATCCACCTTCTGGGTGTACATTCCACACGCGCTGTCCGTACAAAATGGATGTGTGTACAAAAATTGTTCCAAAGTTAGAAGAAGTTGAACCAGGTCATTCTGTTGCCTGTCATCTTTATGGTGATAAAGTGCAACATTGATAAAAAATAGTAGGAGGGGTCAATTTGAATAAAAAGAAATTATGGTTACTTGCTGTTTTAGTTATGTTAGTGTTCTCTACGATCCTAGCAGCTTGTTCATCTGATTCATCAGATGGCAATAAAGACGGAGAAGACAAAGACGGAGAAAGTTCAGAGCCAAAGATCTTAGTATTTGGTCGTGGTGGAGACTCTGTATCTCTAGACCCAGCAAGAGCAACTGATGGAGAGTCATTTAAAGTAACACAAAACTTGTTTGAAACCTTACTAAACTTTGGTGAGCAAGATACAACAATTAACGAAGGTCTTGCAACAAAATGGGAACCGTCTGAAGACGGACTTACTTACACATTCACATTACGTGAAGGTGTGAAATTCCATGATGGAACTGACTTTAATGCAGAAGCAGTAGTGAAAAACTTCGAACGTTGGAGCGGTGGAACTGAAGACCAATTCCCATACTACGCTTCTATGTTTGGCGGTTTTAAAGACGATGAATCCCATGTTATCAAGTCTGTAACAGCAGAAGGGGATTATACAGTTATTTTCGAGTTGAAACGACCACAATCTCCATTCTTGAAAAACATTGCAATGAGCCCGTTCGCAATTGCAAGCCCAAAAGCATTTGAGGAGTCTGGCGATAAGTTTGGAGATAATCCAGTAGGTACAGGTCCATTCACATTTGTTGACTGGAAGAAAAATGATTCAATTACTATTGATAAAAACGCGGAATATTGGGATCAAGAATTACCAAAATTAGATAAAGTTATTTTCCGTGCAATTCCTGATAACTCAGCTCGTTTGAATGCTTTATCTACAGGTGAAATTGATTTAGCTGATGGAGTAAATCCAACAGACAGTAAAACAGTAACAGATAATGCTGATTTACAATTATATGAACGTCCATCAATGAATGTAGGGTACTTAGGTTTAACGAATACACGCCCTCCGTTTGATGATGTTAAAGTTCGACAAGCTGTGAACCACGCAATTGATAAACAGTCAATCATCGATGCTTTCTTTAATGGTGGAGCTGAAATTGCTAAGAACCCAATGCCACCATCAATCAGTGGCTACAACGATGATATTGCAGGATATGAATATGATCCTGAAAAAGCAAAAGCACTTCTTAAAGAAGCTGGTCTAGAAGATGGCTTTGAAATGGAACTATGGGCAATGCCAGTTCCAAGACCATACATGCCTGATGGCACTAAAGTGGCAGAAGTTATTCAAAAAAACCTAGCTGACATTGGTATTAAAGCAAAAATCGTTTCTTATGAATGGGCAACATATTTAGAGAAAACTAAAAATGGTGAAGCAGATGCCTTTATGTTAGGTTGGACTGGCGATAATGGTGATGCCGATAACTTCCTTTACACTTTGCTTGATAAAGACAATATCGGAAGCAATAACTATGCTTACTACAGCAATGACGAAGTACACGATATCTTAATTGATGCACAATCAGAGGTTGATGAAGACAAGCGAAATGAACTTTACGCTCAAGCGCAAGAAATCATTTTCGAAGAAGCACCTTGGGTACCGCTTGCACACTCTACACCACTACTTGCTGGTAAAGCGAATTTGGTAGACTTTACACCACATCCAACAGGATCTGATAGATTAAATAAAGTAGACTTCAAGTAAAAAACAGACTGATGGAGAGAGGTCTTCAAGATTTCTCTCCATTTTTTAAATTAATGAAATTAAGGAATAGCGATAATAGCTTACATTTATTATGACTAGGCAGGCTGCACATCAGCTTCAGTTTTCAAGTGGAATCACGTTTTCCGTTTCAAATCTTACTGCGTTAGTGTATCCCAAAAAGCTCGCTACGCATTTCTTATATACTGCATCAGATGGAGAGGTGAAGAAAATGCTTCACTATATCGGAAAAAGACTATGGCAATTAATACCAGTATTATTAGGCATGACATTTGTTGTTTTCATGATTATTCGTGCGATTCCGGGTGATCCAGCTCAAGTCATTTTAGGACAACAAGCATCAGAATCAGCTATTCTTGCACTTCGAACAAAACTCGGATTAGATAACCCTTGGTATATTCAATACTTTGATTACTTAATGGGCCTTTTTAAAGGCGATCTTGGTGAATCAATGCGTACAATGAATCCTGTCTCTGATGAAATTTGGGGATATTTAGCAGCTACTTTTGAATTATCTTTATTTGCTATATTAATAGCCATTATTGTAGGGGTAAATGCAGGTATCATTTCTGCATGGTTTCAAAATTCATGGTTTGATTATACGGCTATGATTTTAGCATTAGTGGGTGTATCTATGCCTATCTTCTGGTTAGGATTAATGCTTCAATACATTTTTGGTATTGAACTAGGCATCCTTCCAACGACAGGTCGTGAAGAAGTGCGAACCCCTGTAGAATCAATAACTAACTTATACGTTCTCGATACCATTATGCAAGGTAGATTTGATCAACTTAGTACGGTATTAAAACATCTAGTATTGCCTGGGATTGCACTCGCAACTATACCGATGGCAATCATTGCACGTATGACGCGTTCTAGTATGCTTGAAGTTATGCGTTCAGATTACGTTCGTACAGCTCGAGCGAAGGGACAAAAAATGTTTTGGGTAGTCTACAAACATGCATTGAAAAATGCTATCATTCCTGTGTTAACAATAATCGGTCTTCAAATGGGTATGCTTCTTGGAGGCGCGATTCTAACAGAAACAATCTTTGGGTGGCCAGGAGTAGGACGTTACATATATGAGGCTATTAACTTCCGTGATTATCCTGTTATTCAATCTGGAATTCTAGTAGTAGCATTCATTTTCGTGATGATTAACTTAGTTATTGATGTGCTGTACAGCTTAATTGATCCACGAATTAAATATGATTAAGAAGGAGGAATCTCAACATGTCCAAATTGGCGCCTAAAAAACCAGATGTAGCTCCACAAACAGATAAAGTAGCAGGCCCTTGGCACGAAGCGTGGCGAGGCTTTAAGAAAAGTAAAGTAGCCGTTGTGGGAGCTGGGATTGTTCTATTCTTTATCATCGTGGCATTCATTGGGCCTTGGATAGCACCGCAAGGCATTAACGAACAATTGTTATCAAATCGTTTACTAAAACCATCTAGTGCCCATTGGTTAGGAACAGACGACTTTGGTCGAGATATTTTATCTCGTATTATTCATGGAGCTCGTATTTCATTATGGGTTGGATTCTTTTCAGTTATCGGATCATTGGTGTTTGGTAGTATTCTAGGGATTGTTGCAGGATATTATGGCAAATGGGTAGATACTATCATTTCGCGTATTTTTGATATTATGCTCGCTTTCCCAAGTATTTTACTAGCTATCGCAGTTGTTTCGGTATTAGGACCATCTCTACAAAATGCTTTAATTGCTATTGCGATTATTAACATACCTAACTTCGGTCGCCTAATACGATCTAAAGTTTTGAGCATAAAAGAAGAAGAATATATTACATCAGCAAAAGCTATCGGTATGAAAGATATTCGGATTTTGTTCTCTCATATCTTGCCAAACTCTATGTCCCCTGTAATTGTGCAAGGTACACTTGCCATTGCAACAGCAATTATTGAAGCGGCTGCACTTGGATTCCTAGGGCTCGGTGCACAAGCACCAACACCTGAATGGGGAAAAATGCTAGCAGATGCCCGAGTGAATTTCATAAACGCACCGTGGACGATGATTTTCCCGGGGCTTGCAATCATGGTAACGGTATTAGGCTTTAACTTAATGGGAGACGGTTTGCGGGATGCTCTAGATCCTCGAATGAAGAGTTAGTAAAAAGAAGCCACCTTTTAAAGGTGGTTTCTTTTTTACTAGTTGTTTGAGGAGTATTCTTGTTTCGCGTTATATTTGAAAAACAAAAAACAGTCATCTCGACGAAGAGCTGACTGTTTTTTGATTTTATAATTCGTCTTCAAGTTTAACTGTTATTTCCTCACCATGATAATTTTGGTGAGAGATAATGAGAGTATCCAAGTGCTCTAGTTGTTCTTCATAATCTAGTACTGCTGACAGCAAGTGCAATAAATGATAAGAGGAAAAGACTTCTTCTTCTTTCGAAAGTGCTATTTCTCTCGCAAAAATCTCCATCACTTCATGACGTTGAAGCATCTCTTCACTCCCCATCCAGATGGAGTGTTCAGATTTTAATTTCCCTGTATATTTTAAATGGATTTGTTCGTGATAGGTTAATAAAAAGTCTAGGCGTTCCTGTATCATCATGCGAAAATGCTCGGGAATATTGGCTAATTCATTTTCATGAATATGAAGACGTTTTAAGACGTCCCAGCCCTTATTTGCGGCAGAAATCATTTGACGATACACTACAAGTTTACGGGCTTTTGAGTGTTTTTCATTACGAAAATAGCTACGTTCTTCTTTATAAAATAAGTAAAACTGATCAACTTTTATTAATTGTTCTCGCAACTTGTCGAGAGATTGTTTCGTTGCGGTATGTTCAGAAGCTTGGCGCTTCGCTAAACGCGTCCATCGAATCAATTCATCAGTAGTCTTATGAATTGATTGAAATAACTTAGTCTCATATTTCGGTGGCATAAACACTAAGTTAACAACAAATGCAGCTAATACTCCTACTACAATAGTAACAACTCGAATAAGGGCGAATGTTAAAAAGTCATCATTTTGTACTTCCATAATTGCAATAATCGTTACGAGTGCAAGCGAAATTGATTTTTCTAACTTTAATTTCAACATAATGGCAATTGTAATAACAGCAGCTAAACCAACCGCTACATAGTGATGGCCAAATATGAGAGCGAAAACAACCGCTACGCTTGCTCCGATTAAATTTGATTGAATTTGTTCAATAATATATAAATAGGAGCGATAAATGGACGGTTGAATGGCAAATATCGCTGCTATTCCTGCAAAGATGGGAGACGGTAAATTCAGTAAATCAGCCATGAATAGCGCAAAAACGATTGCGACACCCGTTTTAACGATTCGTGCACCAAATTTCATATATGATGTATTTCCTTTCTTGTTTACAAGCTTTTGTTACTTTACAGCAGGACGGGCTTGTAGGTCAACCTGAACTTACGTAAGTTGTGAAAATGCTTGATTTACGGCAATGAGTGATTGCTTAACATCCTCTTCAGTGTGAGCGGTTGTCAAGAACCAAGCCTCATATTTAGATGGTGCTAGATTGATACCTTGATTTAACATTAGTTTAAAGAATCGACCAAAAATCTCGCCATCCGTTGCTTCAGCTTGATCAAAATTTTCAACCTTCACATCTGTGAAGTAAATTGTTAATGCTCCCTTTAAACGATTTATCGTAATTGTCACGTTATGCTCAGTAGCAGCTTTTAAAATACCTACTTCTAAAAGAGCACCTAAACGATCTAACTCTTCATAAACACCTGCTTGCTTTAGTATTTCTAAACAGGCAATTCCTGATAATATAGACGCCGGATTTCCAGCCATAGTTCCCGCTTGATAAGCAGGTCCTAGTGGTGCAACTTGTTCCATAATTTCTTTACGTCCTCCGTAAGCCCCGATTGGCAAACCTCCACCAATGATTTTACCTAATGCTGTTAAATCAGGCGTTAAACCAAGCAAATCTTGAGCACCACCGTAATGGAAACGGAAGGCTGTAATTACTTCGTCGTATACAATGAGGGCACCTTTTTGTTTCGCTATTTCATGAACGAGTGGTAAGAAGCCTTTTTTTGGTTCAACAATTCCAAAATTCCCAACGATGGGTTCTACTAAAATACATGCAATTTCATTTCCCCATTTATCCATGGCTTCTTCATAAGCCTCAGGGTCGTTAAACGGAATGGTAATAACTTCTTTTGCAATTGATTTTGGGACACCTGCTGAGTCTGGAATACCAAGTGTTGCTGGACCTGATCCAGCAGCAACAAGTACTAAATCTGAATGACCATGGTAACATCCTGCGAACTTCATGATTTTCGTGCGTCCTGTGTATGCGCGTGATACTCGAATTACCGTCATAACAGCTTCAGTTCCAGAATTCACAAAACGAACCTTATCCATTCCTGGAATGGCTTCTTTCAGCATTTTGGCAAACTTAACTTCATGAGGGGTTGGGGTTCCATATAGTAAGCCATTTTCAGCAGCTTTTGTTATGGCTTTAGTAATGTGGGGATGTGCGTGACCTGTAATGATAGGACCGTAGGCGGCGAGGTAGTCAATATATTTGTTGCCATCTACATCCCAAAAATATGCTCCTTGTGCTCTTTCCATGACTGTTGGAGAACCACCACCTACTGCTTTGTATGATCGTGAAGGGCTGTTAACGCCACCAACAATGTGTTTTAATGCTTCTTCATGAATCGCATCAGAATTTGTTCTCTTCATATATATATCCTCCGTTCGTTTACTTCCATTCTTAATAATAGACAAAAATGAACTAGAACGCCAAGAAAATTGAAAGATTAGCCAATCTTCTGTACGATTAAACAAATAGTTATATGGAGGGATTGTTCATGACAACAACACTTGAAGGTTTACAAGCACCTGGTTTCATATTGGAAAATGAAAAAGGTGAAAAGGTTTCACTACACGATTACACTGGAAAAGAATATGTCCTTCTTTATTTTTACCCGAAAGATGCAACGCCAGGTTGTACGACTGAAGCGTGTGATTTTAGAGATGCATATGAATCTTTTCATGATTTAAATGCGGTCATTTTAGGTGTAAGTCCAGATGGAGAAAAAGCCCACACTAAGTTTATTGAAAAACATGGTCTGCCTTTTTCATTACTAATTGACGAAGATCATGCAGTTTCTGAAGCTTATGGTGTATGGAAGCTTAAAAAAATGTATGGTAAAGAATATATGGGAATTGAGCGCTCAACATTTTTAATTGACCCATCAGGAACTGTTGTGAAGGAGTGGAGAAAAGTCAAAGTAAAGGGACATGTAGAAGATGCACTCGTATCTTTGCGCAAATTAGTAACTTCAAATGACTAATGTATTATTTACTTTCACTGTTAAAGACCACTTAATAAAACAATTACAAAACGAATTTCCTGATGTTGAATTTACTTTTTCTTCAATTAAAGATATCGATGCACTAGAACAAGCTGAAATCATCATGACGTATGGTGAAGATATCTCAATAGAAACACTGAAACAAGCCTCAGCATTGAAATGGCTTATGGTTGCTTCAGCGGGATTAGAAAAACTGCCATTACGTGAAATAGCAGAGCGTGACATTTTAATTACAAATGTCAAAGGAATACACAAAACTCCTATGGCAGAATCAGTCATGGCACATTTATTATCGATTAAACGCGCGCTACCGTGGATGTATTTACAACAAGATAAGAGTGAATGGAGGAAGCGCTCCGGATCAAGTGAGCTATATGGGAGTAAAGCCTTAGTGATCGGACCAGGTGCAATAGGTAGTGAAATTGGACGTTTATTGCAAGCATTCAAGGTAACAACAACTGGTTGTAATCGTTCTGGCAACCATGCATTACATATGGATCACATGATTTCATTCGACCAATTAAATGACGTACTACCAACAGTTGATATTGTCATTTCAGTATTGCCAAGCACTCCAGAAACACGCGGACTGCTTACATATGAACATTTCGTTTTGATGAAAAAGGATGCCATCTTCATGAACTTTGGTCGTGGGGATTTAGTAAAAGAAGAACAACTAGTTAAGGCGATGCAAGAACGTCAAATTGCTTTCGCAGTATTAGATGTTTTTGAAAAAGAACCGCTTGGTAAAAATCATCCTCTATGGACAATGGAAGGGGTTATTGTTTCACCTCATGTTTCAAGTCATTCTTCTGAGTATGTTTCACGAGCATTAAACATTTTCATAGAAAACTTACATCAATGGAATAAAGAAGGATCAGATTATAAAAATATTATAGATTCAGAAAAGGGGTATTAATATGAAAATTTATACAAAAACGGGCGACAAAGGTACAACTTCACTTATCTATGGAACACGAGTTGCAAAAAATGATGCACTTGTCGAGGCGTATGGTACATGTGACGAAGCAAACTCTATGATTGGACTTGCGATGAGTTATATCCAACACGAATTTTTTGAAGAACAAGAAGAAGTACAAAAAGCTTTCCATCAAATACAAACCACACTCTTTCATGTAGGAGCTGAACTAGCAACACCAAAAGGTAAAGAAGTGAAATGGAAGTTAGAAGAAAGTGAAATAATGAAGTTAGAAGCGTTGATTGACGAATGGGACGCAAACTTACCGGCTTTGACAAACTTTATTTTACCAAGCGGTCATCCTGCAGGAGCTGTTCTTCATGTCGCACGTACAATAGTTCGTCGTGCAGAGCGTGGGGCTGTAAGTATTGGTAAGGATGTATCTCCACTCGTTTTAGCTTATTTAAATCGATTATCAGATTTCTTGTTTGTCGCAGCTCGCTTCATTAATCTACGTCTTGGACAAAGAGAAAAGGGTTTACATGCTGAGTAATCCCTTGATATAAAGGGGTTATGGTTGACTTTCACCTCACTTTTTCCTTATACTAATTATAACGATTATAAAATAAGAATATTTATGAAGTGAGGTGCATGGCGATGACTGAAGTGCATTTGCGTGACGCATTGGATACTTTGAAATCTACAGGAGTTCGAATTACACCACAGCGTCATGCAATTTTAGAATTTCTCATCCAATCAATGATTCATCCAACAGCAGATGAAATATATAGAGCACTTGAAGATAAGTTTCCAAATATGAGCGTCGCTACTGTCTATAATAATCTCCGTGTATTTAGAGAATCGGGATTAGTTAAAGAATTAACTTTTGGCGATTCATCTAGCCGGTTTGATTTCGTGACAATTGAACATTACCATATTATTTGTGATTCATGCGGTAAAATTGTAGATTTTCATTACCCTGGTTTAGATGAAGTTGAACAATTAGCTTCTCACTTAACTGGATTCCAAGTGAATTCACACCGCTTGGAAATTTATGGTTCATGTCCAACTTGTATATCACAAGCTACAAAAATGCAATAATTGAAAAGAGCATACGTGCTCTTTTTATTTTGCGCAAAAAAAGCTAACATTCTATATAGAATGTTAGCTCAATCTACTATGATTTTTTACGATTTAGCGCTTGATCAAATTCTTGTCCCTCTAAAGTAGGGTCTAGAGTAAGAGGTTCTCTGCAATACATACACATATCAACACGACCTAATACTTTCGTATGTTTTCCACAGTTTGGACAAACGACTTGAGCTGCTTTAGTAGATAACATACCAATCCAAGCGTAAACGCCTGTACTACCTAAAATAGCAATGAGCCCTAAAAACATAAATATTGTCATGACTATTTGATTTTCACGGAAGAAGATTCCGATGTACATAATGACAAATCCGATGAATATTAATGATAATGCAAATGAACGAATCCGATTTATTTTGTTTTTATAAGGTTTCATATTGTGTTCCTCCTTAACCATGATTACTATACCATAATTGGCATTGTAAATCGCTTGAAGGAATTTAACAATCTTTGTCGAAAAAAGTACATATAACATTTCTTATTAATTTATAGGGGGGACTACCGTTGGAACAAATTCTACGTCCTATTTATCAGGAAAGAGCGAGTCATCCAAATACGCTCGGCGTCATTTTAATTGAGAAGAGAGAGAAAGTTAGCCAAGTAACAGATACATTCGATACCATACTTCTAATTTTAACAAAAGACTCAAATCAACCTGTTTTTACTAAACACTATACATTTAATGATAAAAAAGCTGCAATGCACATTGTTTCGGAAAAACAATTACGTAAATGGTTACTACTCGGCACAAACCGAAAAATCGTGGATTGGATTTTTTATGGACGTGTCATGTTTGATCGAAACGAATTTGTTCACGAATTAAAAACGGAACTTAAAGATTTTCCATTTTACGGACGTAAAATTAAAATGGGGATTGAGTTTTCAAAACTTATACGTCGTTATTTAGAAGGAAAAGTGTTCTTTGAACAAAAAAACTATATGGATGCTTACAATCACATAGTGGATTCATTACATCATCTTGCTCGCTTAGCTGTTTTTGAAAACGGTATGCATTCGGAAGTAACGGTCTGGTCACAAGTCAAAATAATAGAACCTGCCATTTATAAACTTTACGAAGAATTACTATCAAGTGATGAACCAATTGATAAAAGATTAGAG